>CAYNMN010000024.1:0-18902 GCA_964398305.1 uncultured Oscillospiraceae bacterium
GGTTGCCGTGCTGGTGTGGATGCGGCCCTGGGTCTCGGTCTCCGGCACGCGCTGCACGCGGTGGACGCCGGACTCGAATTTGAGCCGCGAATAGGCGCCCTCGCCCTCGATAATGAAGCTGACCTCTTTTATTCCGCCGAGCTCGGTCTCGCTGAGATTCGCGATCTCGGTTTTCCAGCCCTTGGTCTCGGCGTACATGGCGTACATCCTGTACAGGCTCGCGGCAAAGAGCGCGGACTCCTCGCCGCCCACGCCGCCGCGTATCTCTACTATGACGTTTCTGGCGTCGTTGGGGTCAGTGGGCAGAAGCAGGAGCTTAATCCGCTCCTCAAGCGCCTCGGCGTCCGCCCTCGCGCTCTCGAATTCCTCGTGGGCGAGCTCGCCCATCTCGGGGTCGGAAAACAGCTCCCTCGCGCCCTCAATATCGGCGCGGCGCTTCATATATTCACGGTATGCCTCCACCACCGGCGCAAGCTCCTTGAGCTCGCGGGCGAGACGGGCATAGGCCTCCGGGTCGGAATAGACCTCGCTTTCCGACAAACGCGCGGAAAGGCGCTCGTATTTTTCCTCTATCTGTTTGAGCTTATCAAGCATTCTCTTGCTCCTTGCAGTCGTTAGCAGTTAGCTATTTTACCACGTTTGGAACATCTTGTAAACAAATACGTCTTGAAATGTGAGGCGCTTTGTGTTACGATGCCTCAACATTGATTATTGGAGTGATAAGATTGCAAACAGCGCTTTTGTGCGCCGAGATATTCTTCTGCCGGATACTGGACGTGTCCTGCTGCACGATCCGCACGGTGCTCACGGTCAAGGAAAAGACGGCCTTAGCCGCGCTCGTCGGATTTTTTGAGGCCTTTATTTGGTTCGTGGTGGTGCGTCAGGCGCTTGCGGCGGCCAACAGCAGCATTTTCGTCGCGCTGGCCTATGGCGGCGGCTTCGCAGCGGGTACATATGTCGGCGGCAAGCTCGCCAAGCGGTTCATCAAATCAAACGTCACCATGCAGGTCGTCACGAGCGACAAGAACGACGAGCTCGTTAAGGCCATCCAGAGCGCCGGCTTCGCCGTCACGGTGGTCAAGACGCGCGCGACGGAGTACGGCGGGGAAAAGTATATGATCTTCGCCGAGATCAGCAGCCGCCGACTTGCGGAGTTCAGAAAGCTCGTCTATTCTCTCGACAGCGCCGCCTTCATTATGGTGCAGGAGACCAAGCAGGTATTCAACGGCTACGTCAGGAAATAACAGGCTTTGCCGACGATATATATTCCCCGGGACTTGCGTCCCGGGGAGTATTATTGTAAGCTTAATATATTCTTAAAAGTTTGCCCGCTGTTATCTTAAATGCGGCAGGGGATATAATCAAAATCACGAGGGGGATGGATATGTACAACATACTTATCTGCGACGATGAGCCGGATATAGTCAACGCGCTGAAGATATACCTCACGGACTCCGAATACAACCTGCTTGAGGCGCACAACGGCAGGGAGGCGCTGGAGATAGCGGCGCAGACCGATGTTCACCTTGTGCTGATGGACATCATGATGCCCGTTATGGACGGCATCGCCGCGATGGTCAAGCTGCGCGAGGAGAGCAACGTGCCGGTTATACTCCTCACCGCCAAGGGCGAGGACGCCGACAAGATACTCGGGCTCACCGTCGGCGCGGACGACTATATCACCAAGCCCTTCCATCCGCTCGAGGTGGCCGCGCGCGTGAAGTCCCAGCTCCGGCGCTACATGAAGCTCGGCGGAGGCGAGGTGAAGCCGCAGAACGCCGTGATAGGCGGCATAGAGCTCGACGACCGCGAGAAGCGCGTGACGCTCGACGGCGCGGAGGTCTCGCTCACGCCCACGGAGTACGATATACTCAAGCTTTTGATGGCGAGCCCCGGCGAGGTCTTTTCCCCCAAGGAAATATATAAGAAGGTCTGGAAAAATTCGCCCTACGGCGGCGAGGGCACCGTCGCCGTCCACATCCGCCACCTGCGCGAGAAGCTGGAGATAGACCCCGCCGAGCCGAGGTATCTCAAGGTCGTGTGGGGGCAGGGCTACAAGATCGAGAGAGGCAGGAACGATGGAACATAAAAGCTTTAAATACTCGCTGGGGGCGAGGCTGCTCTGGTTTGTCCTCACGGTGATATTCATCTGCGCGCTCTGCGGGAGCATTGCGGGCGCCGTGCTGCTCTCAGAGGGCGGGTTTTACGAGACCGACCGCGCGGATATGCTGAAAAGCCTGCTGGAGAACGCGGACTTCACCTCGGACAGCAGCCGCTCGATCATCGGGTTCGCAGTGAACGCCGCTTACGCCCTGCTCGGCTGGGTATACGTCATCATCGCCGTCAGCGCCGTCGCGTCGGTCGTATGCTTCGTGTTTCTGATGCGCCTGTCAGGTCGCGGCGAGGACGGGGAGCTCAGGAGCGGCTGGGCGTCGAGAATACCCTTTGATCTGCTCCTCTGCGCGGCGGTCACCGCCGCCGTTGGTATCGTGGCGTTCGCGGCCGATTACTCTTATTACGGCTCGTTATTCTCGGCGCTCCTTCTGCTGATCCTCGCGTGCGTGGTGTGCGTCGTCATCTTCACGGGAGTGTGCATGAGCTTTGCCGCGAGGGTGAAGAACGGCGGCTGGTGGCGCAACACTGTTGTTTATCGCGTCGTCCGCTTCGTCTGGCGCTGTCTCAAGGCTGTCTGGAGCGCCGTCAGGGCGTTCTTCGCAAGCCTTCCGCTTATCTGGCGCACGGTGCTGCTCGTCGCGGTGATATGCCTCGCCGAGATAATCGCGATGGCGTCCGCCTACTCAGTCGATGGGCTCGTCGGGTTCTGGTTCATCGAAAAGCTGCTGCTCGTCCCGGCGCTGTTCTACGCCGTCATTATGCTCCGCAGGCTCAAGAAGGGCGGAGAGGCTCTCGCGGCCGGCGATCTCTCCTATCAGGTGGATACGAACAGGATGCTCTGGGAGTTCAAAAAAAGCGGCGATGATCTCAACAGCATTGGTCTCGGCATGACGCGCGCCGTGGAGGAGCGGCTCAAGAGCGAGCGCTTCAAGACCGAGCTCATTACCAACGTCTCCCACGACATCAAGACCCCGCTCACCTCGCTCATCAACTACTCCGACCTCATTTCGAAGGAGCCGGCGGACAGCCCAAAGATCAAGGAATACTCCGAGGTGCTGCTGCGCCAGTCGGAGCGGCTCAAAAAGCTCATAGACGATCTTGTGGAGGCGTCCAAGGCCAACACCGGAAATCTTGAGGTGCTGCTCGCCCCCTGCGAGGTGGGCGTGCTGCTTGAGCAGGCGGCGGGGGAATACGGCAGGCGGCTCGAGGAGTGCTCGCTTGAGCTCGTGGTGAAGCAGCCGGAAACGCCCATACGCATAATGGCCGACGGTCGGCGGCTCTGGCGCGTGTTCGACAATCTCATGAACAACATCTGCAAGTATTCCCAGAGCGGCACGCGGGTCTATCTGACCGCCGAGGAAAAGGACGGGGAGGCGATCATCTCCTTCAAGAACACCTCCAAATACCCGCTGGACATCTCCCCGGACGAGCTTATGGAGCGCTTCGTGCGCGGCGACCGCTCGCGCAGCACGGAGGGCAGCGGTCTGGGTCTCTCGATAGCCCGCAGTCTCACAGAGCTGCAGCGGGGGACGCTTGAGCTCACCGTGGACGGCGACCTTTTCAAGGCCGTGCTGAGCTTCAGGGCGATAGCATAAGGACAAGGGGGGCGCGATTATCTCGCGCCCCCTTTGTTCTTATACTGCGGAGTAGTCCTTGAAGCTGATGTTCATATCCACGTTGCCGTCGACGCCGTTTACGCTGCCCTTGGAGCTGTACTGCCACATCTGGAAGTCGTAGCAGAACGACGGGACGCTGCCGTACTGGGCGAACCAGAAGTCATAGTCCCTGATCTCGCTCAGATCGTATTCTATGTAGCCGACATAGCTCGTCATGTAGACCATCGGAGTGTATCCGGCGTTTTCGATGATCGAGCAGAAGGCGTTGGCGGCGGCGCAGAGCGTTTCCGTGTCGAGCCCGTAGGTGCGGGCGGATTCGATGCCTATCGTCTCCCAGTCGAACACCACGGGATAGCTCAGCTCATAGCCCTCAAGGTATTTGAGCACAAAGTCGGCCTCCTCCACGGCCTCCTCCACGGTTATGGCCTGAGAAAAGAAGTAGACCCCGACGTCGAGACCCGCGGCGGTCGCGCCCTCGATATTCGCGGTGAAATACTCGTCGAGATTAACGCTGCCCTCCTCGCCGTAGCCGCGGAAGCCCAGACGGATGATGGCGTAGTCTATGCCGTCGGCCGCGACGGCCTCCCAGTCGATGTCGCCCTGGTATTTGGACACGTCTATGCCCGTACAGGTCTGCGCGCCGTCGTAGCACATCCGGCCGTCGCGGGTATGGAAGTCCGCGTTGTTATAGGAGTAGGCGGGCACGTCCTCAAGTATCTCCACCCAGTATGAGCCGTACTGGAGCATATTTGCGTGGACGTTAGTGTTCATGATGCGCCAGACTATGGCGCTCATCTCCGCGCGGGTCAGGGAATCGTTCGGCTTATAGACGAGCGTTCCGTTAGAGTAGCTGCCGGTGAGTATGCCCTTGCGGTAGAGCGCGAGGACATAGCCGTCGTCGGTGTCGGCGAAGGGGGAGTCGACGTCCGCCTCCGAAAGCCCCAGAGCCCTCGCGGCGATCTGAGCTATCAGCACGCGGGAGACCTCGGCGTCGAGCTTGTCGCCGTCGCCCTCGCCGAGAATGCCCTTGCTCCGTGCGAGAGCGAGATAGCCGTCTGCCCAGTGTCCGCCGGAGGACGCCTGCTCGTCATAGCCCGCGGAGAGCAGAATGAGCTTGAGCGCCGCGCCGAGAGTGACGCTGCGGCCCGGACGGAAGGTGCCGTCGCCATAGCCCTCGACCACGCCGTTGGCGCTCAGGTCGCTGACATAGTCATAGAACCACTCGCCCGCCGGCACGTCGGAGAAGCCCACGGTTGAGGGCGCGGTAGAGCCGCTGCCCCAGACGGCTGTGACGGCGAGATTTTTTGCCGCCCTGTCGCCGGTTGAAAGCAGAGTGCCGGAGGAGGTCTGCCAGCCGGAGAGCGAGACGCCGCTCCTTGTGGCCGTGGGCAGAGCGCCGTAGAACTCGCCGGCGGCATAGAACACGATGTCGTTTTCGATCTCGCCGCCGTTGGCGTCGAGCGTGAGATATACGAAGTTATCGTTGTATGTACCGCTGTAATCCCCGTAGAGAAACAGGCAGGCGTCGCGCACGCGCCGCTCGACGAGGTAGCTGTTTATCGACCCGCCGGAGTGGCACCAGACGCCGAAGGCGTTGACGACGTCCGCCGCGTCGAACGAGCCGCCGGAGAGCAGGCGGGTGAGCTGACAGTCATAGCTCATCCAGTTGCCGCCGAGGTTGAAGGTGAAGTCGGCGAGCGCGTCGAACTGTGTCTGAGTGGCGGCGAAGCCCACGCGATTAAGATACTCGATAAGCTCCTGACAGTGCGAGGCCACTGACTCGCGGAGCAGGGCGTCGGCGGTATCCGTGCTTATGCCGCCGGGGTAGTCGTATTGTCCGCAGGTCGTGCCGTAGCCTATCCTCCAGCCGGAGCCGTCGAGATATGCGGTGGAGGAAAAGCCCTCATAGTCCTTTATGAGCGCCAGGCCGGCGTCGCTCACGGTAGTGGTCGTACCGGCGGCCGCTGCGAGCGATCCCGGCAGCAGCAGACTGAGCGTCAGTATAAGTGCCGTTGCAGTGCGGCACAGCTTCCTTTTCATTGCGGTATGTACCTCCTGTGTGCGTATTGCACCGCCCGGCCGACCCGGGCGGCTCGTGTCAATATAACATAAAAATATGAAAAAATACTGTTTTTCACATTTTGTTTACATTACTGGCAGACATTGCAAGAGAGCCTATGCGCGCCCGCGAAGGGGAAAAAAGGATATAAAAACGCCGCGTCCTTCGACGCGGCGTTGAGTAATGCGGTATGGTTCAGTCGGTCACGTAGGGCAGCAGAGCGATCTGACGGGCGCGCTTGATGGCCTCGGTCAGCTCGCGCTGATGCATGGCGCAGGTGCCGGTGGTGCGGCGGGGAAGGATCTTGCTGCGGTCGGAAATGAACTTCCGAAGCTTGGCGGTATCCTTATAGTCTATGAACGCACTCTTGTCGACACAAAACTGGCATACTTTCCTGCGCTTGCGATTTCTGGGGTTGTTCTTATCGAAAGCCAAAGCTATACCTCCTTTGTTTTAATCAGAACGGCAGCTCGCCGTCGCCGTCGTCAAGCTCCTCAAACGCGGAGGAGCCGCCCTTCGGCGCGCTTTCGCGCTGGGAGGGGGCGGGAGCGGACGGACGGTAATCACCGCGCGGTGGCGCGTCGCCTTCGCGGCGCTTGGTTTCACCGAAATAGACATTGTCGGCGACGATCTCGGAGCTTGTGCGCTTGTTGCCCTCCTTATCGGTCCAGTCACGCATCTGAAGCCTGCCGGACACGATCGCCATGCTGCCCTTCGTGAAATACTTGGACACGAACTCACCGGTCTGCCGCCATGCGACGACGTCGATGAAATCGGTCTGCTTCTCGCCGCCGTCCTTCGGCTGAAAATCGCGGTCAACCGCGACTCTGAAGGACGCGACGGGTATCTGGGACTGGGTATAGCGCAGCTCGGGATCGCGCGTAAGCCTGCCCATAACTACAATGTGATTAAGCATTTTCCCGCCCCCTTATTCCGGACGAGTGGTGATAAGACTGCGGATGACGACGTCGCTGATGCCGAGAAGTCTGTCGAGCTCGGCCGGGAACTCCGGCGCGCAGGTAAACTTCATGAGAACGTAGTAACCCTCGGAGATATAGTTGATTTCGTAAGCGAGCTTGCGCTTACCCATCTCCTCTATCTCGTCAAGAGTGCCGTTCTGCTCGACAAGCGCCTTGAACTTTTCCACGACCGCGGCGGTCTCTTCCTCGCCGAGATCCGGCTTGATGATATACATCAGCTCGTACTTTTCGCTTGCTTTTGCCATTTGTGCACCTCCTTTTGGACTATGGCCCGCACCATCAGTGTGGGCAAGGATATTTGGGAAGCTCTGATTAAATCCCCGCACGCGCTTTGACGGCTGATTTTCCGCCCGGACTGCGTTAACAAACCTTAAAATACGACGGTATTCCTGCGGCTTTTGCCTTGCCGGACAAAAATCCCCTCGTCAATCCGCACACGCGGATTTAATCAGAGATTCCTTAAGCCTGTCTTTCGACAGGCTTAATTATTATACAATTATTTCGCTGAAAGTCAACAGATTTATTTATTATCCGGGTTGACGTCGTGCAGATGGCAGGAGGCGCAGTCGTGGCCGGCGAATTCCTTTTCGTCATAGGCGACGCCGTTTTTGTCGTAGTAGTCCTTCACGGCGGCGCGCACGGCCTCCTCGGCGAGCACGGAGCAGTGTATCTTCTGGGGGGGCAGACCGTCGAGCGCCTCCGTAACGGCCTTGTTGGAGAGCTCAAGAGCCTCGTCTATGCTTTTGCCCTTTATCATCTCTGTCGCCATGGAGCTCGAGGCCACGGCGCTCGTGCAGCCGTAGGTCTTGAAGCTCACGTCCGTGATTACGCCGTCCCTGACCTTTATATACATCTTCATTATATCGCCGCAGACGGGGTTGCCCACCTCGCCTATGCCGTCGGCGTCGGCCATGACGCCCATGTTGCGCGGGTGCTCGAAATGATCCATTACCTTTTCGCTGTAAAGCATTGTTATGCCTCCTTATTATATAAGATGAGGGCGCTCGCCGTTTTCGAGCTCCTCCCAGTAGGGGCTCATGTCGCGCAGCCTCTGCACGACCTTCGGCACCCATTCGATGATGTGGTCGATCTCCTCGTCGGTGTTGTATTCGCCGACGGACAGGCGCAGCGAGCCGTGCGCCACCTCTACCGGAAGGCCGAGCGCGAGCAGAACGTGGCTGGCCTGGAGCGAGGCGGACGAGCAGGCGGAGCCCGTGGACACCGCTATGCCGTGCAGGTCGAGATACATCAGCAGGCTCTCGCCCTCTATGCCCTCAAAGCAGAAGTTCACCGTGCCGGGGACTCTCTTTTCCCTGTCGCCGTTGAGACAGCTGTGCGGGATCTTAGAGAGCTCCGTGATAAGCCGCTCGCGCATGGCCGTGATGCGCCGGGCGTTCTCCGCCATGCCCTCGCAGGATTCCTTCATCGCCGCCGCCATCGCCATGATGCCGGGCATATTCTCCGTGCCGGCGCGCTTGCCGCGCTCCTGCGCCCCGCCCTCGATGATGTTTATCAGAGGTATGCCGCGGCGCGCATACAGAGCGCCCACGCCCTTTGGCGCATGGAATTTGTGGCCTGAGAGCGAGAGCATATCGATGTTCATCTCCCGCACGTCTATCGGCGAGTGGCCGACGGCCTGCACGGCGTCGGTATGGAACAGCACGCCCTTTGAGCGGCAGAGCGCGCCGATCTCCTTTATGGGCTGGAGCGTGCCTATCTCGTTGTTGGCGAACATCACGCTCACGAGCGCCGTGTCCGGCCTTATAGCGGCCTCCACGTCCTCCGCGCGCACCACGCCGTTGGCGTTTACGTCCAGCAGCGTGACCTCGAAGCCGCGCTTTTTGAGCTTGTCGAGAGTGTGGAGCATGGCGTGGTGCTCGAAGCTCGTGGAGATAAGGTGCTTTTTCCCCTTGAGCGCGCCGTACTCGGCGGCGGAAATGATCGCCTGATTATCGGCCTCGGAGCCGCCGGAGGTGAAGATGATCTCCTTCATGGGATCCTCCGCGCCGAGAAGTCCGCCGACCGTCATGCGCGCCTCGGTCAGAGCCTCCTTGGCCCGCTGACCCACGGTGTAGAGCGACGAGGGGTTGCCGAATTCCTCGCCGAGGAAGGGCAGCATAGCCTCCCGCGCGGCGGCGGAGACCCGCGTCGTCGCGGCGTTGTCCGCATATACGTTCATAAAGTCTGACATTGTATTCCCTCTTTCCTTATCGGAAATGTCTTTTGTTGCGACACTATATTACCACATTCTCGCGATATGTCCTGTGGCAAATGCCACAGTTTCCGAAAATGATGCCGCGCCGATCCCCGCCTGCCCGCCGGGTAGGGGGGGTGACGATTGCTGTGGAAATATTCAGAGGATATGGTATAATGACCTTAAACCAGAGATACGGGGAGATGCGGCATGAAAAACAAAGCGCTGGTGGTTATCGACATCCAAAACGACATCACAAAGAATTACAGGGACATCATAGACAACATAAACAGAGCCGTTGAGTGGGCGGCGGCAAACGGCGTTCATGTCGTTTATATCAGGCATAACAATCTGTCCGCCGGCACGCGGACCTTTAAGCCCGACACCTTCGGCGCTGAGCTGGTTTCGGATATGAAGCTCGTATCGGAGAACATCTTTACAAAGACCAGGGGCAACGCGCTGACAAGCGGCGAGTTCGCCGCATTTATAGCCGAGAACGATATCGGCGAGTTTTACATCGCCGGCGCTGACGCTGTCGCCTGCGTGAAATCGACGTGCTACAACATGGCGAGAGCGGGCTATACCGTCCGCGTTCTGTCCGATTGCGTCACCAGCTATGATAAGACAAAGATAGACGGGATGCTTGAATACTACGGGAGCAAGGGCTGCATAGTCGAGAGCCTTGACGATGCTATGCAGACTCTGTGAAAATTATATAAAAAAAGAAACGAGGAGTAAAGCATGAAGAAAATGATAGCCTTCTGCGGACTGGACTGCGAAAAGTGCGATGCGTATCTCGCCACCGTACATAACGACGATGCGCTGCGGGAAAAGACCGCAAAGCTCTGGGCGGAGATGAACAACGCGCCCATCACGGCGGAGATGATAAACTGCATGGGCTGCCGGGTCGATGGGGTCAAGACGCCCTACTGCCAGAGCATGTGCGAGGTGCGGCAGTGCGCCCTCAAAAGAGAGCTTGAGACCTGCGGCTCCTGCCCGGAGCTGGAGGACTGCGGCACGGTCGGCGTGATACTCGAGAGCTGCCCCGACGCCCGCGAAAACCTCAAATAATACTGCCGCCCCACTTCGCGCGGCTTGTCAAGACAGTCCGTCGAAAGGACTTTTTTTGACAAGCCTGAGCAAAAGGAATGACCGGTCAGAGGACCGGTCATTCCTTTTTGCGCTTCGCTCTGCGTCTCCTCGCCCTCGTAGGGGACGGGTTTCCCGTGGCGCGCCTTCGGCGCGGTTTAATGCTATTGCGAGAGGGGCATGCCCTCCCCTCTCGCGCTCACCCCATGCTGTTGCCCCCGCCCTCGTAGGGGACGGGTTTCCCGTCCCGCGCCTTCGTCATCCCATCACACACGCCGGCGTGCCGGCCGCATACAACAACTTATTGAAATTCGCCGCCGGACAGCGTATAATATGCTGACTGACTTCGCCGTCGGCGACAGCGCGTTTTTGCGCGAGGAAAAAACAGGTGTAAGGGGTACAGAATTTGTATCTGAAAGCAGTGGAAATCCAGGGCTTCAAGTCCTTCCCGGACAAGACGAGGCTCGCCTTCGAAAACGATATAACAGCCATCGTCGGGCCCAACGGCTCCGGCAAATCAAACATATCCGACGCCGTGCTCTGGGTCATGGGCGAGCAGTCCAGCAAGACTCTGCGCGGCGGCAAGATGCAGGACGTGATCTTCGGCGGCACGGCAAAGCGCGGCGCAATGGGCTTCGCGCAGGTCACGCTCGTGCTCGACAACAGCTCCGGCATCCTTGAGAGCGACGCCGGAGAGGTCACGATCTCGCGCAAGTATTACCGCTCGGGCGAGAGCGAGTACAGCATCAACCGCGAGCAGGTGAGACTCAAGGACGTCTGCGAGCTGCTCATGGACACCGGTCTCGGACGCGACGGGTATTCGATAATCGGCCAGGGCCGCATAGCGGAGATCATCTCCGGCAAGAGCGAGGAGCGCCGCGAGGTGCTCGAGGAGGCCGCCGGCATCTCCCGCTACCGCCACCGCAAGGAGGACGCCGAGCGTCGCCTTGACCGCACGGACGACAATCTTCTGAGAATAAACGACAAGATCGACGAGCTCGAGCTGCAGGTGGGCCCTCTTAAGGAGCAGTCCGAGACCGCAAAGAAATATCTCGCCCTGCGCGACGAGCTGAGAGTTGAGGAGGTATCCCTCTGGATGCAGACGCTCGACAAGCTCCGCGAGCAGGCACAGAGCGTTGAGGACGACTATACCGCGGCAAAGACCTCGCTCGAGAGCGCCAAAAGCGAGCTTGAGGCGCTGTATGCCAAGAGCGAGCAGCTTGCCCAGAGGATGCGCGACAAGGACGTGGAGGCCGAGCGCAGCCGCGCAAGGCTCTCTAAGGCCGAGGCGGACGCCGCCGAGTGCGAGTCCGACGCCGCGGTGCTGCGCGCCAACATGAAAAACAGCGCCGAGCAGGTGGAGCGCCTGCGCTCCGAGATGGCAGAGCAGGCCGAGCGGGCGCAGGGCATAGCGGCGCAGACCGCCGAGAAGGCCGCTCGCATTGCCGAGATAGACGCTCGCGCAGCCGAGCTCGTAAAGAGCGCCGCCGCCGCGAAAAACGTTGCGGACGGACACAGACTGCGCATAGATAACCGCGAGACCGAGGCCGCGAGAGTGACCGACGAGCTCACAAAGCAGATAGTCGAGCTGCGCACGATGGACTCTCGCATCGCGATGCTCACGGAGATGGAAAAGGAATACGAGGGCTTCGGCAAGGCAGTCAAGACCGTTATGCGCGAGGCGCGCCACGGCGCGCTGCGCGGGGTCCACGGCACGGTGGCCGAGCTCATACGGACGGACGAGAAATGCGCCGTAGCCATCGAGACCGCGCTCGGCGCGGCCATACAGAACATCGTCGTCGATACCCAGTCGGACGGCCGCGCGGCCATAGAGTTGCTAAAGCGCCGCGACGCCGGCCGCGCCACCTTCCTGCCGCTCGATGTTATACGCGGCGGCAGACTGGACAGAATACCCTCGCCCGAGGACGGCTGTGTTGGTCTTGCGAGCGAGCTTGTGCAGTGCGACGAGTGCTATGTCCCCGTCATAGAAAACCTGCTCGGACGCACCGTGGTGGCCGAGACGCTGTCCGACGCCGTCGCCATGTCCCGCAAGAGCGGGGCGAAGCTGCGCATAGTCACGCTCGACGGCCAGCTCATCCACGCCGGCGGCTCCATGACCGGCGGCTCCGCCGCGAAGAATTCCGGCATACTTTCCCGCGCCAACGAGCTTGAGAAGCTCAGCAACTCCCGCGGGGCGGCGGCCAGGCGCCGCGACGAGCTGGTCGCGAGGTCGGACGATCTCAAGCGCGAGGTGCAGGGCGCGCGCTATGAGCTCGACATGGCGAATCAGGACGCGCAGGAGATCGCGAACGAGCAGGCCTCGCTCACGGCCGAGCGCAGGGCGACGGAAAACGCCCGCGCCCAGCTCGAGCTGCTGCGTCTGAGCATTTCGGGCGACAGCGAGGCGCGGGCCAAGGCCGCGGCCGACATCGAGGCCGGCGTGGACAGCTTCACAAAAGAGCTTGAGGCGCGCGAGAAGCGTCTGGGCGAGCTCAACGAGCTTATAAACGGCATCAAGGCCGAGATCAGCGCCGCGAACGCCGGCAAGCTCGAGGTCGAGGGTCAGCGCACGAGCACGGACAAGCTCGTGCAGGAGAAAAACTCCCGTCTGCTCGACATGGAGCGCACCTGCGCCCGCTTTGAGCAGAAGAAGCTCTCCGCCGACATGGAGGAAAAGCAGATACTCGACAGGCTTTGGGATAATTACGAGCTCTCCCATACTGCGGCCGGCGCGATACGCCGCCCGGTGGAGAGCGCGGCGAAGTCCAACCGCCGCATTGCCGAGCTGCGCCGGGGCATGAGCGACCTCGGTACGCCGAATCTCGGCGCCATCGACGAATATGCCAGAGTGAGCGAGCGGTATGAATATCTCGCCTCGCAGCGCGACGATGTTGAAAAGGCTCGCCGCGAGCTGCTGGACATCATTGCCGAGATCACGGGACATATGCGCGAGATATTCACAACGCAGTTCGCCGCGATAAACGAGTGCTTCGGCGAGGTGTTCACGGAGCTGTTCGGCGGGGGACGGGCGGAGCTCGTGCTTGAGGACGGGAGCGACGTGCTCGGCTGCGATATCGACATCCGCGCGCAGCCGCCCGGCAAGGCGCTCGCCGCGATTACGCTGCTCTCGGGCGGCGAGATGGCCTTCGTCGCCATCGCGCTCTATTTTGCCATCATCCGCGTGAGACCCACGCCGTTCTGCATAATGGACGAGATCGAGGCCGCGCTCGACGAGGCGAACGTCACGCGCTATGCCGAGTACATGCGCCGGGTGAGCTCCAGGACACAGTTCATAATCATTACCCACCGTCGGGGCACGATGGAGGAGGCCGACACCCTTTACGGCGTCACGATGCAGGAGAAGGGCGTTTCAAAGGTCATCGAGCTCGACCTTGCCGAGGCCGAAAAGCACATTGAGGAGACGGAAAGCGAATGGGATTCTTCGATAAAGTAAAGCAGGGTCTGGAAAAGACCCGCAGACAGATGGGCGGAGTGTTCGCCGAGTTCACGGGCAGCAACGAGGAGTTTTACGACGAGCTTGAGGAGGCGCTGATCCTTGCCGATACAGGCGCGGATACCGCGCTAAAGGCCGTCTCCCGGCTGAGAGACGAGGTGCGCGACAAGGGCTGGAGCGGACAGGCTGAGATTAAGGCCGCTCTCGTCGGCGTGCTCGCGGATATGCTCAGTGTGGGCGACAGCGCCCTGAAGCTCGGCACAAAGCCCTCCGTCATACTCATGGTGGGCGTAAACGGCGTGGGTAAGACCACTACCATCGGAAAGCTCGCCTCCCGCTTCGGGAGCGAGGGCAAAAGGGTGCTGCTCGCCGCCGGCGATACCTTCCGCGCCGCGGCAGCCGAGCAGCTCACGGTCTGGGCAGAGCGCTCCGGCGCCGATATAGTCCGACACACCGAGGGCTCCGACCCCGCCGCCGTAGTGTTCGACGCCATCAGTGCCGGCAAGGCCCGCGGCGCGGACGTGATAATAATCGACACCGCCGGCAGGCTGCACAACAAGCAGAATCTGATGAACGAGCTCTCGAAGATGCGCCGCATAATTTCCCGGGAGCTTCCGGACGCCGACGTGGAGACCCTGCTGGTGCTCGACGCCGTTACGGGGCAGAACGGGCTCATCCAGGCGCAGGAGTTCGCCCGCACCGCCGAGCTCACGGGCATTGTTGTAACGAAGCTCGACGGCACGGCGCGCGGCGGAATAGTGTTCGGGATAGCCTCGTCTCTCGCACTGCCGGTCAAGTTCATCGGCGTGGGCGAGGGGATAGACGATCTCATGCCCTTCAACGCCGCGGAGTTCTGCGAGGCGCTGCTGCAATGAAGATGATACTTGCATCCAATAACCGGGACAAGCTGCGCGAGTTCCGGGAGATATTAAAGGACACGGAGCTCGTGCCGCAGAGCGAGGTCATGGGTGATTTTGAGGCGGACGAGACCGGCGAGACCTTCGAGGAGAACGCCTTTTTGAAGGCCGACGCCGTGCTGAGGGCGACGGGGCTCCCTGCCGTAGCGGACGACAGCGGTCTTGAGGTGGACGCTCTCGGCGGCGAGCCGGGGGTGCGCTCGGCGCGATATACGGGCACACACGACTCCACCTACGTCGAGCGCTGCAATTATTTGCTCGAAAAGCTCGGGGGCGCGGAACAGCGCTCCGCGCGCTTCGTCTCATCCATATGCTGTGTTTTCCCGAACGGCGACGTCATCCGCGCCCGCGGCGAGTGCGCCGGGACGATGGGCCGCGAGCTGCGCGGCGAAAACGGCTTCGGCTACGACGCGATATTCATTCCCGACGGGTATGATAAAACGATGGCGGAGCTCACACCGGAGCAGAAGAACGCCATATCCCACAGAGGCCGCGCCCTGCGGCAATTTGAATCGGAATTGAGGAAATACAATGCCCATAACAAGTAAGCAGCGCGCATATCTGCGCTCTCTCGCCGCCCGCGAGGACACGATAATCTTCGTCGGCAAGGAGGGTATGACAGAAAACATAACCATTGCGACGGAGGACGCCCTTCGCGCCCGGGAGCTCGTGAAGGGCAAGGTGCTCGAGGGCTCGATGCTCACGGCGCGCGAGGCCTGCGACATGCTCGCCGAGTCCTGCCGCGCCGAGCCGGTGCAGGTCATCGGCAACAAATTCGTGCTCTATAAGCGCAACGACAAGGAGCCGAAGCTGACGCTCCCCAAGACGGAGAAGAAATGAAAATACTCCTTTACGGCGGCAGCTTCAACCCGCCGCACCCGGCGCATGTCCGCGCGGCCGCCCTGGGCGCGCGCGCGCTAAAGCCTGACAGGCTCATGATTATGCCGGCCGCCGAGCCGCCGCATAAGCGTCTTGCCGCCGGCTCGCCCCCGCCCGAGGAGCGGCTCGCTCTCACCCGCCTTGCCTTTGCGCAGCTTGAGAGCGCCGAGGTCAGCGAGCTCGAGATCCTCCGCGCGGGCGACAGCTATACCGTCGATACCCTGCGGGAGCTCGCGGACATATACCCCGGCGCGGAGATAACGCTGCTGCTCGGCTCGGATATGCTGCTCACCTTTGAGCAATGGCGCGACTATGAGACCATACTCAAAAGCGCGGCGCTCGCCGTGCTCTCCCGGGAGGAGGGCGACAGGGCGGAGCTCGAGAGCTGCGCCGCGCGGCTGCGCGAAAAATACGGCGCGCGCGTTACGGTGCTCGACGCGGCGCCGATGCCCATGTCCTCGTCTGAGATGCGCGCGCTGCTGGCAGATCGCTCCGGAGCGGACGAGCTCGACGGGCGGGTCTATGCGCGGATAATCAAAATGCGCGACTACGGCGCAAGGCCGCAGCTCGACTGGCTCAGAGCGCAGGCTTATTCTTTCCTGAAGCCGGGCAGAATAGCTCATGTGCGCGGCTGCGAGGAGGAGGCGGTCAAGCTCGCGAGGCGCTGGGGCGCGGACGAGGGCGACGCGGCGGAGAGCGCAATACTGCACGATATAACGAAAAAACTCGACATGAGCGAGCAGTTGCTATTGTGCGAGAAATATGCTATTATAATCGACAATCCTGAGCGGAGCAACCTCAAGCTCCTCCACGCCAGAACGGGCGCGGAGCTCTCCCGCGACCTGTTCGGGGCGCCGGAGAACATCTATGAGGCCATCCGCTGGCATACCACCGGCAAGCCGGACATGAGCCTTCTTGAAAAGATCATATACACGGCCGACTATATTGAGCCCACGCGGAGCTTTGAGGGCGTGGAGCCTCTGAGGAAGCTGGCATATGAGGATATCGACGCGGCGATGGCGCTGGGGCTCTCGATGAGCCTTGAGGAGCTCAGGGCCGCAGGTATAGAACCACACCGGGCCACGGTTGCGGCTCTCGAATGGTACAGAAAGGAAAACTGAACTGAATGCAGCTTTTTGGCGGAAAGAACAAGGGCAAGCATACCGCTTCGACCAACAGGGACTCGCACGGCGAGCACGATATACGCAGCGATGAAAACACCGATTACGGCAGAGACGCGACCGGGGATCCCGAGGAATACACCGATAAGCAGGTAAAAAAAGGCGGCGCCCGCTGGATCAGGGGCGTCGTGCTCGCGGTTCTCATAATAGTCGCTCTCGGAATGGCGGTCTGGGCCGGCTTCAAGCTTTGGGTCAAGGCGCCGGACATCAGCGCTGATAAGCCCGTCACGGTCACATCCTCGCCCACGCCGGAGGCGGATCCCGATTCGAGCGCCACGCCGGAGCCCACGGAGGAGCCGGGGGAGAGCGAAGCGCCCGACGTAATCGACTCCAGCAACAGGCGCGAGGGGGTATATACCTTCGCTCTTATGGGGCTGGATATCGTGGGCAATAATATGGACACCATCGTCGTGGGCATGTTCGATACCGTCGCGGGCAAGCTGAATCTCGTCACCATCCCGCGCGACACGCTCATAAACACCGGCTACGACGTCAAGAAGCCCAACTATATCTATCCCGCCTGCATTAATCAGGGCAGGGACGGCGTTCAGCCCACGCTCGACGCGCTGGCGGATCTGCTCGGCTATGATCTGGACTGCTATGCGATAGTGGACACCTCCGCCGTTGAGCAGCTTGTGGACACGATCGGCGGCGTGTGGTTTGACGTGCCGCTCGATATGTTCTACAACGGCTGGGATCAGAAGCCGCCGATATATATCGACCTTCAAAAGGGCTATCAGCTTCTGGACGGCGCGGATTTCGTCAGAGTCGCCCGCTTCCGCTACACCACGGATAAGGTCACGGGGAAGATCTCCGGCGGCTATCCCGGCGGCGACGTGGATCGCATACAGACCCAGCACGACCTGCTCATGGCGCTGATGAAGCAGATGCTCGACCTCGGCAACATCCCCAATCTCTCCAAGTTCATCGAGATCTATGAGGAGAACGTGACCACGAATCTCACGGCGCGGAACATCGGCTATTTCGCCTCGGAGTTCCTCAAGCTCGATTATTCCGACATCACCTTCAATACTCTGCCGGGCGACGCGAGCATATGGCTGTATGACATCAGCTATATCAGCCCGTATATCAACCAGTGGCTCGATATGGTCAACGAGTATCTCAATCCCTTCACAGTGGAGATAACGCAGTCCAACGTCGACATGCTCTCCTTCGACGGCGAGAATTTCTATGCGACCATCGGCTATATCCGCGGCGGGGAGTATTCCTTCCTGGGCGCCCAGGCTTAGAGAAAAGGAGAATCATATGGAACCGAAAACCATGGCAGAGCTCGCCGTTAAGGCGCTCGACTCCAAAAAGGGCAAGGACATCAAAATGCTCCGCACCACCGCGCTCACAACGCTCGCGGACTGGTTCGTGATATGCACGGCCGCGACCACAACTCACGTCAAGACTCTCACGGAGGAGGTCGACAAGCAGCTCTCCGACGCCGGCGAGCCGCCGATCCGCCGCGAGGGACACAGGTCGGACAGCTGGGTCCTGCTGGACTTCGGCAGCCTTGTGGTGCACATATTCCTGCCGGAGGCGCGCGAGTTCTATAATCTCGAGCGGCTCTGGGCCGACGCCGAGGAGGCAGATCTCTCATCCCTGCTCGGCCCCTGACCCGAGGCGAAGCCCGGGCCGAAAGGGGCCGCGATCAGACATAGATTATTTGGGAGAGAGTGTTCATAATGAAATACGAATTCAACAGGATTGAAAAGAAATGGCAGAAGATATGGCTCGACGGCAAGTTCTTCGCGGCCAAAACGGGGGACACGGAACATAAGAAGTTCTACCCACTCGTGGAGTTCCCCTATCCCTCCGGCGAGGGGCTGCATGTCGGCCATCCGCGCCCCTATACGGCCATGGACATCATCGCGCGCAAGCGCCGCATGGAGGGCGACAACGTCCTCTTCCCGATAGGCTTCGACGCCTTCGGCCTGCCTACCGAAAACTATGCGATCAAAAACCATATGCACCCGCGCGACGTTACAAAGCGCAATATAGCCCGCTTCACGCAGCAGCTCCAGATGCTCGGCTACAGCTTCGACTGGGACAGGGCCGTGGATACCACCGATCCCGACTACTATAAATGGACGCAGTGGATCTTCCTGCAGATGTTCAAGCAGGGGCTCGCGTATAAGACCTCCATGCCCGTCAACTGGTGCACGAGCTGCAAGATCGTCCTCGCCAACGAGGAGGTCGTCAACGGCGTGTGCGAGCGCTGCGGCGGCGAGGTAATCAAAAAGGAAAAGAGCCAGTGGATGCTGGCCATCACGAAATATGCCCAGCGCCTGCTCGACGATCTCGACGACGTCGACTATATCGAGCGCGTGAAGATCCAGCAGCGCAACTGGATAGGCCGCTCCACCGGCGCGGAGGTAGACTTCGGCACCACCGCGGGCGATGTGATGACGG
>CAYNMN010000025.1:0-18357 GCA_964398305.1 uncultured Oscillospiraceae bacterium
CTTCCGCGATCTCGAGTCCGCCGCCGGCGAGGGCAATATACAGGCCGCGCTCGCCCTTGAGATGTTCTACTATTGGGTCGCGAAGGTCGTCGGCTCCTATGCCGCCGCCATGAACGGCGTGGACGCCATCATCTATACCGCCGGCGTCGGCGAGAACAGCGCCTCCACCCGCGCCGCAATATCCGCCTACTTCGGCTATCTGGGCGTGAAGATAGACGCCGAGGCCAACAAGAAGCGCGGCGAGGATATCATCATTTCCACCCCGGACAGCGCCGTGAAGGTCATGGTAATCCCCACGAACGAGGAGCTCGTCATCGCCCGCGACACCCGCGACATAGTCGGCTGATAAAGCGCAAGATAACAGAATTCAGGCACACTCGTTTTGAGTGTGCCTTTTTTATGCGCGGAGCTTTATTTCAGCGAGTGCATGAAGCCGTCGAGCGCGGCTGAGTGTATGTCGCCGCCTATCACCCGCGTCCCGCATACAAAGAGCTGGGCATAGACCCGCGTGTCGCCGTTGGGGTAATTGAGCAGCAGATAGGAATAGCGGTAGCACTCCATGCCGGCGTAGGCGCTCATATCGAAGCCCTGCTCGAGCTGCAGGTCGTTGTACTCGCCCATTACGCCCGAAAAATCTCGCGGCAGTATTACCGCCTCGACCTCCTCGCTGTCGGCGTCCGCCTCCCAGCCGAGCCGGGCGAGGTATTCCACGCGCCCCGCTGTGGTGGTGACGTCGCCGTCGGCCGGAGCAGAGCAGGCGAGCACGATGCACGCGAGCAGCGCGGCCGCCGCGACTATTATCCAAACGGCAAATCGCTTTGTGAGCTTAGGCAGTTTTATGGTCATGGACACCCCTCCCGCACGATATATATTCAAATCGACTTGAAAATATGTTATAATGAACGGCATGAAAAAGGACGGCGGCGCGCAGCGCCTTGACAAGCTGATATCGGACGGGCGCCTCATCTCCCGCAGTGAGGCGCGGGAGCTCGTGCGCTCCGGACGGGTGTGCGTGGACGGAGCGGCTGTGACGCAGCCGGACGCCAGAGTAGAGCCGGAGCGCGTGAGCGTGGACGGACAGAGCCTTGACGGCCGCCGCTTTCATTACCTTATGCTCGACAAGCCCGCCGGAGTCCTCTCCGCCACGCAGGACGGCAGGGGAGAGACGGTGCTCGGGCTGCTGCCGGCCGAGTACAGGCGTCTTGCGCTTTTCCCCGTGGGTCGGCTCGATAAGGACACGACCGGCCTCCTGCTGCTCACGAACGACGGGGATTTCGCGCATCGGGTCATATCTCCGCGCTCGGGTATCAGAAAGCGTTACATAGCCGAGGTGGACGGGGAGCTCACGCCCGCCGACGTCGAAGCCTTCGCGCAGGGGCTTACGCTCGCCGACGGCACCCGTTGTCTTCCGGCGCGGCTGGAGCTGCTCGGGGACCGGCGCTGCGCCGTGACGGTGACGGAGGGAAAGTACCATCAGGTCAAGCGTATGCTCGCCTCGCGCGGGGCCCCCGTCATTTTGCTCAGAAGAATGTCCGTCGGAGCGCTTGTTCTGGACGGGACTCTCGGCCCGGGCGGATCGAGGGAACTGACGGAGGCGGAAAGAGATGCCGTTTTAACAATAGATTGATGATTTTTGCGCTTCTAAATTGTGCCAATTCGCAGTTTGACTTTCAATTATTCACAAAAATAACACAGAAATATATTGAAATCAGCGAATAGTTAGTTTATTATGTAAAATGCCTAAAGGGTCGCCTTGAAAAGAACGATAACCCACCATGTGAATACTGGGGAGGAAAGAGATATGTCAAGCCGGGTATTTCAAAGCGTAATAGTCCAAATGAAGGATGTCTCAGACAGATGCATAGGAGTCGCGGACGAGCAGGGCTTCGTCATAGCCTGCAGCGAGCTGTCCATGATCGGCTCGCATCTGGACGATATGCAGGGGCTGGTCCCCAATCCGCAGGAACAAATCCTTACCTCCGCCGTCAGAACATACAGGCTGCTCGGGGTATCTGGCGCCCGCTTCGACTACGCCGTCTTTGTTTCCGGTCATGACGGCACGGCCCGGAGTATATGCATCCTCGCATCCGTGGCGATGAACGAGGCGCGCACGAACTATGAGGAGAAGCACAACAAGGCAACCTTCGTAAAGAACATTATTTCCGACAATATCCTTCCGGGCGATGTATATGTCCGCGCAAAGGAGCTGCATTTCGTCACGGACGTACCCCGCGCCGTGCTGCTCGTGCGCCAGCAGAACCGTTCAGACGTTGCGGCGGTGGAGGTAATATCCGGCCTCTTCCCGGATAAGCAGCGCGACTTCGTCCTCTCGGTGAGCGAGACCGACATCGTCGTCATCAAGGAGCTCAGCGGCGCCTCCACGGCGGAGGACGTGCATGCCGTGGCGGAGATGATCGAGAACGCCGTCAAGGCCGAGCTCGGCGTCAAGACCGTCATCGGCGTCGGCTCCAACGCCTACCACCTGCGCGAGCTCGCGGACCGCTATAAGGAGGCCCAGGTCGCCATCGAGGTCGGCAAGGTGTTCGAAAACGAGAAGGGCATCATCAACTACGACAATCTCGGCATCGGCCGAATCATCTATCAGCTCCCCACAACGCTGTGCGAGATGTTCCTCTCCGAGGTCTTTAAGAAAAACCCGATCGAGGCGCTCGACGCAGACACGATCGAGACCATCAACAGGTTCTTCGAGAACAATCTCAACGTGTCCGAGACCTCACGCAAGCTCTATGTGCATCGCAACACCCTTGTGTACAGGCTCGAGAAAATCAAGAAGATTACCGGACTTGACCTGCGTGAATTTGATCACGCCATAGTTTTCAAGGTCGCGATGATGGTCAAGAAATACCTCGATTCTCAGAACACGGCCAAATACTGATACTGAGGATCCGTAAAACGGAGGATACTTATGGTTCAAATGAGCGATGTCAGAATGGTCTATACCAACAGCGGAACATCCGCGCTTGAAAACGTCGACCTCGAGATAAACGAGGGCGAGTTCGTTTTCCTCGTCGGCCCGTCCGGCAGCGGCAAGACCACGATCATCAAGCTTATCACGGGCGAGGTACAGGCCGAGGAGGGCGAGATAACCGTCAACGGCTTCGATCTGCGCCGCATCAAGCGCTCCAAGCTGCCCAAGCTGCGCCGCACGCTCGGCGTAATTTTCCAGGATTTCCGCCTGATAGACAAAATGACCGTGTGGGACAATGTGGCCTTCGCAATGCGCGTGGTCGGGGCGACAAATAAGGAAATATCCGAGCGCGTGCCGTATGTGCTCGAGCTCGTGGGGCTCACGGGGCGCGAAAAGCGCTTCCCGGAGGAGCTCTCCGGCGGCGAGCAGCAGCGCGTGGCGATAGCCCGCGCGCTCGTCAACAAGCCGCGCATGATAATAGCCGACGAGCCCACGGGCAACCTTGACCCCGTGCGCAGTCTTGAGCTGATGCTGCTGCTTGAGAAGATCAACGAGCTGGGTACGACCGTGCTGGTCGTCACACACGAGAAGGAGCTGGTCAACGCTTTTTCCAAGCGTGTGGTAGCCATCGACGGCGGCCATGTCATCAGCGACGGAATGGACGGGTACTACAACTATGAAATTGAATAGGATAGGATATCTCATCAAGTCCGGCTTCAAGAGCATCTTCTCCCACGGGCTCATGAGTCTGGCCACCGTCACTATCATCATCGCCTGCCTTATCATCATGGGCAGCTTCGCTCTGCTCGTCGTGAACATCAACTCGCTCATAGACGACATGGAGGCGGATAACGAGGTCGTCGCCTATATAGACGACACGCTCTCGACCGAGGAGGCCGAGGAGCTCGGCGATGCCATAGCCTCGGTAAACAACGTCTCCTCGGTTCAGTTCGAGTCCGCGGAGGACGCCTATGTCGACTTC
The DNA here is from genome assembly GCA_964398305.1 of uncultured Oscillospiraceae bacterium. Classification (GTDB taxonomy): domain Bacteria; phylum Bacillota; class Clostridia; order Oscillospirales; family Oscillospiraceae; genus Scatomorpha. Next base: position 3,912 of record CAYNMN010000025.1, read on the forward strand.
AAGGAGCGCTACCCCGACACGAACTTTGACGTCATCGATTCCGACACCCTGCGCGACCGCTACGTTATCCATCTCACGGATATTTCCCTCATGGAATACACCAAGGCCGATCTCGAGGATGTAGACGGCGTGGCAAAGGTCTCGGCATATCTCGAATATGCGCAGAGCTTTATCACCGTGCGCAATATCGTCGGCGTTGTGAGCCTTGTGCTCATCATCATTCTGATGATCGTCTCGTTCTTCATAATGACCAACACCATAAAGCTCACTACCTTCACCCGCCGCGAGGAGATCGCCATCATGAAGATGGTCGGCGCCTCCAACGCCTTCATCCGCTGCCCCTTCGTGGTGGAGGGCCTTGTGCTCGGCCTTTTCGGCGGCGCGCTCGCCTTCCTCATCCAGTGGGGAGTATATGAGCTCGTCTGCGGCAAGGTCGTGGCGGGGCTCACGGGCACCTTCATCAGCGTCGTCCCCTTCGCATCGGTCATGTGGCCCGTGCTCATCGTATTCCTCGCGGTCGGCGTTCTCGTTGGCGCGGTGGGAGGCTCCACGGCGATAAGGAACTACCTGAGGGTATGACCTACCCATGGCATAAGGAGAAACCAATGAAAAACAAACGCGTAATCACATCCGCCATCTGCGTGGTGCTGGCGCTGCTGCTGGTGCTCTCGCTCGTTCTCGGGGCTCTGGGCAGCTCGGCGCTCGCCGTGTCGCAGTCCCAGATAGACGCCCTTGAGGAGCAGAAGCAGGAGCTCGCCTCCCAGCGCGCGGGTATGCAGACCTCCATAGACGAGCTCGAGGCTCAAAAGGCCGACGTGCTCACCCAGAAGGCGGCGCTCGACGAGCAGAACGAAGTCGCCCAGCAGGAGATAGAGCTCATCGACGAGCAGATAGACCTCTATACTCAGCTCATCGACGAAAAGGCGAAGGAGCTTGAGGAGGCCGTGGCCGAGGAAGCGGCCCAGCTCGACACCTATAAGACCCACGTCCGCGCGATGGAGGAAAACGGCAGGTTCAGCTACCTTGCCATTCTCTTCAGCTCGGACAGCCTCTCAGAGCTCCTGTCCAACATCGAGATGATCGGCGAGATAATGGACGCCGACAAGCGCCTCTATGACGACTACACCGCCGCGCGTGAGAATACGGAGCTTGTCAAGGCCGAGTATGAAGCGACGCTCGAGGAGCTCTCCGCCAAGCAGGACGAGCTTGAGGAGGAGAAGGCCGCGCTCGAGGAGCAGATAGCCGCCGCCGTCCAGATAGTAATTGAGCTTGAGGCGGATATCGAGGAATACGAAGCGCAGTACGCCGCCGTGGAGGCCGATGAGGCCGCCGTGCAGTCCCAGATCAGCGACCTCACAGCCCAGCTGAAGGCGCAGGAGGAGGCCGCGAGACAGCAGGCCGCGAACAACAACACCTCCTACACCGGCGTCGGCGCCGCCTCTACGGGCAGCTTTATATGGCCCTGCCCCTCGTCCACATATGTCACGAGCAAATTCGGCTACAGAACTCACCCGATATACGGTACATATACCTTCCATAACGGCGTGGACATCAGCGCCAACTCCGGCGCGTCCATCCTCGCGGCGGACGGCGGGACCGTCGCCGTCGCGACATACAGCTCCTCGGCAGGAAATTATGTGGTGCTTTACCATTCGGGCGGGTATACTACGACCTATATGCACATGAGCAGCATGGCGGTCTCCGTGGGCGACACGGTCTCCCAGGGCGATACGATCGGCTATGTCGGCTCCACGGGCTGGTCCACGGGCCCGCATCTTCATTTCGAGATCTCGCTCAACGGCTCGCGGCAGGATCCGCTCAACTACTTCTCCGGCTACACTTTGGCGGCCAGCGCCTGAGAGCCGGGGGATAACCAAAAACAATACGGGCGGCCTGAAGCGGCCGCCCGCGTCGCGTAATATATTATCAACGGCGGTGATCGAATGAAGAAAAAGCTCAAAAACACTCTGCGCGCGTTTTTCAACATAAAAGTGCGCCTGTGGGCTGTTATGATAGCCTGCGCGGTGTTTTTCGGCGGCGCCTGGGGCATTAGCTACGCCCGTCAGGTCAGCCGCTTCGGCGGGAGCGGGAATCTCGCTCAGGCCGAGCGCTATATGGAAATAATGCGGATAATAGACGACACCTACATCGGGGAGAGCGACAGCGAAAGCGTCGCGTCCGCCTCCTTCGCCGCGATGATAAAATCGCTCGGCGACCAGTGGAGCTATTATATGTCCGCCGACGCCTACGAGTCCTACAAGCTCTACTCCGCCAACGAGTATGAGGGCATAGGCGTCACGATCCTTGCCGACGAAAGGAACGGCGGGTTCGCCGTGCAGTCCGTTACGGCCGGCTCGCCGGCGGAGAGCGCCGGGATAGTCGCCGGCGACGTCATCCTCGCCGTGGACGGCGAGGTGGTCAGCGGAATGACCGTCTCGGATGTGCGCACCCTCATCCGCGAGCATATAGACGAGAGCGTTCTGATAACGCTCAAGACCTCAAATGGCACCGTGGAGCTCGACGTGGATTGCAGCGTCATCTATACCAACCCCGTGAGCTTTGAGCTGCTTGAAAAGAATGTCGGATATGTGCGCATAACGAACTTTGAGTCCGGCGCGGGGACGAACGCCGTCGCCGCCGTGGATAATCTCCTTGCGCAGGGCGCCACCTCGCTCGTGTTCGATGTGCGCGGCAACCCCGGCGGGCTGCTCTCGGAGCTCGTCACCATCCTCGACCACCTGCTGCCGGAGGGCGACATTTTCGTCTCCGTGGACAAGGCGGGGGAGGAGAGCGTCACGGTTTCGGACAATATCTGCGTGCAGGTGCCCATGGCTGTCATAGTCAACGGCAGCACCTATTCCGCCGCGGAGTTCTTCGCCGCCGCGCTCTCGGAATATGACTGGGCCACGGTGGTCGGAGAGCAGACGACCGGCAAATCCCGCAGTCAGATCACCATCGAGCTTGCCGACGGCGACGCCGTGCATATCTCGAGCAAGAGCTATCTCACGCCCAACAGAGTCGATCTCGGCGAGGTCGGCGGGCTCACGCCGGATATAATCGTCTCGGCCGAAAAGGACAAGGACGACGAGGATTCCCAGCTCCAGGCCGCCTATAACGCTGTGCTGGGTTGACTTTCGCAGACCGAGTCCTTATAATACGAAAAAGAATTTTCACACTTTAACTAATATAAATGAGAGGGAGATACTATGGCAGCCGACAGCAAGTTCAAGATGAGTCAGGAGCGCCTTGATTCGCTCAAGGAGGAGCTCCATTTTCTCGAGACCGTGCGCGCTAAGGAGGTTTCCGAGCAGATCAAGGAGGCCCGCAGCTTCGGAGACCTTTCGGAGAACAGTGAGTATGACGAGGCCAAGAACGAGCAGGGCAAGCTCTATTCGAGGATCGACGAGCTCAAGGCTCTCATCGACAATGCCGAGGTCGTGGAAGCGCCGGAGATGACGCACGACGCCATATCCATCGGCAGCACCGTGAAGCTTGAGAACCTCGACGACAAGTCCAGGGTGGAGTTCCGCATAGTCGGCTCGCAGGAGGCCAACCCCATGGAGAAGCGTATTTCGGACGAGAGCCCGCTCGGCCGCACCCTCATCGGCCGCAAGACCGGAGATACCGTCAGCTTCGAGGCTCCCGCGGGCGTGAGAAAGTACAATATACTTTCCGTAGACAACGGCTGAGGTACACCGGCGTATGAGTGATGAAACAAGGATCGAGACCGCCGAGCAGGAGCCGGATCTGTCCGAGCTGCTGCAGATAAGGCGCGCCAAGCTCACTGAGCTTCAGGAGACGGGCAGCGACCCGTTTGAGCGTACGCGCTTTGACCGCACCGCGTGGACTCAGGAGATAAAGGACGGCTTCGACGCCTTCGAGGAGAAGGACGTCGCCGTCGCCGGCCGTGTTATGGCAAAGCGCGGCATGGGCAAGGCCATATTTGCCGACATTGTGGACGGCAAAGGCCGCATCCAGATATACGTCCGTCTCAACGACGTCGGAGACGACGCCTTCGCCGCGTTCCGCAAGGTGGATATCGGCGACATCGTCGGCGTGACGGGCTATGTGTTCAAGACCCGCATGGGCGAGATCTCCGTGCACTGCAAAACGGTGGAGCTGCTCTCCAAGAGCCTGCGCCCGCTGCCGGAGAAGTTCCACGGGCTCACAGACCGCGAGACCCGCTACCGTCAGCGCTATCTCGATCTCATCATGAACCCCGAGGTGCGCCGCGCGTTCGAGATCCGCTCCCGGTTCATTTCGCACGTCCGCCGCTTCCTGGACGAGCGCGGCTATATAGAGGTGGAGACCCCCGTGCTCAACACCATCTCCGGCGGAGCCACGGCGAGACCGTTCATAACCCACCACAATACGCTCGATATGGATATGTATCTGCGCATAGCCACCGAGCTCAATCTCAAGCGCCTTATCGTCGGCGGCATGGAGCGCGTCTATGAGATCGGCCGCATCTTCCGCAACGAGGGCATGGACACCAAGCACAACCCCGAATTCACCACGATCGAGCTGTATGAGGCCTATACCGATTTCCACGGCATGATGGACATAGCCGAGGGCATCTTCACCGAGGCGGCGAGGGATATCTGCGGCGGCTACGAGCTCGAATGGCTCGGGCAGAAGCTCGATCTCACGCCCGGCTGGCCGCGTCTTACGATGGCCGAGGCCGTGAAGCAATATACCGGCGTCGATTTCATGGCGGAGAGCGACGACGCGAGAGCCGTTGCCATGGCGAAAGCCGCCGGAGTCGATATGGGCGACAGAGAGCCGACCTGGGGCAACGCCCTTTATGAGACCTTTGACCAGAAGGTCGAGGAGCACCTCGTGCAGCCGACCTTTATCACCATGTACCCCGTGGACGTCTCGCCGCTCACCAAGCGCTCGCCGGCCGACAAGCGCCTTACAGAGCGCTTTGAGTTCTTCATCTGCGGCTGCGAGATGGGCAACGCCTTCTCGGAGCTCAACGACCCCGTCGATCAGCGCGCGCGCTTCTTAAAGCAGGTGGAGATGCGCGAGCACGGCGACGAGGAGGCCGGCATGATGGACGAGGATTTCGTCACGGCGCTTGAATACGGCATGCCGCCCACCGGCGGTATGGGCATAGGCATCGACCGCGCCGTGATGCTCTTCACGAACAGCTCGTCGATCAGGGACGTTATACTGTTCCCGACGATGAAGCCGACTGAGTAACGACGGAATACTGCCAAAAGACCGCAGAACGCGATGTTTTCTGCGGCCTTTTGCTTGAAACACCGTCTCGACGGCGGCTAAAATTCGAAACGCAGGGACGGGGAGGAAAATGCCCCGGAGGACTTGTAACGCGCGGAGCATTAAGTTATATTTGTTTTAAGGGCAGAAAAATGGAAAAGATCGCTTCAAGACAAAACAAATACATCGCTCACCTGCGCCGGCTCGCGGCGGACGGGGAGTACAGGCGCGAGCGCCGCGAATACGTGCTCGACGGGCGAAAGCTGCTCGACGAGGCGATCAAAAGCGGCGCGCGGGTCACCTCGGTGCTGACATCCGGGGAGACGGCGGAGCTTGACTGCCCGCAGTATGCCGCGCCGGCCGGTCTGCTCGAATACGCCTCGCCGCTAAAGAACAGCCCCGGCCCGGTGTTCACGGTCGCCATGCCGTCCGCGGACGCCGCGCCGATAAGCCGCGCGATAGTGCTCGAGACCGTACAGGATCCGGGCAATGTCGGCACTGTCGTGCGCTGCGCGGATGCCTTCGGCGTGGACGCGGTGATACTCGTCGGCGAGTGCGCGGACATATTCTCGCCCCGCGCCGCGAGAGCGACGATGGGCGCGGTGTTCAGACAGCGCGTCATAAGCTGCGGCCTTGCGGAGCTGCGGGAAACGCTCGGCGAGCTGCCGCTCTACGGCGCGGCGCTCAGACCGGACGCGCGGGATATACGCGATCTCGACCTCGCAAAAGCCGCCGTCGCGGTGGGGAGCGAGGGGCGCGGCCTCTCGCCGGAGCTGCTGGGGCTTTGCGATGGGACGCTTATCATACCCATGACCGGGCGCAGCGAGTCGCTGAACGCTGCGGTCGCGGCCTCGGTCATCATGTGGGAGATGTCGAGATAGATAGATAAAGGGGTGAGAGTATATGTCCGAGCTCAAATACTGGCTGTGGCTCTCGGCGCTTGAGGGCGTCAGACCGCGCACAAAAACTCTCGCTCTGGCGCATTTCGCGTCGCCGAGGGCGCTGTACTTCGCGCCGAAGGGCGGCTATGAGGAGCTCGGCATCCCGGAGGGGGAGCGCGCGGCGCTCGAAAACAAGGAGCTCGACACGGCGCTCGGCATAATCGACGCCTGCGCCGAGAAGGGCATCGGCATTATTACGCTCGGCGACGCGGCCTATCCCCGCAGGCTTGCCAACATCTACGACCCGCCGGTCGTGCTCTATGTGCGCGGCCGCCTGCCGGCCGTGGACGAGGAGGCGGCGGTGGCCGTCGTCGGCACTCGGGGCGCGACGCCCTATGGCGTCAAGATGGCCTCGCGCATGGGCTATGAGCTGACCAAGTGCGGCGGCCTTGTCGTCTCCGGCCTTACACAGGGAGTGGACGGCGCGGCGGCGAGAGGCGCGTTTCTCGCCGGAGGCGAGTGCATAGGCGTGCTCGGTACGCCGATAGATTCCGACTGGGGCGGCGATCTCGCGCGAGACGCCGAGACAGCCGGAGCGCTCGTCAGCGAGTATCCGCCGGGGGCGCATACCTTCGCGTCGAACTTTCGGGCGCGCAACCGCATCACCTCCGGGCTCTCGATAGCCGTTGTGGTGGTGGAGGCGCCGGAGGGCAGCGGCGCGCTGCTCTTTGCCGACGAGGCCAGCGAGCAGGGGCGCGAGATCTGCGTGGTCCCCGCCAATGCCGACGCGCCTCCGGGCGCGGGCTCCAACGCGCTTTTGAAGGATGGCGCGAGACCCGTCACAGGCGGCTGGGACGTGCTCGCCGACTATCAGGGACAGTTTCCGCAAAGAATAGCAAAGCCCGCTCCGGGCCGCGGGAAAATGCCCATACAGCAGGAGCGCGAGCTCGACGCGGAGAAGAGCCGTGCGCGTCCCGTCCCGCCGGAGACCGGGGAGGACTTCGCCGTTTTGCGCGAGCCGGTCGCCAAAAAAGGCGTTGACAAGAAAAACACCATGGAATATATTGACTTGAAGAAACAGCTTGAGAGCCTGCCGCAGACCGAGCTGGATATAATAAAGGTGATGACGGAGCCGTCCATGCATGTTGACGACATCATCGACCTTACCGGCCAGCCTGCCGCGAGCGTGCTCGCGGAGCTGACGATGCTCCAGATAAAGGGCTTCGTCCGTCAGGAGCCGGGCAAGCGTTTTACGCTCAATATCAAGAAGTGAGGAAATAACCGAATGCCAAAAGCAAAGACAGACCTCGTAATCGTGGAGTCCCCGGCCAAGGCCCGAACAATTGAAAAATATCTCGGCCCGGGCTATAAGGTCACGGCCTCGATGGGTCACCTGCGCGACCTGCCGAAAAGCACCCTCGGCGTGGACATTGAGCACGGCTTCGAGCCGCGCTATATCCCCGTTAAGGGCAAGGAGGCGCTCATAGCCGACCTGCGCAAGAGCGCGAAGGCCGCGGATAAAGTCTATCTCGCGACCGACCCTGACCGCGAGGGGGAGGCCATAGCCTGGCATCTCGGAAAGCTCCTCGACCTGCCCGAGGGCGAGGCGAGGCGCGTCACCTTCAACGAGATAACCAAAAAAGTCGTGCAGGAGAGCATCGCCGCCCCGCGCGACATAGACCAGGACCTTGTGGACGCGCAGCAGGCGCGCCGCGTGCTCGACCGCATCGTCGGCTATCAGCTCTCTCCGCTGCTGTGGAAGAAGATCCGCCCCAACCTCTCCGCCGGGCGCGTGCAGTCCGTAGCGACGCGCATGGTGGTCGACAGGGAGCGCGAGATCGAGAGCTTCGTTAAAGAGGAATACTGGCTGCTCGACGCTCTTTTCGCCAAGACCGATGGCAAGGGCGAATACTCCGGCCGCTTCTTCGGGACAGCCGAGGGCAAGCTGGAGCTGCACAGCGAGAGCGAGACCGACGCCGTGATCTCCGCCGTGGACGGCAAGCCCTTTAAGGTCACTGGGATCAAGCGCGCGCAGAAGCAGCGCAGTCCCTCGCCCCCGTTCATAACCTCCACGCTCCAGCAGGAGGCGAGCCGTCGGCTCGGCATGACGCCCCGGCGCACGATGTCCATTGCCCAGCAGCTCTATGAGGGCGTTGAGATCGCCGGACACGGCACCACCGGCCTTATAACATACATGAGAACAGACTCCCTGCGCCTCTCGGACGAGGCTCTGGCGGCTGCAAAGGACTATATCGTCTCGCATTACGGCGCCGAGTACTATCCCGGCTCGCCCCGCGCCTTCCGCACCCGCGCCGGAGCGCAGGACGCGCATGAGGCCATCCGTCCCACAAACGTGGCTCTCGCGCCGGAGACCGTCCGCAAGGACCTCACTCAGGAGCAGTACAGGCTGTACAGGCTCATCTGGGGCCGCTTCACGGCCTGCCAGATGTCCAACGCCGTCTATGACAACGTCGTCGTGGATACCGAGAGCGAGGGCTATATCTTCCGCTCAAACAGCTCCGAGCTGCGCTTCCCTGGCTACACGGCCGTGTATGAGGAGGCAAAGGACGAGGAGACGGCAGAGGCCAAAAAGGCCATGCCTAAGCTCACCGAGGGCGAGAGCGTGAACGCGGAGAGGCTCACGAAGGAGCAGATGTTCACCCAGCCGCCCGCGAGATATACAGAGGCCACGCTCATCCGTGCGATGGAGGAGAAGGGCATAGGCCGTCCGTCGACCTACGCGCCGACCATCTCCACGATAACAGCCCGCGAGTATGTCGTCAAGGAGGGCAAATACCTCCGCCCGACGGAGCTCGGCAAGGTCGTGGACGGACTCATGGAGGAGCGCTTCCCCGATATAGTCGATCTCAAGTTCACGGCGCATATGGAGGAGGAGCTCGACAGGGTCGAGGCCGGCAAGACCGGCTGGACGAATGTGATCGAGCACTTCTACGGCGGCTTTGAGAAGGAGCTGGAGGACGCCGAGACCGCTCTTGCCGGCAAGCGTATCCCCGTGCCGGCCGAGGTCTCCGATGAGCTCTGCCCCGAATGCGGGAAAAACCTCGTAGTAAAGTCCGGGCGCTTCGGGCGTTTCCTCGCCTGCCCGGGCTATCCGGAATGCACCTTCACAATGCCCATCGTCGTCGAGATGCCGGGCAAGTGCCCGTTCTGCGGCGGCAGGATACTCAAGCGCACCTCGCGCAAGGGCTTCCCCTACTACTCCTGCGAGAAGGGCAGAGACTGCACCTATCGCGGAGTCGGCGCGGACGGCAGCGAGCTCGTGGGCTTCATCACCTGGGATGTGCCCACAAAGGACGTCTGCCCCGAGTGCGGCAAGACCCTGTTCAAGCTCAGCGGCAGAGGTCAGCGCAAGCCCTTCTGCATAAATCCCGAGTGCCCCGATTTCCTGCCCGAGGATAAGCGCGGATACCGCAAAAAGCCCGCCGCCGACGCCGAAAAGAGCGCGGAGACCGCCAAGAAGCCGGCGGCTAAGAAACCCGCCGCGAAGAAGCCGGCGGCTAAGAAACCCGCGGCTAAGAAACCGGCGGCGAAGAAACCCGCCGCGAAGAAACCGGCGGCGAAGAAGACCGCCGCTAAGAAACCCGCTGCGAAGAAAGCGGAGAAGTCCTGATGCAGGAGGTAACGGTAATAGGCGCGGGACTCGCTGGCAGCGAGTGCGCCTGGCAGCTCGCGCGGCGCGGCATCCCCGTGCGGCTTGTCGAGATGCGGCCGGATAAAACAACGCCCGCGCATGTCTCGCCGTTTTTCGCGGAGCTCGTATGCTCCAACTCCCTGCGCTCGGACGAGCTGACCAACGCCGTCGGTCTCCTGAAGGAGGAGCTGCGGCGGCTCGGCTCGCTCGTGATGGAGTCGGCGTGCGCCAACCGCGTTGCCGCCGGAGGCGCGCTCGCGGTGGACAGAGAGGGCTTCGCGCGATATATCACGGATAAGCTCACGGCGCATCCGCTCGTCACAATAGACCGCCGCGAGGCGGACGATATCCCCGACGGCGAGGTCGTCATCGCCACCGGCCCGCTCACGAGCGACGCGATGGCGAAAAGGATAGGCTCGCTCTGCCCCGGCTTCGATCTGCACTTCTACGACGCTGTGGCCCCGATAGTCACGCTCGAGAGCGTCGATATGGACAGCGCTTATTTCGCCTCCCGCTACGGCAAGGGCACGGCAGATTATGTAAACTGCCCTATGTCGATGGAGGAATACAGGGCCTTTGTCGCCGAGCTGTGCGCGGCAAAGCAGGCGCCGGTGCACGGCTTTGACGACGGCGCCGTGTTCGAGGGCTGTATGCCGGTGGAGGTCATGGCCCGCAGGGGCGAGGACACGCTGCGCTACGGGCCGATGAAGCCCGTCGGGCTTGTGGATCCCCGCACGGGCGCGGAGGATTATGCCGTGGTCCAGCTTCGGCGCGACAATGCCGGGGGCACGCTTTTCAACATCGTCGGCTTCCAGACCCACCTGACCTTCGGCGAGCAGAAGCGCGTGTTTTCGATGATCCCGGCGCTCAGGAACGCCGAGTTCGTGCGCTACGGCGTTATGCACAGAAACACCTATCTCGACTCCCCGCGCCAGCTCGACAGGTATTACAGGCTCAGAGCGGACGAGCGCTTCGCCTTTGCCGGGCAGATGACCGGCGTGGAGGGCTATGTGGAATCCACGGCCTCGGGAATGCTCGTCGGCATAGAAACGGCGGCGCGGCTCAAGGGGCAGGAGAGAGTTGATTTCCCGGCGGAGACGGCCATTGGCGCTCTCGCGCTATATGTCTCCGGCGGCAGCGTGGGCGACTTCCAGCCCATGAATATAAATTTCGGCATCATCGCCCCTCTGGGCTTCAGAGTTCGCGGCAAGCGCAACAAGAACGCGGAGATATCCGCAAGGGCGCTGGGCATACTCGATGAGCTGAGTAAAAAGGAGGTCTTTCGCATTGAGGATAATAGTTGACGCCATGGGCGGAGACAACGCCCCGCGCGCGCTTGTACACGGCGCCGGCAAGGCAATGAAGGAGCTGGGGGTTGACATAACTCTTGTGGGCCGGACGGAGGAGATCGAAAAGCAGATCTTCCCGGAGATAGCCGGCATGGATATAGTGGACGCCCGCGAGGTGGTCACGATGGACGACGATCCCTCCACGGTGACCCGGCGCAAGAAGGACTCGTCAATGTCCGTGGCGCTGCGGCTGCTGAGCGAGGGCGAGGGGGACGCGATGGTCTCCGCCGGAAGCACGGGCGCGCTGCTCACGGGCGCCACGCTCACGGTCAAGCGCGTGCACGGCATACGCAGGGCGGCGCTCGCGCCGATCATGCCGAGCGTGGGGCGTGGTGTTATGCTCATAGACTGCGGCGCAAATGTAGAGTGCACGAGCGAGTATCTGCTCCAGTTCGCCTTTATGGGCAGCTTCTATATGAAGCGCATCATGGGCTGCGACAGCCCGCGTGTGGGACTGCTGAATAACGGGATCGAGCCGCACAAGGGCGGCGATCTCCAGCGACAGGCCTATGCTCTGCTCGAAAAGGCGGGGCAGGAGAAACGGATTAACTTCATCGGCAACGTCGAGGCCTCTGAGATATTCAACGGCCGGGTGGATGTTGTGGTGACCGACGGCTTCACTGGCAACATCATGCTCAAGGGCGCGGAGGGCACGGCGAAATTCGCGATGAGGGGACTCAAGGACGTGTTCTATTCCAGCACGCGCAACAAGCTCGCTGCCGCCGTGCTCAAGAGCGATCTCATGGATTTCAAGGCCACGATGGACGTCAACCGCGTCGGCGGCACGGCTCTGCTCGGCATCTCAAAGCCCGTTGTGAAGGCTCACGGCTCCTCAAACGAGCTGGCGGTGTTCAACGCCGTCAGACAGGCCGTCAGCTTCGCGCAGGAGGACGTTATCGGCGAGATCGAAAGAAACATTGCATTCATGCGTCTGCCGGTGGGCAGCGCGGGAAATACGGAGGTATGACAAAATGATAGAGGACAAAATTATCGAGCTGGTGGCGGAGCAGTTTGCTGTGGAAGCCGAAACTATCAGCCGCTCCACGGCTTTCATCGACACTCTCGGCGCGGACTCGCTGGACATTGTCGAGCTCACGATGACGATCGAGGAGGAGTTTGATCTGCCCGAGGTCTCCGAGGATCAGCTCCAGAAGATAATCACCATCGGCGATCTCGTAGACTTCGTAGAGAAGGCGACCGAGGGTTGATGGAACCTATCCAGGAAAAATTAGGATATTCCTTCCGCGACAGGGCGCTTTTGAAGACCGCTCTGACGCACAGCTCCTATGCCAACGAGAACAGGGGCAGGAGCTGCGAGAGCAACGAGCGTCTGGAGTTTCTGGGCGATTCGGTGCTCGGTCTCGTCGTGGCCGATATGCTCTTCACTCGCTACCCCGATATGCCCGAGGGGCGCATGACCCGTCTGCGCGCCCAGCTCGTGTGCGAGGAGAGTCTGCACGGCGTCGCCGTTGAGCTCGGTCTCGGCGAGTATATGCGTTTGGGCAGGGGCGAGGAGCACACGGGCGGCCGCCGCCGCACCTCCATTCTGGCCGACGCTGTGGAGGCGCTCATTGCCGCCATGTACATAGACGGCGGGATGGACGTTGCCGCGTCCTTTATCACGGCGCGGCTGCTCTCCGATCTTGGCGACGAGGTGGAGAGCTCGCCGGGGACGGACAGCAAGACCCGTCTGCAGGAGCTCGTGCAGCGCAAGAGCGGGCAGGAGCTGTGCTATGAGCTGCTCGCCGAGTCCGGTCCGGATCACGACAAGCACTTCACGGCCTGCGTGCGTCTCAACGGCGAGGGCGTGGGCGAGGGCACCGGCCATACGAAAAAGGAGGCCGAGCAGGCCGCCGCGGCGGCAGCGCTCGAAAAGCTGGCCGAATGAGCGCAAAAATGAGCATAATCCCCGTTTTCGTGCCGCATCTGGGCTGCCCGAACGAGTGTGTGTTCTGCAACCAGAACCGCATATCCGGCGCCCTCGCGCCGGCGACGGCGGAGGATGTAAAAAAAACGATAGAGCAAGCAGCCGCCTTGACCCCTCCCGGGACAAAGCGGCAGTTGGCGTTTTATGGGGGCAGCTTCACGGCGATACCGGCGCATGAGCAGGAGGCGCTGCTCGGCGCGGCGCAGCCGTATTTGCACAGCGGCGAGATATGCTCCATACGTATTTCCACAAGGCCGGACGCCGTCAGCGGCGCCGTGCTCGCACGTCTGCGCAGATACGGTGTGGAGACCGTGGAGCTCGGCGCGCAGTCGATGAGCGACGAGGTGCTCGCCGTCTCCGGCAGGGGGCATACGGCGCAGGACGTCGCGGACGCCTCGCGCGAGGTGAAGGCCGCGGGCTTCGGACTCATACTCCAGATGATGACCGGCCTGCCCGGCTCCACGGACGAGAGCGACGTTGAGACCGCCAGCGCCATAGCCGCGCTCGGGCCAGACGGCGTGCGTGTCTATCCCACGGTGATAGTGCGCGACACGGCGCTCTTTGATATGTGGCGAGCCGGGACATACGCCGAGCGGGGCGTGGAGGACGCCGTGCGCGTGTGCGCGCGGATAGTGCCGATCTTCGAGGAGGCGGGTATACCGATAATCCGACTCGGTCTCAACCCCACCGATGAGCTCAGCGGCGGGGACGCGGTCGGCGGGGCATATCACCCGGCGCTCGGCGAGCTCGTGCGATCGAGGGTGCTGCTCAACAGCGCGCTGCAGCTGCTCTCGGGGACAGAGCGCGGCAGCGATGTGGCGCTCGGCGTGAGACCGGAGCTCATGTCGCAGATGGTGGGACAGCACGGCCAAAACCGCGCCGCGCTCACGGATCGCTTCGCGCTCGCGTCGCTGAAGATCGTTCCCCGGCCGGGTCAAAGCGCGGCGGTCGCCGTGCTGTCAATTGCAAAGCGCGGATAGATATTCTAATCGTCGATAACGGTTCCCGCAGCCATGGGACGGGAAACCCGTCCCCTACGGAGGTCGCAGAGAACGGCGGGACGGGAAACCCGTCCCCTACGGAGGTCGCGTTCGCGCCAGCGGCGCAACGCCAGATAAAAATTGAAACCGTGGCAATACTCCCCCTCGTCTCTCTCAAACCGCAAACCAATTTATGTTTGCGGTTTGATAAGGAGGAGACATGGAGCGGACAAGGAAAAGAGACAGTCCGCAGACTGTCTCTTTTTTGCGGGAGCGGAATGCTCTCCGACGCAGGGTATGCCCCTCTCGCAATAGCAATGTTTTCGCGCCGAAGGCGCGGCGCCAGATAAAGACATATTCCTTAAATAACCGCCCCGTCTCTCTCTCAAACCGCAAACCAATTTATGTTTGCGGTTTGATAAGGAGGAGACATG
>CAYNMN010000026.1:0-14279 GCA_964398305.1 uncultured Oscillospiraceae bacterium
AGGCTCACGATCGAAAAGCTCGAGGCCATGACCTGCGTGTGCTCGGTGGGGCTCGACATGATCGCCATCCCCGGCGACACGAGCGCGGAGACGATCTCCGCCATAATCGCCGACGAGGCCGCGATCGGCATGATAAACAACAAGACCACAGCCGTGCGCGTCATCCCCGCGCCGGGCAAGCAGGTGGGCGACCGCGTCTCCTTCGGCGGGCTGCTGGGCGAGGCGCCGGTGATGCCGGTCAATCAGTGCTCACCCGCGGCGTTCATCGCGCGCGGCGGCCGCATCCCCGCGCCGCTGCATTCGCTCAGGAATTGAGGCGGCCATGGAAAAGATAAAGATGGACAGGCTCTCCGAGTTCACGCGCCTTGCAAGGGAGCGGGAGCTCACGGCGGAGGAGCAGAGCGAGCGTCAGGCTCTGCGCGAGGAATACCTCGCCGACTGGCGGCGCAGCACGGAGCAGGTGCTCGAAAACACATACATCGTCGATGAGCACGGCAACAAGCGCAAGCTCGGACGAAACGACAAATAACCGCAAACGGGCGCCGGAGCAAAAGCTCCGGCGCCCGTTTGACAGGGACTTTGCCTTGTCGCTCAGGTCACCTTCAGAACGTCGTCCACGTTTCCGAGGACGTAGACGTGCTCGCCCTCGGCAAAGGTGTAGCTCGGATCGAGCACGGGCTTGATGTGCTCGCCGCGCTTTACGGCGACGACGTTCAGGCCGTATTTGGGGCGGATGGAGAGCGCGGAGATGCTCTTGCCTATCCATTCGGCGCGGGGGCTTATCTCGCAGACCGAGCAGGTGTCCGAAAGCTCGAAAACGTCGAATATCTGGTCGGAGCTCTCGCGCACGGCTATGCGCGCGGCGGTCTCCTTTTCGGGATAGATCACATGGTCGGCGCCGGCGCGGGTCAGGAACTTCGCCTCAAGGTCGCGGTCGGCCTTGCTGTATATGCGCTTTGCGCCCTGCTCCTTGAGCTGGTCGGTTATCTCCAGACAGGCCTGGAAGCTGTCGCCCAGGCAGACGAAGCAGGCGTCGAAGCCCGCGGGGTCGAGCGAGCGCAGCACCTCGGGATTTGTGCAGTCGCAGACCTTCGCGCTCACAACGAGCGGCAGCAGGTCGTCAAGCGCCTCGGCGCGCTGGTCGCAGATGACGACCTCGCATCTGAGCTTGCTCAGCTCGCGGCAGAGGTGGTGGCCAAAGGTGCCAAGGCCGATTATAAGGAAGGATTTCATCGCTTGCAGTCTCCTTTATCCAACGGTTATCTGCTCCTCGGGATAGGTGACGGGCGGCTCGGCCCTGCGCTCGAGCAGAGCGAGGGCGAAGGACACGCTGCCCACGCGCCCGCAGAACATCAGCAGCGAAATAACGCACAGCGAGAGCGGCGCGAGCGAGCGGGTTACGCCGGTGGACATGCCCACCGTGCCTATGGCGGAAAAGACCTCAAAGAGTATGTCCGAAAAGGCGAGCGGCTGCGCGCCGAGTATCACGAGCGCCCCGGCGAGCGCGAGCAGAAGGTTGACGGAGGTGATGCAGGCCGCGCGCTTGAGCGCGTCGTCCGGTATCCGCCGGCCGTAAACATATACGCAGCGCCTGCCGCGTATCATCGCAATGAGCGACATCAGCAGCACCGCCGCCGTGGTGGTCTTTACACCGCCGGCCGTGGAGCCCGAGCTGCCGCCGATGAACATGAGCATCATGGTCAGCAGCCTCGACGCGGGAGAGAGCGCGGCGGTGTCCACGGTGTTGAAGCCCGCCGTCCTCGGCGTAACGGCCGAGAAGAGCGACACGAGCAGCTGCTTGCCGAGCGGCATATCGGCGTTCATGCCTCTGCGCTCGAAAATGAAGAACAGCAGCGCCCCGCCGATTATGAGTATTCGCGTGAAGGCGAGAGTTACCTTTGTGTGCAGCATATACCGCCGCGGGTCGCGGAAGTGGCGGAGCACATCGTCCCACACGAGGAAGCCTATGCCGCCGATGACGATCAGCGCCGAGAGCGTGAGAGCAACAAGCGCGTCGGCGGAGTAGGGCACGAACGAGCAGAAGGGCCTGTAGACGCTGCCCAGCAGATCGAAGCCCGCGTTGCAGAAGGCGGACACCGAGTGGAACAGCGCGAACCACAGTCCGCGCCCGGGGCCGAGCTGCGGCACGAAGCGCAGCGCGAGCAGCGCGGCGCCGACGAGCTCGATGATGAGCGTGCCCGTGCCGATGAGCCGCGTGAGCGTCATTATCCGGCCTATCTGCACGGAGTTGATGCTCTCCGCCATCACGGCCTTCTCCTGCATCGAAACGCGCCTGCGGATGAGACGGAAGAAGAGCGTGGAGATGGTCATGAAGCCGAGCCCTCCGATCTGGATCATCACGAGAATGACGACCTGACCGAGCGCCGACCAGTAGGTGCCGGTATCGACCACCACGAGCCCCGTGACGCAGGAGGCGGAGACGGCCGTGAAGAACGCCGTCAAAAAGCCCGCGCTCTCCCCGCTTTTGGAGCTTGCAGGCAGGAGCAGGAGCAGCGTCCCGGCGAGGATGACCAGCAGGAAGCCGAGCGCGATTATTTGGGCATGTGAAAGCTTTCGTCGCATCATAGTGTGAATATTATACCACTCCCGTCGCCGCGGATAAAGTGCCGATCACAAAAAACGGCGGCAGAGAGGGGCGCCCCCCTTACGGCAGATATATCTCGCACTCCTGTCGGGCAGTGCAGAACTTCGCCATGGACTTTTTCGCCGCGAGCGCCATCACGGGGTTTATGTGTCGGGCGTAATGCGGGCATACGGCGATGCAGCGCATACAGGATATGCACTTGCTCTTGTCGGTCTTTGTCGGGTCGGAGCGGGTGACAGCGCCCACCGGGCAGTTATCGGCGCACTTGCCGCACTTGCCGCATCTGATTCTGCTGACCTCCGGCTTAATGGGGATGCCGTCGTACTTGCGGTAGCTCGGATTGCCCGGCACGCTCACCGCCGGCAGAGCGGCGGAGGAGACGGCGGCGTCGAGCCTTGCGCGCACATCGGCGGCGAACTGCGCCTGCTTCGCCTTGTCGCTCGCGTCCGGCCTGCCGCGTCCGAAGTCCGCGCAGACGGAGTGGCGCGCTACGAACGCGCCCGCGGCCACGGCGCGGAAGCCCCGCGCCTCGAGCAGGGTCTTGAGCTCAAGGAGAGTGTCGTCTATGGCGCGGTTGCCGAACACCGCCAGCAGCACGGCGGGGGTGCCCTCGCCCGAGAGCGCGGCTATGCGCTCCGCCGTCGGCGACGGCACGCGCCCGCCGAAGGACGGCACGCCGAACACCACGACGTCCTCCGCGCCGAAGGCGAGCTTTTCGGCCTTCACGGTCAGATCATGCGTCTCGGCGTCTCCGCCGGCGATGCCGCGCGCTATGTCCTCCGTAACGGCCTTTGTGCCGCCGGTCGGTGAAAAGTAGAGCGCGCTCACTTTCGTAATTTCCATTTTTTTGCCCCCCTGTGTTTTTTTAAAACCCCTGTCGGGAACATTATAGCCGAGAGGGGGGTCTTTTGTAAAGAGCGCGGCCGCGCGATTGCAAAAAGCGGGGGCGCGTGATATTATATTCTATCAGTATATTTTGAGATCTAAGGAGAGGCTCCGATGAAAAAGCTGCTGGCCGCGCTTCTTGCGGCGGCGATGCTCCTCTCGCTCGCCGCCTGCGGAAACGGCGTGGGCGAGGCGATAGATGAAATACTGCACCACGACAGCGGCGCCGGCGGCGGCGTGCTCTCGGATGCCGGCATAACCGGGCTCTCGGCGGAGAGCTCGGAGAACGTTCTGCGCGCCGCCGTGCTCTATGACGGCGCGTCGGAGAGCGCGGACTGCGGCGCGATAATGAGCCGCATGAAGCAGCCGCTGCTGCTGAACTTCCAAGCCGAGACCGTGGACGTCTCCGGCGAATTTGACCTTAGCGGCTTCGACCTTCTGTATCCCGACGAGAGCGTTATTACCGCCGCGAACGCCGGCGATGTGCGCGACGCCGTCGAAAACTTTGCCCGGGACGGCGGCGGCGTGTTCCTCACGAACGGGTTTTCCGATTTCTTCGAGCGCGGCTTTATCGGCGCGCGCGCCACACGCGAGCTCGATACCGACGTCGCCTCCCTCGTCTATCCGGAGCTCGACGGCGACCTTGCGGAGATACAGGACGTCGTGCGCGACTATGCCGCGCTCCTCGGCTCCTTTGGGGACGGCGCGGTCACGGGTCAGGGCGTCATGGCCTCCGACGCCGTGTCGATTGTCTCGGCGGGCGGCGTGTCGCTCTATACCGTCAACGAGTACGGCGACGGCTATGTGTTCTTCACGAGCACGCTGCTGCCGACGGACGACTATATCACGAACACCGATCTCGAGGGCGACAGCGCCGGCACGCAGACGCTTGAAATGTCCGCGCTGAGCGCGGCGCGGCTTATTGAGGCCGCCTTCGCCTCGTTCTATGCCAAGCGCACGGTCGGCTTTTCGGTCTGGCGGGTTTACGGCTGCTTCGGCAGACCCTCGATGGCCTGGCAATACAGCATCGAGGAGAGTCGGGACATACTCGACGGCGGGGCAAAGAGCTTTGCCGAAACGGCGCAGAGCTATCTGCAGGCGCCGTCCTACTCGCTCGCGCGGAGCGTTTACACCGCGGGGTACAGCGAGGAGAGCGTCACCTGTTACCTCGGCCAGAGCGCCGATACGCTCGCCTTCACCTGCGATTATTATGAGGACGTCTGCTCCTCCGGCACGCATATCGCCGCCGGGGACGGGTGGCTGAGACTTGAGAGCGTCAGCTCCGGCGACGGGAGCGGCGCGGAGGACAGCGGTCTGCGCGCCTACCCCTATGTCGCCGATATTGACGGCGACGGGGATATGGACATTATCTCCGGCAGCAGCGACGGCTACATCTGGTTTTTCGACGGCGAGGGCTTCAACGGCACTCTGCTCACGGCCGAGGGCGTCGCGCTCACGAACGCCTCCGGCACGGCGCTGAGCGTGGAGGGCTACTCCGCGCCGGTGCTCTATGACTTTAACGGCGACGGCGTTGCCGACATACTCTGCGGCGCGGCCGACGGCGGTGTGTACCTGTTCACCGGAGCGGGGGACATGACCTATACCTTCATCGGCAGGCTGGTGGACACGGGCTTCGGCTCGCAGGCGCTGCCCGACGTCGGCGATCTCAACGGCGACGGCTTCGCGGATCTCGTGGTCGGCGGCGACTGCGGCCGGCTGCTGGTCTGGTACGGCGGCGCCTCCGGCTTTGTCGAGTCGGAGCCGGAGGAGATTCGCGTGTTCGGCGTGGACGGCGACTGGCTCGCCCCGCGCATTGCGGATCTGGACGGGGACGGCAGCGCCGATCTCGCCATCGGCACGCGGCAGGGCTATGTGGCGCGGCTGCTGTGGAACGGCAGCTCCTTCGCGGCCGCCGGCTTTATCGAGCGCGGCGAGCTCAACGACATGGGCGAGAGCAACGTCACCACGGGCGTCAACTGCGTCCCGTTCTTCGCGGACATTAACGCGGACGGCATGACCGATCTGATCTGCGGCAGTCTGGAATACGGCGCGGCCTGCCCGATAGACAGCTCCCTCTTCCCCTACGCCGCCGCGCTGAGCGAAACGACAAAATATATCCTCGGCAGCGGCTGGTATATCGGCGCGCGCTTCCGCAGCGGGCGTTACGCCTCCGTTCTGCGCGAGACAAAGGAGCTCGGCTATCAGCTCGCGGCGCTCAACACTTACAAGGTCTATACCGAGGCGACCGCCGACATGGGCTCGAGCCAGCTCGGCTGGTATACGGCCGTTAACGACGTCCGCCAGACCTTCCTGTCCCTGTGGGAGGCCGGTCTGCTGTGGTCGTCCGGCTTCACGAGCGCCGGGGCGGCGGACGATCCCACGCTCAGCGCCGGCAACGCTCTGTGCCTGCCCTTCTATCTTACCGTGGGCGACAGTCAGACGCTGCTGATCAAGAACACCGGCACGGTGCTCGCCGGCAGTTCAGATTGGAACGCGGCGACCGCGCGCTGGTCCGCGCCGGCGCTGCTGTATTACGGCTGCAGCTCCGCCGTGGGCGAGGGGGCGGACGCGCTCTTTAAGACCGCCGAGGCGTTCCGCGAGACCTATAACTACGGCTTCGTGATGGAAAATCAGCTCATGCATGCGGCCGCCGCGGCGGAAAATCTCACGGCCTCCGTCTCCGGCGGGCCGGGCGAGGGCTTTGCCGTTACCCTCTCCGCCGGCGAGGAGCTCAGCGCGGGACGGCTGTATAACTGGAGCTATCAGAACAGCTCCGGCGCGAGGATCAGTCTGGGCACGGCGCTCGCCGATAAGAACATCAGCACCGACGCGAGCGTCTGGTACAGGGACGGGAACGAGCTCTATATCTCGCTCGACAAGCGCGTGTCCGTTTATGAGAGCGACACGGCGCAGACCGGCGCGCATATCATCTGCGTGAACCTCCCCGCGAGCATCACGCTGCGGGACGGCGGCGCGGCGATACAGTTCGCCGACAGCGGACTGATGCAGATAACCGTAGAGGGCGACGCCTCCACACCCGACGCCGGCTGGGCGGTCACGCAGTACGGCGGCAGGACGATGTTCAGCCGCTACGGCGACGAAGCCACGATAAACATCGTGTGGCAAAAAAACGCATAAACGCCGAGGGCGCGTCAAAAGACGCGCCCTCGATTTTTGTGGGGCTTTGGGAACCTCCTTGCACCCTTGGGGGGAGGACGTCAGGACTTGTTCGTTTCGGTCAGGATATCCATGGCGACGGGGGTATAGAACACCCGGCGGATCTCGTCGGGATCGTCCGTGCGCGCGAGGATCCACATGATCTTCGTGAGCGCGGCCTCGCTCGTCATGTCGTAGGCCTCAAGCACGCACGGCGCTCCGGCGAGGGCGTGGCCGGTCTCGTAAACGGCGAGATCGCTGCCCTCGTTCTGCACCTGCGTTGTCATTATCACGGTCTTGCCCTCCGCCGCCGCGCGGGCCACAAGATCGTGCAGACCGCCGTCCCTGGGCAGTCCGCCCACGCCGAAGCTCTCGATTATCACGGCGCGCGAGCGGGAGAGCGCGAAGGACAGCAGCTCCCTATCCATGCCGGGCGTGAGCTTCACGAGCGCCGCGCGCGTTTCGAGCGCGTCGGAGAAAACAGGCGCGGCGGCGCAGTCCGGCACGATGTATTGCAGCAGCTTCCCGTCGCGCACGGCGGCGAGATTGGGGTAGTTGATGGAGGAGAAGGCGTCGAAGCTCTTGGAGTGGGTCTTGCAGGCGCGGGTGCCGATTATCACGCGCCCGTTGAACACCACGCAGACGCCGTGCATATCCTCCGCGCAGGCGCACAGGAAGGCGTCTGCCATGTTCACCTTGGAGTCGGTGGTGTCGAAGCCGATGGGCTTCTGCGCGCCGGTGAGGATGACGGGCTTGGGGCTGTTCTGAATGAGATAGGAGAGCGCGGCGGCGGTGTAGGCCATGGTATCCGTGCCGTGGGTTATCACAAAGCCGTCGTAATCGTCGTAGCTTTTGCTGATGAGCCGCGCCATGCCGAGCCAGTGCTCGGGGCCGATGTTCGTTGAGTCGAGGTTATAGAGCTGCACGCAGCCGACGTCGCACAGCTCGGAGATATCCGGCACATAGCGCAGCAGCCGCTGCGGGCCGAGCTCCGGCAGCAGTCCGTCCATCGTCATCTCCGAGGCTATCGTACCGCCCGTTCCTATGAACAATATCCGCTTTTTCATGCAATTCTCCTTAGAATATCGTTAAATATATAATACAATCTTCGTCTTGGATATTCAATCTTATTGTGGTATACTTTTGTATTATTATTCTGTCGGACGGGGGTGATCTGCATGGGCGAAAAAAAGACGGTGGTGGTCAAGCTCGGCACGAGCTCGCTCACGGAGAGCAGCGGGCGTCTCGCGCCGGAAAAGCTGCGCGCGCTCGCGTTTCAGCTTGCGGAGCTGAGAAACGCGGGGCGTCAGGTCATAGTCGTCAGCTCCGCCGCCATCGCCGCCGGCTATCCGCCGCTCGGCTATAAATCCCGCCCGACGGGCGTAGCCGCGCGTCAGGCCGCCGCGGCCGTGGGTCAGGGGCTGCTGATGGAGCGATACACCGAGGCGCTCGCCGAAAAGGGCGTGGTGGCCGCGCAGCTTTTGCTCACGCGCGACGACTTCCGCGACAGGCGGCGGTACAGCAACGCCTTCGCGGCGCTGGAGGTGCTCATGAGCCGGGGCGCCGTGCCGATAATCAACGAGAACGACACGGTTTCGATTGCCGAGCTCAAGCTGGGCGACAACGATATGCTCTCCGCGCAGGTCGCCGCGATGGTGCACGCGGATATGCTCGTTATCCTCACGGATACCGACGGGCTCTACACCGCCGACCCGCGCACGGATCCCTCGGCGCGGCGCATAGAGCGCGTGGAGGAGATAACGCCGGAGCTCGAGGCGCTCGCGGGCGGCGCGGGCAGCGCCAACGGCACGGGCGGCATGGCGACCAAGCTCGCCGGCGCGAAGCTCGCCGCGATGGCGGGCGTCGAGGTGGCGATCTGCTCCTCGGCGGAGGAGAACGTTATGGCCCGCGCGATCACGGGCGAGGCGAGGGGGACCTATTTCACCCCCGGCCGCGAGATGAAAACGCGCCTGCAGTGGATGGCGTTTTACGCCCCCGCGAGCGGCAGCATATATATCGACCCCGGCGCCGAGGAGGCGCTTTGCGAAAAGGGCCACAGTCTGCTGGGCGCGGGCGTGAGAGCCGCGGAGGGCGACTTTGCGGCGGGCGACGTCGTGACGGTCTACCGTGCCGGAGGCGGCACGGCGCTCGGCAGGGGAGTTGTGAACTTCAGCTCGTCGGAGCTGCGCAGGATAATCGGACTCGGCTCGAAGGAGACCGCGGCGCTCTTTCCGGGGCGCAGGGCGGAGGTCATCCACCGAAACGACTGGGCGCAGGGCATTCGCCTGCAGGAGGAATGAATATGATGACAGTAAGGGAGACCGCCGAAAGGGCGAAGGCCGCGTCGGCGGAGGTCGCCGTGCTGAGCGCGCAGGCGAAGAACGCCGCGCTCATGGCGATGGCGGACGCGCTGGAGGAAAACACGGCGGAGATCATCGCCGCCAACGAAAAGGATATGGCAAGGGGCAGAGAGCGCGGCATGGACGTGCCGCTGCTCGACAGGCTGATGCTCGACGCTCCCCGTGTGGCCGACATGGCTGTGGGTCTGCGTCAGGTCGCCGCCCTGCCCGACCCCGTGGGCGAGGTGATGGACGAGTGGACCACCGCCGAGGGGCTGGACATCAAAAAGGTGCGCGTCCCGATGGGCGTGATCGGCATGATATACGAGGCGCGCCCGAACGTCACCACCGACGCCGCGTCGCTCGCCTTCAAGGCCGGCAGCGCGATACTCCTGCGCGGCAGCTCGTCCTGCTTTGAGAGCGCGCGCGCTCTTGCGGGCGTGATGCGCGAGTGTCTTGCGCAGCAGGGCATTACGCCGGACGCGATCTGCCTCGTGGAGGACACCCGCCACGAGGCCGTGGACGAGATGCTCACGCTCCGCGGAGTCGTAGATCTCATCGTCCCGCGCGGCGGGGCGCGGCTGATACAAAACGCCGTCATGAATTCCACGGTGCCGGTGCTCGAGACCGGCACGGGCAACTGCCACGTCTATATCGACGAGAGCGCCGACTACGACATGGCCGAGCGCATCGTAATAAACGCCAAGACCCAGCGCACGGGCGTCTGCAACGCGATGGAGACCCTGCTCGTCCATGAAGCGTGGGCGGAGAAGCATCTCAGACGGCTGCTCGACACGATGTCGGGCAGGAGCGTGGAGCTCCACGGCGATCTCGATTACCCCGGCATGATAGGCGCCACCGAGGACGACTGGAAATACGAATATCTCCGCCTTGCTATGGCCGTTAAGACCGTGGCGGACGTGAGCGAGGCCGTGGAGCACATCAACCGCTACGGCACAAAGCACACCGAGTGCATCGTCACGGAAAACGCCGAAAACGCCCGCTACTTCCAGCAGCGGGTGGACGCCGCCGTGGTGGACTGGAACGCCTCCACACGCTTCACGGACGGCTTCATGTTCGGCTTCGGCGCGGAGCTGGGCATATCTACGCAGAAGCTGCACGCGCGCGGGCCGATGGGTCTGCGTGAGATAACAAGCTATAAATATCTCGTCACGGGAAAGGGTCAGGTGAGAGCGTGAAATATGCGTTTATAGGCAGCGGCAATATGGCCCGCGCCATCATGGGCGGCATGGTCAAAACCGGCGTCCCGGGCGCGGAGATCGCCGTTATCAACCCCAACAACCCCGCGAGCATGGAGCAGGTGCGCGAGCTCTGCGGCGCGGTGCCCTCCGGCGCGGAGGCGCTTGAGAGCGCGGAGGTGATCGTCCTCGCCGTTAAGCCCCAGACCTTCCCGGACGCCCTGCCGATCTATAAGCCGCACATCCCGCAAGCCGCGCTCGTCGTATCCATCATGGCGGGCATAGACATAGCCTCGCTTGAGGCGGGCTTTCCGGGTCAGCGCATCGTGCGCGTGATGCCGAATCTCAACCTCTCGGTGGGAAAGGGCGCCTCCGGCTACGCCGCCGGAAAATATGCGACAAGAGCCGACTGCGCGCAGGTGAACGCCATCTTCTCCGCCGCCGGCGTCGCCGTGGAGGTGCCGGAGCGGCTGATAGACGACGTTGCGGCGCTCTCCGGCTCCGGCTCGGCGTATCTCTATCTGATGACCGAGGCGCTGCGCGACGTCGCCATCGAGGACGGCGTGCCGGGCGAGACCGCCGAGCTCCTCGCGCGCCAGACGCTCATCGGCGCGGCGAAGCTCCTTGAGGACACCGGCGAGCCGCCGGAGGAGCTGCGCCGGCGCATAACCTCAAAGAAGGGCACGACCGAGGCCGCGATAAACGCGATGCTCGATATGAAGCTGCCGGAGGCCGTCAAAGCCGGCTACCGCGCCAACAAGCGCCGCTCCGCGGAGCTTGCGAAGCTGTGAAGGGAGATCAAGCGAATGGAACAAAGACCGTTTGAAAAGGTAATGGCCGCCAACAGGGGCGAGATCGCCATACGCATCTTCCGCGCCTGCTACGATCTCGACATAAGAACTGTCGCGATCTACTCCAAGGAGGATACTCTGAGCATCTTCCGCACGAAGGCGGACGAGGCGTATCTGATAGGCGAGCACAAGAGCCCGCTGGGGGCGTATCTCGCGATCGACGAGATCATCCCGCTCGCGCTCAAGCGCGGCGTGCAGGCCATCCACCCGGGCTACGGCTTCCTGTCGGAAAACGCGGCCTTCGCCAGAGCCTGCGAGGACACAGGCATCAAATTCATCGGCCCGCCGAGCGACGTGCTCGCGAAGATGGGCGACAAGCTCGAGGCCAAGAAGATCGCCAAGAGCTGCGACGTGCCCACCGTCCCCGGCTCGAAGGAGCCGCTCAGGGACGCCGCCGAGGCGCTCGCGCTCGCGGAGAGCTTCGGCTTCCCCGTGATACTCAAGGCGGCCGCCGGCGGCGGCGGGCGCGGTATGCGCCTGTGCGAAAAGGCGGAGGACGTAGCCCCCGCGTTCGAGCTCGTCAGGAGCGAGGCCAAAAAGGCCTTCGGGGACGACAGCATATTTATCGAAAAATACCTCGTTGAGCCCAAGCATATCGAGGTGCAGATACTCGCCGACGAGCACGGCAACGTCCGCCATCTGGGCGAGCGCGACTGCTCGCTGCAGCGCCGCTACCAGAAGGTCGTGGAGTTCGCGCCCGCGTGGAGCGTGTCGCCGGAGATAAGGCGGCAGCTCTGCGACGACGCCGTGAAGATCGCGAAGGCCGTGGGCTATGTCAACGCCGGCACCGTGGAGTTCCTTGTTGACAAGGACGGCAACCACTACTTCATCGAGATGAACCCGCGCATACAGGTCGAGCACACCGTAACCGAGATGGTCACGGGCATTGACCTCGTCCGTGCGCAGATACTCATAGCCGCGGGCGAGCCGCTCTCGCACCCCGAGATCGGCCTTACAGAGCAGTCTGACCTGAGGATGAACGGCTACTCCATCCAGTGCCGCGTCACCACCGAGGATCCAAAAAACAACTTCGCGCCCGACAACGGCAGGATAAGCTCCTACCGCTCAAGCGGCGGCTTCGGCGTGAGACTCGACGGCGGCAACGCCGCCGCGGGCGTGGAGATCAGCCCCTATTACGACTCGCTGCTCGTCAAGGTCACGGCGTGGGACCGCACGTTCGAGGCCGTCAGCCGCAAAGCGCGCCGCGCCATCAACGAGGAGCACGTCAGGGGCGTCAAGACCAACATCTCCTTCGTCACGAACATACTCAACCACCCCACCTTCCTCGCGGGGCAGTGCCACACCCGCTTCATCGACGAGACGCCGGAGCTTTTCGACATCGCCGAGGCCCGCGACAGGGCCACGCGCGCGCTCAAATATATCGCGGGCATTCAGGTCGCGAATCCCGACGCCGAGCGCCCGGACTACGGCACACCGCGCTATCCCGTGCCGGAGCGGCACATCACGCCGGAAACGGGTCTGCGCCACATTCTCAACGAGCGCGGCCCCAAGGGCTTTGCCGACTGGGTGCTCGACCAGAAGAAGCTGCTAATAACCGACACGACCATGCGCGACGCGCACCAGTCCCTGCTCTCCACCCGCATGAGAACGCGCGATATGCTCAAGGGCGCGGACGGCACGGCGGACTTCCTCGCGGACTGCTTCTCGCTTGAAATGTGGGGCGGCGCGACCTTCGACACCGCCTACCGCTTCCTCTATGAATCCCCGTGGGAGCGGCTTGAAAAGCTGCGCGCGAGGATACCCAACATCCCCTTCCAGATGCTGCTGCGCGGCTCCAACCTCGTCGGTTACGCGAGCTACCCCGACAATCTCGTCAACGCCTTCGTGGAGGAGAGCGCAAGGGCCGGAATCGACGTGTTCCGCGTTTTCGACTCCCTCAACTGGATACCGAGCATGCAGGCCGCGATGGACGCCGTGTTAAAGACCGACCGCGTGCTCGAGGCGACGATGTGCTACACGGGTGACATTCTCGACCCCAGGCGCGACCGCTATACTCTCGAATACTATGTCAGGCTCGCCAAGGCGCTCGAGGAGCGCGGCGCGCATATGCTCTGCATCAAGGATATGTCCGGCCTGCTCAAGCCCTACGGTGCGAGGAAGCTCGTCTCCACGCTCAAGCAGGAGATCGGCATACCCATACATCTCCATACCCACAACACCACCGATAACCAGATCGCGACCTATATGCTCGCGTCCGAGGCCGGGGTGGACATCGTGGACTGCGCCATCGGCCCGCTCTCAAGCCTTACGAGCCAGCCCTCGCTCAACTCGCTCGTCGAGGTGCTGCGCGAGACCGACCGCGACACGGGGCTCGACCCCGAAAAGCTCCAGAAGCTCTCCGACTACTGGGAGGACGTCCGCCGCCGCTATGTGAGCTTCGACAAGGGCATGACCTCGCCCATGACGGAGATATACCGCTATGAGATCCCCGGCGGACAGTACACCAACCTCAAGCCGCAGGTGGAGGCGCTCGGTCTCGGCCACCGCTTTGAGGAGGTCAAGCGGATGTACCGCACGGTCAACGACATGCTCGGCGACATCATCAAGGTAACGCCCTCGTCCAAGACCGTGGGCGATATGGCGATATTCATGGTGCAAAACGATCTCACGCCCGAAAACATTGTTGAGCGCGGCGAGTCCCTCGCCTTCCCGGACAGCGTGGTGAGCTACTTCAAGGGCATGATGGGGCAGCCGCCCTGCGGGTTCCCGGAGGATCTCAGGCGCGTGGTGCTAAAGGGCGAGAAGCCCATCGACTGCCGCCCCGGCGAGCTGCTGCCGCCGGTGGACTGGGAGGAGATACGCGCAAAGCTCTCCCAGGTGAGCGAGAACCCCTCGCGTCAGGCGCTCATATCCTACGCCATGTATCCCAAGGTGATGGAGGACTTCATGGCGCACCGCCGCGAGTACGGCTACATCATGCGCATGGGCAGCCATGTGTTCTTCAACGGCCTCGCCGTGGGCGAGACCAACCAGATAAACATCGAGGACGGCAAGACGCTCGTCATCAAATACCTCGGTCTGGGCGACAGGAATGAGGACGGCACGCGCACGGTGCAGTTTGAGCTCAACGGCAGCCGCCGCGAGGTCTCCGTCCCCGATCCGCAGGCGCCGGACACCGCCAAGAAGGTCACGATGGCCGACCCCGCCGACAAGGGCCAGATCGGCGCCTCGATACCCGGCATGGTCTCCAAGGTCTCCGTAAAGGTCGGCGAGACCGTTGCGG
>CAYNMN010000026.1:14289-18184 GCA_964398305.1 uncultured Oscillospiraceae bacterium
TCGCCATCATCGAGGCCATGAAGATGGAGACCTCCGTAACGGCGCGCAAGGACGGCGTGGTCGAGGAGCTCTTCATCGAGCCGGGCCACGCGGTCAAGGCCGGCGAGCTGCTTATGACGATCAAATAGATGCACTTATATCTTATTGGACACGACCGGCGCTACGCCGCCGAGCAGACGCTGCTCACGCTCTTTCCCGACGAGCGCCCGGAGTACCCGGAGGGCGCGCCGGAGGGCGAGAGATGCGAGCTCCGTTTGAGCCGGGGAGCGCAGTATGTCACCAGCTCCTGCCGCCTTGTAACGGACGCGGGCGAATACCGCGCCCGCGCCGCCGCGAGGATACCGCCGGAGCTCGACGTGGTGGAGAGCGCGCGGCGGGAGAGCCGGGTTGTTAAGCTCGCCTTCTTCCGCGCCGCGCTCAAAAGCGGAGTGCCGCAGCCCGAATGGGGCTCGCTTACGGGCGTGCGCCCGGTGAAGCTCATGGCTCGCCTGCTCGACGCCGGCCTGTCGCCGCGCTCGGCGGCGGCGGACTTCCGGCGGGAATACTCCGTCTCCGCGCCGAGAGCGAAGCTCTGTCTCGACTCCGCGCTCGCCTCTGAGGGAGCGCAGCGGAGTCTTGACGCGCGCGACGTCTGCCTTTATGTCGGCATACCCTTCTGCCCCACGCGCTGCGCCTACTGCTCCTTCGTCAGCCAGTCCGTGGAAAAGTCCATGGCGCTCATCGAGCCCTATCTCGCCGCGCTGCTGTGCGAGGTGGAGGCCACGGGCGAGGCCGTTAAGAACGCCGGACTGCGCCCCGTGTCGCTCTATATGGGCGGCGGCACGCCGACCACGCTCTCCGCGCTGCAGCTCGATGTGCTCTGCTCAAGGCTGGAGGAGTGCTTCGACCTTTCCGCCCTGCGGGAGTTCACCGTGGAGGCCGGCAGGCCGGACACCATCACGCGCGAGAAGCTGCTTGTCCTGCGCGCGCACGGAGTGGACCGCGTGAGCGTCAACCCGCAGTCGATGAGCGACGAGGTGCTCGACGCCATCGGCAGGAGGCACACGGCGGCGGACATCGTCTCCGCGCTCTCCGACGTGCGCTCGGTGGGCGGCTTCGCCGTGAACATGGACCTCATCGCGGGTCTCCCCGCCGACAGCGAGGGGGGCTTTCGCCGCACGCTTGAGACCGTCACGGCGCTCGCGCCGGAGAACATCACCGTCCACACCCTCGCCATGAAGCGCGGCTCGCGGCTCAATCTGGAGCGCGGCGCGCTGCCGTGCCCGGACGAGGTCGGCGGGATGCTCACGTTTGCCATGGACACGCTCCTTGCCGGCGGCTGGCGGCCGTATTACCTCTACCGCCAGAAGTTTATGTCCGGCGGCTTCGAGAACGTCGGCTGGACAAAGCCGGGGTATGAAAACCTCTATAACATCTGCATCATGGAGGAGCTTTGCAGCATAATAGCGATGGGCGCGGGCGGCTCCACAAAGCTTGCGGGAGGGCGCGGACGCATAGTGCGCGACGTCGCGCCCAAGTATCCCAGAGAATATATTGACGACGCGGAAGCGATCTGCGCCGGCAAGAAAAGGATCGAGGAATTTTACAATGGCGTATGATCTAAAGGACATCAACTACCGCACCGTGGCCGACCCCGCGGAGTTTCTCGCGGAGTCGGACGCGCAGTACGCCGCGAAGATATCGCACGCGGCGGACATGATATGCGGCAACATGAAAAGCAGCCCCATCGTGCTCCTGTCCGGCCCCTCCGGCTCGGGCAAGACCACCACGGCGCAGAAGATCGAGGCGGAGCTGGTGAAGCGCGGAGTACACACCTATACCATCAGCATGGACAACTACTTCCGCACGGTTGACCCCGCCAGAGCCCCGCGCACGCCCGAGGGCGCGATAGACTTTGAAAGCCCGCTCTGCATGGATATGGAGCTGCTCAACAAGCACTTCACAGACCTCTCGGCGGGGCGCACCATCTGCGTGCCCACCTATGAGTTTGCCCGCCATATGAGGACGCTCCAGCCCTCCAAAACGCTGAAGCTGCGCTCGGACGAGCTCGTGATCTTCGAGGGCATCCACGCGCTCAACGACGACATCACCGGCGCGCATCCGGAGGCCTTCAAGCTCTATATCTCCGCGCGCTCGGACATAGAGTTTGAAAATAACGTGGTGTTCAAGGGCACCTGGATGCGCCTTGTGCGCCGCACGGTGCGCGACCACCTCTTCCGCAACTACGCCCCCGCGCAGACGCTTTCGATGTGGGCAAACGTCCGCCGGGGCGAAAAGAAATACATCTCCCCGTTCAAGGACAAGGCGAGTCTCCGTATGGACACCGCCCTGCCCTATGAGCTGCCCGTTATGAACAGCGTGGCCACGGAGCTCTTCTCCTCGATACCCGAGGGCATAGAGCGCTATGACGAGCTCAGGCAGGTGCTGCCCGCCATCCAGCTCTTCGGCCACATCGACGAGAAGCTCGTCGCCCCCGATTCGCTCATCAGAGAATTTATAGGAGGAGGGATCTACGCGCAATGAAAGTTCTGCTCATAAACGGCAGCCCCCATAAGGACGGCTGCACCTTCACGGCTCTCAGCGAGGTCGCCCGCACTCTCGCCGACTGCGGCGTGGAGAGCGAAATACTCCATATCGGCGGCAGGCCCGTCCCCGGCTGCACAGCCTGCGGCGGCTGCGGCGAAACAGGTCTATGCGTCGTGGACGACGGCGTGAACCTCGCGATCAAAAAGATGGCGGAGTGCGACGGCCTCGTCGTCGGCAGTCCCGTGCATTATGCGAGCCCCGCCGGCGCGCTGCTCGCCTTTCTCGACAGGATGTTCTATGCCGGCGGCGCCGACCTCGCCTTTAAGCCCGCCTTCGCGGTCTGCTCCGCCCGCCGCGCCGGCACGACGGCGACTCTCGACGCGCTCAACAAATACTTCACCATCTCCCAGATGCCGGTGGTGTCCTCCACCTACTGGAACATGGTGCACGGCGCCTGCGCCGGGGACGTCGCGAAGGACGCCGAGGGTCTGCAGACCATGAGGAACCTTGCGCGCAACATGGCGTGGCTGCTCAAGTGCATCGAGGCCGGCAAGGCCGCCGGAGTGCCACTGCCCGCGACCGAGAGCGGCGCGCGCACGAACTTCACGGACTGACCCCGAACCCCTGATAAGGGGATGTCGAGACCGTGTTTTGGGCATATTGGAAAAATTTTCCTCAACTTTTTGATTTTTTTCGCGAAAAAGGAGAAAATGTAACCTGCGTGTAACCTCGGTGCGTTATTATCGGGACAGAGAGAGATAAGTGGGAGGAAGCGACGTGCTGAATATGAAATTCTCGCCCTGCGGCAGCCGGATCTGCATCATCAAAATACTGTCCTATAAGGACAAGAACCCCGCTGGCGTTATTCAGAACCCCAATCTCGAGGCCGATGTGAGCTTCGACAGTCTCACGCAGATGTTTTTCGCGATGGACGCGCTGTTTGACGATATCGGCAACCCCAGGCGCGCTCTCGCGCCGAGAGGTCTTGCAAAGGACCAGAGCTGGAAGACCGGCACGTCAGCCGAGGGCGGCGCGAAGCCGCTGGCCACCTTCCGGGTGGATGTGATGTTCCGCCAGAACGCGAGCTGGCAGGGAAATCTGGTCTGGCTCGACTGCAAGGAGGAAGCGCAGTTCCGCAGCGCTCTGGAGCTTATTATGATAATGGACGGCGCTCTGCGCGGGGAGAGTATCTCCGCGGCAAAGTGACCGAATAGGGGAATAGAGAAAAGGGAACGGACGTTGGAGATATGCTCCAACGTCCGTTCTCTGATTCGTAAACAGAAAATCGCGGGCGACCACGCAGCCTTCGCCCCTACGGCAAAGATATAAACCACCGCGAATTATTCTTGCCATACAAAACCCATTTTCG
>CAYNMN010000027.1:0-1376 GCA_964398305.1 uncultured Oscillospiraceae bacterium
CGACTTCCTCAACTGATCTAAACGCTTGCATATGAGGTCTGAAAAGCCTCTCAAAGCAAAAAAATACAGCGACGCGAGGTGACGCGCATGGCAGTCGATATCACGCCGATGAAGCGGCAGTACAACGAAATAAAGCAGCAGTATTCTGACTGCCTGCTGTTCTTCCGTCTCGGCGACTTCTATGAGATGTTCGACGAGGACGCGAGGAAGGCCTCGCGCGAGCTCGATCTTGCGCTCACAACCCGCGACCGCGGCAAGCCGGAGGACGAGCGCACGCCGATGTGCGGCGTGCCCTATCACTCGGCGGAGGCTTACATAGCGCGGCTCATCCAAAAGGGCTACAAGGTCGCCATCTGCGAGCAGACCGAGGATCCGGCGCTCGCCAAGGGTCTCGTGAGACGCGACGTTATCCGCGTTATCACCCCCGGCACGGTGCTCGACGCCTCGATGCTCGAGGAGGGGCGCTCAAACTACATCTGCGCGCTCACTCTCTCCGGCGGGCGCGGCGCCGCGGCCTTCTGCGACATATCCACGGGCGAGCTCTGCGCCGCCCGCTATGAGACCGACGCCGCCGCACATATACAAAACGAGCTTGCCCGCTTCTCGCCCCGCGAGGTCGTGGCCGATCCCGGCGCGCTCGCCGACACGGAGCTGACACGGTTCATGTCCGGCCGCCTCGGCTGTCTTGTGGAAAACGGCGAGGGGCGCTTCGGGCTTGAGGAGGGAGAGAGCGCCGTTACGGCGCGCTTTGACGCCGAGCTCGCCGAGCTGGGTCTGTCCGACGCGCCGGAGGCCGTGATGGCGCTCGGCGCGCTGCTCTCCTATCTCGCCGACACGCAGAAATGCGATCTCGCGAACCTCCGCCGTCCGGATATGTTCGAGGGTGGCCGCTATATGGAGCTCGACTACTCCGCGCGCCGCTCGCTGGAGCTCACGGAAAATCTCCGCACCGGCGAGAAGCGCGGCAGTCTCCTCTGGGTGCTCGACAGGACAAAGACCCCCATGGGCGGGCGGCTGCTGCGCTCGTGGCTCGAGCGCCCGCTGCTCTCGCCCGTGGCGATAGACCGCCGCCTGTCGGCGGTGCAGGAGCTGTTTGACGACAATGTTGCGCGCGCGGAGATCATCCGCGTTCTCGGCGGCGTGTGCGATATGCAGCGGCTTGTCGGCCGCGCGGTTTACGCCACCGCCAACGGGCGCGATCTCGCCTCGCTCGCCGCCTGCTGCGCGGCGCTGCCGGAGCTCACCGCCCTGCTCTCCGGCTCGCGCTCTGCGCTTTTGCGCGAGGCCGCCGGCATGGACACTCTCGCCGATGTGAGAAACGACATCGCCCGCGCCGTGTGCGACGAGCCACGCCAGCCATGATCGACACCCGCCTT
>CAYNMN010000027.1:1386-17898 GCA_964398305.1 uncultured Oscillospiraceae bacterium
TGTGCGACGAGCCGCCCTTCTCCGTGCGCGAGGGCGGCATACTCCGCGCGGGCTACTCCGAGGAGGTCGACCGCCTGCGCGTGCTGCGCGACGACGGCGCGCGCCTCGTCTCCGAGCTTGAGGCCCGCGAGCGCGAGCGCACGGGCGTCAAAAAGCTCAAGGTCGGCTTCAACAAGGTCTTCGGCTACTACATCGACGTGCCGAACAGCGCCGGCGCGTCCGAGCTTCCCGACGAATACATCCGCAAGCAGACGCTCGTGTCGAACGAGCGCTACTTCACGCCCGAGCTCAAGGAGCTCGAAGGCTCGCTGCTCACGGCAAGAGAGCGCATAACGGAGCTGGAGTACGACTACTTCTGCGAGCTGCGCGACAGCGTGGCGAAGCGGGTCGAGCGCATACAGCGCGCGGCAAACTCCGTTGCGGCGCTCGACGCGCTCTGCTCTCTCGCGGAGACGGCGGTGAGAAATTCCTATTGCCGTCCGGAGGTCGATCTCGGCAGCGTAATAGACATACGCGATGGGCGGCACCCGGTTGTGGAGCAGGCGCTGAAGGACACGCTCTTTGTGGCGAACGACACGTTCCTCAACGACGGCGATGACCGCGCCGCCATCGTCACGGGGCCGAATATGGCCGGCAAGAGCACCTATATGCGCCAGACCGCGCTGATCGTGCTCATGGCGCAGATCGGCTCCTTCGTCCCGGCGAGGAGCGCCGTTATCGGAGTGGCGGATCGGGTGTTCACGCGCATCGGCGCGTCGGACGACCTCGCCTCGGGTCAGAGCACCTTTATGGTGGAGATGAGCGAGGTGGCGTCCATCCTGCGCCGCGCCACAAGGCGCAGTCTTATCATTCTCGACGAGATAGGGCGCGGCACCTCCACCTATGACGGCATGGCAATAGCCCGCGCCGTGCTCGAGTGGTGCGCGGATAAAAAGCGCCTCGGCGCGAGGACGATGTTCGCCACGCATTACCACGAGCTCACCGAGCTCGAGGGGCAGGTGGCGGGCGTGAGGAATTACAGCATCACGGCCCGCAAGCAGGGCGGCGAGCTGATCTTCCTGCGCAGGATAGTCCCCGGCCCCGCGCCGGACAGCTACGGCATCGAGGTCGCGCAGCTCGCCGGAGTGCCGGAGGGCGTTGTGAGAGCGGCAAAAAAATATCTCGCGGCGCTCGCGGAGGGCGCAGCGGGACACGGCGCGCCCTCGCCCGCGGCGAGGGACGACCAGCTCACGCTCGGCGACACGGCGGCGGAGGCAGTCGCCTCCGAGCTGCGCAGCGTGAGCCTTGATACAATGTCGCCCATCGAGGCGATGAACCTCCTATACAGCCTTAAAAAGAAAGCGGAGGGCCGCTGATGGACGACAAGACGCCAAGGATAACCGAAAAGAATATCTTTACCGATCCCATGACAAAGGGGCAGCGCCTCGCGGCGTGGGCGTATCTGCCGATGCACGTCGGCGTTCTGCCGCTGCTGCTTAGTCTCTTTATTGAGCTGTGGCCGGATCTGGGCGTGGGCGCGGTGGAGGTCAACATCTTCTACTACGTTTTCGGCGCGCTGTATGTGCTCGTGTTCCTCTGGCGCTATCTGCGCGGCGCGTTCGACGTGCTCATGGACAATAAGCTGCGCTGCCTCCTCGCGCTCATTACGGCGGTGATGATCAACTTTCTGCTCTCCTGGGGCGTGCAGCTCGCGCTGCTGGCCTTCGACTTCGATCTCACGGACGTGCCGAATAACGACGCGGTCTCGGATATGGCGACCGAGAGCTACAATCTCGTGCTCGCGATGACCGTGTTCCTCGCGCCACTGGTCGAGGAGCCGCTTTTCCGCGGCGCGGTGTTCGGCTCCATCAGCCGGCGCAGCCGCTTCTGGGCCTATGCCGTGAGCGCCGTGCTCTTTTCGCTCTACCACGTCTGGCAGTACGCCGTGGTGTATATGGACCCCACCTACCTGCTCTACGGTCTGAGCTATCTGCCCGTGTCGATAGCCCTCGCCTACGCCTACGAGCGCAGCGGCAGCATCTGGACGCCTATTCTGATGCACATGGGCATCAACGCCCTCGCGATGTATCTGCTGTAAGCCATCGCCGGACGGGCGTGAAAAAAACAAAAAAAGGGGCGCGCCGCATATTTGATCTGCGGTGCGCCCTGATTATTTGCCCGAATACAATTTTGCTATACTATTCGCTTTGCGCCGACATAGTTTCTGGCGTAATAGCTCTCCGTGAGACTGGAGATCGTCACATAGCCGCAGCCGGAGCTCGCGTGGATGAACTCGCCGTCGCCTATGTAGATGCCGGTGTGTCCCACCCAGTTGGAGCTGGAGCTGAAGAACAGCGCGTCGCCGGCCCGAAGATCGTCATACGCCACGTCCGTGCCGTTGTAGGCATAGATGTCGGCCGCGGTGCGATAATTGATCGTATAGCCCAGAGACTCAAAGACGTACTTCACAAAGCCGGAGCAGTCGAAGCCCGTGGAGGGCGAGGAGCCGCCCCATACATAGCTGTACCGGAGGTATTCCTCAGCCTTGTCCACCACGTCCTGACCTGCGGAGAGGGATCTGAGAGCGTCGATGCTGTATACGACGTAGCTGCTGTGGACATAGCCTGTCCTGCCGCCCCGGCTGACTGTATACCACGCGCCGCAGACGCCCGTGATGCTCACGGCGTCGCCGTGGGTGAACACGCCGAGTATGGCGCTGTCCGTGCCCGGGCCGGAGCGCAGGCGCACGCCTGTGCCGTTTATGTAGCCGGTGGTTGCGCTTACAGAGAGGCTCTCGGAATAGCTGAGATACTGCGCGTACATATAGCCGCTTGTTCCCGCGTGGTTTACCTGATACCAGCCGTTGCCGGCGTCGGCGTTTACTATCACGGCGCTGCCCGCCGGGACGGTGTAGTAGCTCGTTGAGCCGGTGCTTGCGCCCGAGCGCAGGCGGAGATTGTCCGTTGTCGTTGCGCCGCCTATACAAGCCGCCTGCGCCGTACCGAGCAGTACAGCGCAGCAGATCGCGGCGGAAAGCAGCGAGCGTATTATTCTTTTGCCCATTGATTTACCTGCCTGAATCGGATTCCCGAGGGGGGCGTTTTTTTCTGTTTCCCCTCAGGTTCTGGAGGCAAGAGCGCGGTCGAGCCAGACGGACGCCACATCCATGGCGGAGTACAGGCTGTTCTTCTCGCTCTTCTTGACGACCTTGTCGCGTGTCCTGAGGTTCGGATCCGTGAGCTGAAGCTGCACGGCGACCTTCGTGGCCACGTCCATATCCTCGATCTTCTTGGTTTCGAGGATCTGCATCATGATTATATATTTCTCCTCCATGCTGCCGAAATAGATGAGATCATCCTTGCGGCGCAGGGGGTGGCCCTTGTATTCGAGCTCCGGATTATTGGGTGTCGCCATAGGTCAGCCTCCTTTACGTTACCGAATTGTAACACTTGCGCGTTGTTTTGTCAACCTTTTGGGGCAGGGAAATGTTGGTAAATTTATCGCGTGTTTTGACAACGCTCCCCGAAAGCGGCGCTTTTGGGGAGCTGAGTCTTTTAATGCTGAAGCAGTCCGCTGATGAAATCGGAAAGCGGGTCGGAGCCTCCGTCCCCGGTCGCGCCGGAGTCCGGGGAGGTCTCTGCTCCGCCGGTATCCGTCGGGGATTCGGAGGGCGCGGTCTCGTCCTCCTCCGGGCTCTCGGACGGGTTCTCCTGCTCCTCAAGCTCCTCCGTGAGATCGCCGAATATCTGCGTGTCGCCGCCGATATAGGCGGGGTACGGGAAGTCCTTGTAGTCAAGTCCCTCAAGCACCTGACTCATCACCTTGCGCCATATCTGCGCGGCGGGGTTGCCGTTGAAGTACATCGCGCCGTTGAGATCGTAGCCGGTCCAGACGACCGCGACATAGTATTCCGTCATGCCGGCGAACCAGCGGTCCCAGTTGTCGGTGGTCGTGCCGGTCTTGCCGGCGACGGCCGTGGAGCTGAGATATGCCTCCGCGCCGGTGCCCTGCGATACCGCGGCCTGCAGCATGTTGAGGATGTTCGCCGCGGTGTTGGCCTTCCAGGACACGATGGTCTG
The DNA here is from genome assembly GCA_964398305.1 of uncultured Oscillospiraceae bacterium. Classification (GTDB taxonomy): domain Bacteria; phylum Bacillota; class Clostridia; order Oscillospirales; family Oscillospiraceae; genus Scatomorpha. Next base: position 5,445 of record CAYNMN010000027.1, read on the forward strand.
GGCGGGGTTATCCATGATGAGCGTGCCGTCGGAATCTGTGACCTTCGTGTATGTGCGGGAGTAGGTCATCACGCCCTCGTTGACGAAGGAGCAGTAGGCCTGAGTCATCTCGCGCACCGTCACGCCGTTCGTGAACTGGCCGAGGGCGAGCGGGGCGTAGGATTCGTCGTCCGGCACGAGGGTGGTGAAGCCGAGCTTGTTGATGAGGTAATCATAGCTCGCGCTCACGCCGAGCTTGTCGACTATCTGCGCGGCGACGGTGTTGATGGAGCCGATGAGCGCCGCGCGTATGGTGATGATGCCGGAGTAGCCGCCGCCGGCGTTGCGCGGATACCACCAGGTGCCGCGCAGCTCGATGTCCGGCGAGTCGTCCACAAGAGTGTTCTGCGTGATTAGCCCGTATTCCAGCGCCGGGCCATAAGCGGACAGGGGCTTTATCGACGAGCCGGCGGGGCGCTGGGAATCTATGCGGTTTAGGACGTAGTTGCCGGTCTTTTCGCCCACGCCGCCGGAGAGCGCCTGTATCTCGCCGGTGAAGGGATCCATTATCACGATGGCGGACTGGAGCTGCTGGTCGCTCGCGTAATAGGGCTTGGGCAGGGAGTCCACGTTCTGGTAGATGGAATCCACCGCGGCCTGTATTTTCGCGTCGTAGCAGGAATAGATAAGGTAGCCGCCGCTGCTGAGCATGGAGCGCGCGGTGTCGTTGTTGATGCCCTTGCGCTCGGCAAGGCCCTCCACAACGTCGTTTATTACGGTCTCCTCGTAGTAGGAGTAGATGTACTGGCTGTATTCCTCGTTGTCCGAGCGGGTGAAGACGAGCTGCTCGTTCACGGCGTCGGTATAGGTCTGGAAGTCGATCATCTCCTGCTCATACATGCAGCGCAGTATGGTCTCCTGCCTGTCCTTGTTGTTCGACTCGCTCACGAAGGGGTCGTACTTCGAGGGGTTGTTGGTTATGGCGATGATGCTCGCGCACTCGGCCAGCGTGAGCTCGGAGAGCTGCTTGCCGAAGTACATATCCGCAGCGGTGCACACGCCGTAGCAGCCCTCGCCGAAGTATATGGCGTTGAGATACCACTCCACGATCTCCTGCTTGTCGTAGCGCTTTTCAAGATCGAGCGCCTGGAAGATCTCCAGCAGCTTGCGCTGAACGGTGATGTCCTCGCCCTTGCGGGTGACGTTTTTGATGAGCTGCTGGGTGATGGTGGAGCCGCCGAAATCGTCCTTCATCGTCACGAACATGTTGACGAAGGCGCCCACCGTGCGGTACCAGTCCACGCCCTTGTGGGTATAGAAGCGCTTGTCCTCGATCGCGACGGCGGCCTTTTCGAGGTATACGGGTATCTCCTCATAGTCCACCCATATGCGGTTCTCCTCGCTCGCGAGGGTGCAAAGCTCCTGCCAGTTGCCGTTCGAGTCCTGATAGAGGATCTTGCTCGACTCGGAGAGCTTGAAGTCCGAAAGAGATATGTCGAGATCGTCCGCAAGGCAGGTCTTGACATAGAACGCGAATATGCACATGAAGAGCATCCCCGTCGTGAGAATGACGAGGAACACCGTCAGCAGCGCCCTGAGTATGGTTATGAATACTCCGCCGGCAACGTCGCCCGTGACCTCGGCGGCTCTGACGGCTTTTCTTTTTTTCTTTTCGTCCATAGACATTGCAGTCCTCCGTGGGGGGTGAACATAGTTCAATTTATTCTAATCCAACAGTATATCATATTATGTCAAAGTATGTGTTGTTTCTGAATTTTTCTTAGTATTCAAGGGCTCCCCGGTTTTGCTTTTTCTTCCTGCCTCCGCGTTTCGGCGCGCACATGGGTCATCATTTTGTTGAGCGGCTCGACCATACTCTCACGCATGGAAAGATGACGTCGACGCCCCCGGTGGGAGGCAGTTGATATATTATACTCTGTCCGCCTGCGGATTTCAACCAGTTGTTCGCCAAGGTCGGCGTGCCGGTGAACACACGCGCGTAGGCGTCGAGAAGCACATCAGGCAAGCCAAGAGAGCGCAGGTAGTCGACAGACTCCACTACGCCCTCGTGTTGGTCATAATTCTTTTTTTTGCTATCCGGGTCACCGTGCCGGTTCGGGAACCCACAGACAGGCCCGTATCATAGGTAGAGGTCTGGGTATCTTCCGTTAACTGTGCGTCTGTGGTCCTTTCGGTGACGCGGGAGTTTGTGACTGCCGCGCTGCCCGCTCGGTTTTATCATAGCGGAGGGCCCCCTTGCCGCGCCGCGGCTTCGCGTCGGATAATGTAAAGCCGAAAAAAATGCCATCGGGCGGATCAGTTTCAAATACAGTGAGCTGATCCGCCCGAAATAACAGCTGGCTGCCATCCGAACGGAACAGGCCCTGTAGCTTTGCGTGAGTGGCCTTTCGGCCATCTTGCCGTTTGATACCCATAAAAAATTATAAGGTATATTTAGAAAAATAGCAACGCTTTAAATGCAAGTCGGATTGGCACGCCTTGACGAGCCGGAATTATTGCAGCAGATCCTCGCCGCGGATATACTTGCCCAGCGGCTTATAGACGAGCGCGCCGACGACGAGGCACAGCGCCATATCCACCGCGATGAACGAGCCGTTATAGAGGAAGGAGTAGAACCACGGCGTGGTCATCGTCATGCCGAAGAACGTGTCCGGCATATACTCCGCCCAGACCGTGGCGCCCGTGACATAGTGGCACAGGAAGCGCGCGACGCTGCCGACGACCGTGCCCCAGAAGAAGCCGCCCTTCATATTGTGGAAGAGTCCCGCCACGCCGAGAACGGAGAACGCCACGATGTAGTCGCCGATCATCGACTGCCAGCCCCAGGCGTAGGCGCCGTCGAGCAGGAGCTGCAGCACGCTGTATGCGACGCTCGCGAGCATTCCGGGCCCGAAGCCCCAGCGCGCGCAGTAGAGGAATATCGGCAGCATGCCGAGACATATCGAGCCGCCCTGCGGCAGCTCAAAGAGCTTGAGATAGCCGATCACCTGCGCGAGCGCCACGAATATGGCGCCCTCGCAAAGCGCGCGGAGCTTGTAGTGGGAGGTCGCTGCTGTTTTTTTAGTCTGTTCCATTTTCATTTTCCTTTCCGCCTTTGCGAAAAGCAGAAGGGACGCATCATTTTTTTGATGCGTCCCTTCTGTCTTCCTACGTCGGCATTACCCGCATCAGGTTCAAGGGTCCGGAGCCTCGATCAGCTCCGTCTCAGCCGGGAATACCCAGCCCCCCTGTGTTTGATTGTAAAATAACTATACTACTCCGTGAGAGTTTTGTCAATAAGCTCGGCAAGCGGCTTCGAGCGCGGCAGCAGCCGCAGCAGCGGCAGTCCGAGCGCGAATACCGCGACGAGCTCGCCCGCGGCGACCTGCGCTCCGAAAAGTGCGGCACTCTCCCAGAAAATGTCCGCCGGCACCGTCGCCCAGGCTATCACGCCGCCGATGATCGGCCCGTTCCACACGGCCGGCATCAGACACACGAGAGCGCAGCGCCCCCACGGGAGCGGCCGGAGCGTTCCGCGCTTTCCTATCACCGCCGCGCACAGCCCCGCGCCGAGCGTGGCGAGCGAGCCGAACACAACGTCGAGAAGTCCGGCGGAGGAGATGAGATTGGCCGCAGCGCAGCCGATAAAAAGTCCCCATGCCGTGCAGGGCATCAGGGCGGGGAGCACGCACAGCGCCTCCGACACGCGGCACTGCACCGGCCCGTAGCTGATGGGCGCGAGGAGCATGGTGAGCGCGGCATAGGCGGCGGCCGTCATCGCGGCGGCGGCGAGCTTTCGTGTTGTTAGCTTCATGGTTTTAACCTCCATTTTGATACGGGCGTCCGTCAGACTGCCCTGCGGGGTGTGGAAACCCGCACTATGTTAAGGAAGCTCTGAGTAAATCCACACGCACGCCTTGTCGGCGGCTTTTCCGCCCGGACTGCGTTAAAAACCCTTGAAATACGTCAGTATTCCTGCGAATATTTGCCTTGCCGGACGAAAAATACGCTCGCCAATTCGCACACGCTGATTTAATCAGAGCTTGCTTCAGTATACAACGCTTGTCAAGCGGGGCAAAACGTGGTATTTTTGTTCCATCAATTTCGGGAGGTACTCTATGAAGCAGCGCTGGAAAATGACGGGCGTGATAGTCTTCGTGATATGCGGAGCCGCGTCCATAGGCAACAACAACAAAGCGGCAATAGCCTGCGGCGTGCTCGCGCTGCTGCTGCTCGGCTGGTTTTTCCTGACCATGTATCTCACGAAGAAGAACGCCGGCAAGGCTAAAAAGCCCGTCCCCGCTCCGGCGGAGGTCGAGCCGGAGCCCGAGGAGCCCAGGGGGCCGATAACCGACTACCGCTTCAGCGTTGAAAAGGCGCCGGTAGTGGGCGCGGCGAAGCTCGCCGACAGGAGCGGCTTTGACGCCGCGCGCATAGGCGACAGGGTGTTCCTCTCCTTTGCCGGCCAGACGAATATCGACCGCAAGGCCATAGAGGTGTTCGACCGCGACGCCCGCTCGCTCGGCTTCATCTCCAAAAAAAGCAAGGCGAGACTCATGTGCTACGACTGGTTCAGACGCGACGAGCGCATGGAGGCGTATGTGGACGGCGTTGAGCGCAACGAGGCCGTCGGCCAGAACACGCTCGTAACGCTGTTCGTCAAGTACGAGTGATTTTTGAATACAGGCAGCCGCAGTAATCCTGACGGTAGAGCTCATACCCGTGCGAGAGCTCGATGCTGCGCTTATATCCGTCGCGCTTTTTGAAGTCCGACGGCAGCCATGCCACGCCGTATTTCTCCGCGAGCTCCCCGCCGATGGCGTTGATGCGCTCCGCGTCCTTATGCGGCGAGACCGTGAGCGTCGTGGCGAAAAAGTCATAGCCGCCCTCCGCCGCCTGCCGCGCCGTGTATTCCAGCCGCAGAGCAAAGCAGACCGCGCAGCGCGCGCCGCCCTCCCTCTCGCTCTCAAGCCCGCGCACGGCCTCGTCATAGTCCGCGCCGTCATAGCCGCACGGCAGCAGCGCCACGTCCGGAAAGTGCTCAAGGAGCTGCATTTGCGTGGCAAGGCGCTTTTGATACTCCGCCTCCGGCTGGATGTTGGGGTTGTAATAGAGCAACGTCACGGCGAAAAAGCGCGTGAGGTATTCGAGCACATAGCTCGAGCAGGGGCCGCAGCAGCTCTGGAGCAGCAGACGCGGCCGCGTCCCGCTCAGGGACGATATTATTCTGTCGGTTTCAAGCTGATAGTTTTTCATTATGGCGATATTATAGCACAAATTATATTGACTTGAAAGCTTCCAAACTATAAACTGAGGGCGAGAGAAGAAACACTGCGAAAGGATGCGGGATATGGATACAAGAACAAGCAAGGAGAACTATTACCTCGACATAGCCGACTCGGTGCTCAACCGCTCGACCTGCCTGCGCCGGAAATACGGCGCGATAGTAGTCCGCAGCGACGAGATACTCTCCACGGGCTATAACGGCGCGCCGAGAGGCCGGCGCAACTGCTCCAATCTCGGCGTATGCACACGCGAGAAGCTCAACATCCCCTCGGGCGAGCGCTATGAGCTCTGCCGCAGCGTCCACGCCGAGATGAACGCCATCATCTCCGCCTCCCGCCGCGATATGCTCGGCGGCACCCTCTATCTTGTGGGCCGCGACGCCGCGGACGGCAAGCTTATCGACGCGATGCCCTGCTCGATGTGCCGGCGGGTCATCATCAACGCCGGACTCACGGAGGTGGTCGTGCGCACGGGCGAGGATACATACAGGACCATTCACGTCCGCGATTGGGTGTTCAACGACGATTCTCTGCCGCAGGAGCTGTAAATACAGAAAAATCAGGCGCGGGCGGTGCAATAAAACCGACCCGCGCCGCGTTATTATTAAGAAGGGACAGGAGGCGAGACGCCCTTGCTGGAGATAATGGACGCCCGGGGCGCGCTTCCCGAGCTTACTCCCATGGAGGAAATGATAAAACGCATGGCCGCCGGCGAGAAAAACGCCATGGCCGAAATATACAACGAGGCGAGCGCGTCGGTATACGGCTTCGTCCTCTCGATACTCCGCAACACGCACGACGCCGAGGATGTATTGCAGGACACGTTCATAAAGCTCTGGTCGGCCTCCTCCGGCTACATGCCGCAGGGCAAGCCGATGGCCTGGATACTCACGATCGCGAAAAACCTCGCCATGAGCCGCCTGCGCGAGCATAAGCGCAGCTCCGACATTCCCGAGGACGAGTGGCAGATGCTCTATGTTGAAAGCCCGGCCGTGACGAGCGAGGACAGACTCGTGCTCGAGTCCGCGCTGAAGGGGCTTTCCGACGACGACAGGCAGATCGTGATGCTGCATGCGGTTTCCGGCATGAAGCACGCGGAGATCGCCGAGATGCTCGACATGCCGCTCTCAACGGTGCTCTCAAAATACAGCCGGGCCCGAAAGAAGCTCAAAAGTCTTATAGAAGGAGGGTAACAACAGTGACGGACAACAACATCGAAAACAAACTGCGCGCGGCCGTTGAGCACGCGACGCCCGACAGGCTCGACAGCATACTTGCCCATTGCGCCCCTCAGAGCGAAAGCAATGTAGTGGAGCTGCCGGTACGGTCTCAGCGCCGCTGGATCAGGGCGGCGGCCGGCATGGCCGCGGCGCTCGCGCTTGTGGTGTGCGGCTCGCTCGGCTATAACGGCTACCACGCGGCGCACGACGTCCGGGCCGTGATAGGTCTCGACGTGAACCCCAGTCTTGAAATAGAGATCAACGCCAGGGGCGAGGTCGTGGGCGCCTCCGCCGTCAACGAGGACGGCGAGGATATCCTCGCGTCCCTCGAGCTCGACGGTGTGGAGCTCGAAACGGCGGTCGATGAGATCGTCGCCAAGCTCGTGGAAAACGACTATATCTCCGCGCTGAAGAACTCTGTGCTCGTCTCCGTCAGAGGCGAGGACGCGGCCGAGTCGGACGCTCTGCGTCAGCAGGTCGTGGATATGATAGCCTCCGCGCTCGCGGAGTACGACATCGACGGCGCGATACTCTCCATGTCCTCCGAGGGCGAGAACGAGGCCGCGGCGGAGGCGGCGGCGCAGCTCGACATCTCCGAATCCAAGGCCGCGCTTGTGCTCAGCGCTTCGGCGGCTCTGCCGAACGCGTCCGAGACCGATCTCTCCGGGCTCACCATCAGCGAGCTCAACGTCCTGCTCACGGAAAACGGCGTCACGCTCGATGGCGTGAACTCCACCGGTCAGGCGAGCGCCGGGGCCTATATCGGCTCGGATAAGGCCGGCGCAGAGGTTACGGCGCATGCGGGCATCACAGATAGCGGCGCCGAGGCCGGCGTCACGCTCGGATGCAAATACGGCAAGCTCGTCTATGACGTGAGCTTCAGCTTCGGTAACTTTGACTACTCCTACTATGTGGACGCCGCGAACGGCAGGATCATGACCTGGCTCGCGAGCGCGTCGGACGCCCTCTCCGACAGCGACGGCTCCGGCATAACGCTCGACGAGGCGCGGGACATCGTGTTCGAGCACGCCGGCATTTCCGCCGACGCCGCGAGCCGCCTGGCCATCAGCTTCGTCAACGACGAATACGAGATACAGTTCAACGCGGACGGCGTGGAGTACGAATACGACGTGAACGGCTTCACCGGCGACATCATCAAATGGGCCGCCGCCTCGCTCGAGAGCATCTTCACCCACTCCGGCGGAGGCTGGTCGGGCGCGACGGGCGACGATTTTGAATCCTTCTTCGAGAGCTATGAGGAGCTCGAGGACCTCTTCGAGTGGATCGAAGACATAGGCTGACACTTTTCTGTTCCCCTTTCTATATGCCCCCCTCGAAAGCCGTCCGCAGCCAGCGGGCGGCTTTCCGTTTATCTTAAAGCATTCTTAAGCTTTCGGCCCCTTTGTTCTTAATATGGCAAAAATTATAATTAAGCCATCACAAATGTATTGACAAACCCGGCTGTACGTTATATATTAACCGTACTACCAGTGTTAATACAGAGAAATGGGGATCGGGCCATGGAAGCCGTCAAGCTCATCAACTACATAATCGCGATAGTGTTCCTCGTGTGCTATACCTATCAGTTCTTCTATCTTGCCGCGCCGCACATAATCAAGGCGGAGCCGCACAAGGCGGAAAAGCAGCATCGCTACGCCGTGCTGATCTCCGCGCGCAACGAGGAGCTGGTGCTTCCCGCCCTCATCGAGAGCATCAAAAAGCAGACCTACGGCGGCGAGGTGAGCATCTTCGTCTGCGCCGACAACTGCGAGGACGCCACCGCCGCCGTGGCGGAGAGCGCCGGAGCCACCGTGTTCCCCCGCTTCAACCGTCTGCGTGTCGGCAAGGGCTACGCGCTCGAATATCTCTATGAGCGCATCTGCGCGATCTATGACGGCCAGCCCCCCTTCGACGGCTACTTCGTGTTCGACGCCGACAACATACTCGACGAGAACTATATAGCCGAGATGAATAAGACCTTCTCCGACGGCTACGAGATAATCACGAGCTACCGCAACTCCAAGAACTATGGCGACAACTGGATCTCCGCCGGCTACGCGCTCTGGTTTCTGCGCGAGTCCCGCTACCTCAACGACGCGCGCATGAAGCTCGGCACGAGCTGCGCCGTATCCGGCACGGGCTTCCTCTTTTCCCGCGCCGTGATCGAGGAGACCGGGGGCTGGAAGTTCTTCCTGCTCACCGAGGACATCGAGTTCAGCGTCCATCACATCACGGCCGGCCGGCGCATCGGCTTCTGCGGCTCCGCGGTCATCTATGACGAGCAGCCCACAAGGTTCTCCCAGTCCTGGAAGCAGCGCCTGCGCTGGGCCCGCGGCTATCTGCAGGTGTTCGGCAAATACGGCGGCGATCTTCTCAAGGGCATACTGCACGGCAGCTTCGCCTGCTTCGATATGACCATGAACATCATGCCCGCCGCCATCCTCTCCTTTGTGGGCATCTCGGTCAACCTGGCCGCGCTCATCGCCTCCGCCGTCTCCGGGCTCGACAGCGCCGCCGTGCTCTCCTCCGCGCTGACCCTGCTTGTGAACGCCTGTCTCACGGTGTTCATACTCGGCGCCGCCACGACGATAACCGAGTGGAAGCGCATATACGCCCCGGCATGGAAAAAGGTGCTCTACGCCTTCACCTTCCCGTTCTTTATGCTGACCTACATCCCCATTTCCCTCGCCGCTCTCTTTACCCGCAAGGTCGGGTGGTCGCCCATCGTCCATCAGCGCGCCGTTGCGCTTGAGGATATCCGCAGGGCGGCGTAAGGGCCGCGACACAGCTGCCGCATAAAAGGACGCGCCGCAAAACTTTTGTTTTGCGGCGCGTCTATCTATATTTACAGATTACCTGTATCGGCTTAATCGAAATAATACACTCTCACCTCATAGGGCCAGGCGGTGAAGCCGTTATTTATGACGATGTTCATGTCGTAATTCTTGAATATCAGCTTGCCCTGCATGAGATCGAAGCCCTCCGGCGCGGTGAAATACTCCTCGCGCGCGGAGAAGGAGCAGATGACGAGAATGCGCGCGCCCTCATACTCGCGGGAGTAGACATAGAACTCGCGGGATTTCTCCAAATATTCCTTATAGTCGCCCCAGATGGCGGCGGGGCAGCCCTTTTTGAAGTCCACGAGCCGGCGGTAGAAGTTCAGCAGCGAGTCGGGGTCGCCGTTCTGCGCGGCGACGTTGACCTCCTTATAATTCTCGTTGATATAGAACCAGGGCTTCGCCGTGGAGAAGCCGGCGTACTTCCCGTCCGTCCACTGCACGGGAGTGCGCGCGCTGTCGCGGCAGGATTTCTGCGCGAGGGAGAGAATCTTCTTTTTCGTCATGAATTTCGACGCGAGGCGCACGTTGTTGCGCAGCATCACGTCCTCATACATCTCTACCTCCGGCAGACGGAGGTTGGTCATGCCTATCTCCTGCCCCTGATAGATAAACGCCGTGCCCTGCTGGAGCATATAGGCGCAGGCGAGCATCTTGCCGGACTGCGCGCGGCAGGCCTCGCTCCCGTAGCGGCTGATGACACGCGGGTGGTCGTGGTTTTCAATATACAGCGCGTTCCAGCCGCGCCCCTCAAGACCGGTCTGCCACTCGGAAAACGCCCGCTTGAGCTTTGAAAGCTCAAAGCTGCGCTGGAGGAAGTCCGTCATATAGCAGTCGGCCTCCATGTGCGCGAAGCTGAACATCAGATCGAGCTCGCCGCTCTCCTCGTATTTGAGCGCCTCCTCCGGCGACATGCGCGTGCCCTCGCCGATGAGCGCGCAGTCATACTCGTTGGCGACGTCGCGGTACTCGCGCAGGTACTCGTGGATATGCGGGCCGTTCATATAGAGCTTCATGCCCGTCGCGGCGGGCAGCTTCGGGAACGCCGAGGGCAGTCCCGCCGGCTTGGAGATAAAGGTTATAACATCCTCGCGGAAGCCGTCCACCCCCATGTCGAGCCAGAAGCGCATGATGCTCTTGACCTCCTCGCGAACGGCGGGGTTGTCGTGGTTGAGATCGGGCTGCTTTTTGGCGAAGATATGGAGATAATATTCCTTTGACTTCGGGTCGTACTCCCACGCGTCGCCCTCGAAAAGGCTGTCCCAGTTGTTGGGCGGGGTCTTGTCGCCCTTGCCCTTGCGCCAGATATAGTAGTCCCTGTACGGGCTCGCCTTGTCGCGGCTTTTTTTGAACCACTCGTGCTCGTCGCTCGTGTGGTTGACGACAAGATCCATAAACACGCGCATCCCGCGCTCGTGCGCGCCGTCGAGCACCTGTTTGAACACGTCGAGATCGCCGTATTCGGGGTTGATGCCCTTATAATCAGCCACGTCGTAGCCGAAGTCGGCGTTGGGCGTGGGATATAGCGGAGAGAACCATATCGCCGTCGCTCCGAGGGATTTTATGTAGTCGAGCTTCGAGAGCACTCCCCAGAGATCGCCGATACCGTCGCCGTTGCCGTCGCAGAAGCTGCGCGGCCATATCTGATAGACCACCATGGTCTTGTACCAGTCGAGCTTTACCATCTTTTCCTGCCTCCCCCAAGGTCTGTAAAAACAGTATAGCACTCTTTCCGGTTGTCGGAAAGAGCGGAATGGGGTAAAATAGGATTTAATACAGCCGCGCTCTTCTTATAGCTGCTCCGCAGTATTGATTATCAGCCGGGAGGCCAATAACATGAAAAGACTTTTATTCCCCGTCCTCATCCTGATCCTCGCGCTCGCTCTGACCGCCTGCGGCGCTCCCGCGGCGGAGAGCGCTCCGACGCCGACGGCGACCGTCGAGCCCGCGCCGACGGCGACCCCGACGCCCGCGCCCACCCCCACGCCGACGCCCGCGCCGACGCCCACGCCCACGCTGCTTGCGGAGACGGAGGACATGGGGCAGGAGTATATGGACTCCATTGTCTATTACGGCGACAGCAACATCAACGGCCTGCGCCTGCTGGAGCTGCTGCCCGGCGGCTACGCCACCAACCAGATATGGACGCCCATGAGCGGCACGCTCACGCTCTCGCGCTGGAACGTGGACAAGATCGTCTACCCCGAGACGTGGACGGAGATCGACGTTACCGAGGCGATGAAAACAAAGCAGCCGGAGTATCTGATAATAAACCTCGGCATGAACGGAGTTTCGTTTATGGATGAGGAGTACTTCACCGAGACCTACGACGCTATGGTCGCGGCGCTCGCCGAGGCAAATCCGGACACGAAGATAATTCTCTCGTCCATCTTCCCGGTGGCCAAGAGCTATCCCCATCAGGAGAGCATCAACAACGACGTGATAGACGCCGCGAATGGCTGGATATACGGCATCGCCGAGGCGCGCTCTCTGCGCTATCTCGACGTCGCCTCCGCGCTCAAGGGCGAGGACGGCGCGCTGCCCGAGGAGCTCCACGACGGCAACGGCTTCCATATCACCGCCGAGGGGCTCGGCATCGTGCTCGATTATATCCGCACTCACGGTTATCAATAAGCCCTTCCGCCGAGCATATGGGCACAAAAAGGGCGCGTCTTTCGACGCGCCCTCAGACTATTTTTTCTCTTATTTCAGCGCGGCGGTGATGATGGACATCTGGTAGACCTCCTCGGCGTTGCAGCCGCGGGAGAGGTCGTTGATGGGCGCGTTGAGACCCTGCAGGATCGGGCCGTAGGCCGCGAAGCCGCCGAGACGCTGCGCGATCTTATAGCCGATGTTGCCGGACTGGATCTCCGGGAAGATGAAGGTGTTGGCAAAGCCCGCGACCTTGCTGCCGGGGAACTTGAGCTGGCCGACGGTGGGGGAAACGGCGGCGTCGAACTGCATCTCGCCGTCGATGGCCAGCTCGGGGGCCATTTCCTTGGCGATCTTCGTGGCCTCGTGGCTCAGAGGAACGGTAGCGCCCTTGCCGGAGCCGTTGGTGGAGAAGGAGAGCATGGCGACCATGGGGTCGATGCCGAAGATCTTGGCGGTGCGGGCCGTCTCAATGGCGACC
>CAYNMN010000028.1:0-17855 GCA_964398305.1 uncultured Oscillospiraceae bacterium
AGCGTCGTGGCGCCGATGCACTGCAGCTCGCCGCGGGCGAGCATCGGCTTCAAAAGGTTGCCGGCGTCCATGCTGCCCTCGGTTTTGCCGGCGCCGACGATGGTGTGCAGCTCGTCGATGAAGAGGATGATGCCGCCCTCGGATTTTTTGATCTCCGCGAGCACGGCCTTGAGCCGCTCCTCAAACTCGCCGCGGTACTTGGCGCCCGCTATGAGCGCGCCCATGTCGAGCGAGAATATGGTCTTGTCCTTGAGCCCCTCGGGCACGTCGCCGCGCACTATGCGCTGCGCGAGCCCCTCGGCAATGGCGGTTTTGCCCACGCCCGGCTCGCCGATGAGCACGGGGTTGTTCTTCGTCTTGCGTGAGAGTATGCGCACGACGTTGCGTATCTCCGCGTCGCGGCCAATTACGGGGTCGAGCTCGCTGTTCATCGCGCGCTCCACAAGATCCGTACCGTATTTTTTGAGCGCGTCGAAGCCGCCGTCCGGATCGTCGCTCGTCACCGGCGCGGTCTTCACCTTCGAGAGCTCCTCCGTGAAGCCGTTTTTTGTTATGCCGTGGTCGGAGAGTATGCGTCTGACGGCCGCGCCGCCCTCGGCGATCAGCCCGAGCGCGAGATGCTCCACCGAAACATAGTCGTCGCCGAGCTTCTCCGCGAGCTTTTCCGCGAAGCGCAGCACCTTGCCGGTCTCGCTCGAGGCGTAGACCTCGCCGCTGCCGCCGGAGATCTTGGGCAGGGCGTCGATGGCGGTGTTGAGCTCGGAGAGTATGGCGTCGTTATCCGCGCCGAGGCGCTCGAAGATCGAGCCGACGAGCCCGCCGTCCTGATCGACGAGGGCATAGAGCAGATGCTCGGGCGTGAGATACTGGTTGCCGTTTTCCGAGGCCATGGCCTGAGCCGTGTTTAGGGCCTCGATGCTTTTGCGTGTGTATTTATCCGCGTTCATGGTATCACCTTCTGATTAGTTATTTACCCGCTCATATGAGCAGTCCCCAGCCGCCGATGCGGCTGTAATACTCGCTCTCGACGTCCTGAGCGGAGAGACGTCCGGCGAGATAGCCCTTCATTAGGCCGTCGAACATCTTGATATACTCCGAGATGGAGCGCGCGACCTCGTCGGTGGTCACGTCCCTGCCGTCCGGCAGCGCGATGGAGCGCACAAAGCGCCCGTCATAGAGCGCGTATTGCAGGCGCCGGCCGATGAGCGGCGCGAGATGCGCGTCCTCAATGCGCTTCCAGAGCCGGAAGAACTCCGCCATCGCCTCGATGAGCGCGGACGACTGAGTGCGGAATATGACCGTCAGCTCGCCGATGGAATTCTCGTCCGCGCTGCGGAAAAGCTCCACCTCGTACTTCACCGTGGGTCGGTATTTATATTCGAGGCTCGACTTGAGCGACATCGTAAAGGCGTTCGGCGCGAGGAAGGGCACCAGCTCCCGCGAGGGGGAGAGCAGCTCCTGCACCGCCTGGAATATGTCGTTTATCCGGCGCTCCGGCGTCATTACCGAGACGTGCTCGGCAAGTATCTGGTTAATGAGATTCGATCGGTTCGTCCCGAGAGTGTGCGCGAGCATATCCACCTCCCGGACGACGTCCTCCGAGAGCATGAGACTGTAAAGTGTCTTTTTCATACCGCGCCTCCTTCTTTTTATGGCAATTTATATAATATACTCGCGGCAGAATATTGTCAATAGATTTATATAAATAATATAACAAATTATGTTTCGACCCTTGCAAAATGAAAGCCGCCGTCGGAGCGAGGCTCCTACGGCGGCCGGCTGTTGCAATAAGGCTATTCCCCCAGGCGCTTGCGCATGAGATCGGGGTTCACGGCGAAATCCACCGCGACGTCGTGCGTTATCACGCCGGAGCGCAGCAGCTCGAGCAGGCTGTTGTCCATGCTGACCATGCCCTCGGCGGCGGAGGTGGATATCACGCTGTCGATCTGGTGGAGCTTTGCGTCGCGGATGAGGTTCCTGACGGCGTTGTTGACGACCATTACCTCGAACACCGGAGCGACGCCACCGTCCGCGGTGGGAACGAGCTGCTCGGAGACGACCTCGCGCAGCATATAGGCTAGCTGGACGCGGATCTGCTGCTGCTGATCGGGCGGGAAGATGTCTATGATGCGGTCGATGGTGTTCGCCGCGCCCTTGGTGTGCAGCGTGGAGAGCACGAGGTGGCCGGTCTCCGCCGCGGTCATGGCCGTGCGGATGGTCTCATAGTCGCGCATCTCGCCGAGGAGGATCACGTCCGGCGCCTGCCGCAGGCTTGCGCGCAGGGCGGTGATATAGTCGGCGGTGTCTATCCTGACCTCGCGCTGGCTGATGATGCACCTGTCGTTGCGGTAGAGGAATTCGATGGGGTCCTCAAGTGTGATTATATGCCCCTCGCGCGAGTGGTTTATCCTGTCGATGATGCACGCGAGCGTGGTGGACTTGCCGCTGCCGGCGACGCCCGAGACGATCACGAGCCCCTGCCGGACCTCGGCGGCGCTCATTACGGCGTCGGGTATGCCGATCGTTTTGTAGTCCGGCACGGCGATGGACACGATACGCACCACGCAGGCGAGAGAGCCGCGCTGCTTATAGGCGCTGACTCTCAGACGCGAGAGCCCAGGCACGGAGATGGCGAAATCGTCGTCCCCGGAGGAGGTGAGCTTTTCGAGAGGGCGCTCCGCAAGGACGTAGCTCTCGCCGACGAGTCGGAAGCTCTCGTCCGAGGTGAGCTGGTGGTCGCCGATGGGGATTAGCTCGCGCCCGACCTTGACCGTCACGGGTCGGCCGGCCACCACGAATATATCCGAGGCGCCGCGCTCGACCGCGGCGTTTACCGCGTCTGTGAATGAAATCATATGTCTATCCCTTCCAGACCGGGAGCGAGTAGTCGGGCTCCCAGCCCTCGTCAGTAGTTTTGGTCTGCCAGCGCTCTATGCTTGCTTCGCCGTCGAACCGCAGCGTCACATACAGCGTCGTCACGTCGTTCACCGCGCGGCTGTAGCTCACGAGCAGCGCGCCGCCGTCATATTCCGCCGCAGCGCCGTATTCCGCCGCGGCAAGGGCTATCTCGTCCTTGCCGGCGCCGCCGAGCGCCAGGGACGTGAGCTCGTTTGCGATACCGGCGCACTTGCTGTCCGCCGCCTGATACTCCAGCACGGACTCGGCGTATTTCCCGGCGAGCTCCGCCTCCTCGTGCGCCGTGGAGAGCGAGAGCACCGCGAATATGGTCAGCGCGAGCACCGCGAACATCACCGTCAGCGTCGTGAGCCCTATGCTCACCGTTTTGTTCTTACCCAAGGCGCACCGCCTTTGCCGGGAGGGAGAAGATCTCCCCGTCCGTGTCCGCCACGCAGATATAAGCGTCGACGCCGTCCGCCGCGAGAGTTAGAGTGTATTCCCCGTCCGCCGCCGGCTGCCAGTCGCGGGAGAGCGCAAGAGTGAAGCCGCTGCCGTTCTCATCCGCGCCGAGCGCCGCCGCCGCGGCCGTCACGTCGCCGCCGGAGGCCGACCAGACCTCAGCCGCAGACTGCGCCCAGAGCGCCGCCGCGCCGAGCTCGCCGCTTGTTTGAGAGGTCTCGCGCGCCGAGGCGAAAAGCGAGAGGCACACGGCCGCGCAGAGCGCGAATACCAGCAGCATCACAGTCAGCTCCGTGAGCAGCAGGGGCAGTCCCGATCGCTCGTTCATGCGCGCTCACCTCCCGAACGGAGATAAACATACGCCGTGCCGTCGCCGAGCTCCGTGGAGCAGTCGACGCGCAGCAGCTTGCCTGTGAGCGTGAAGTCAAGGCTCTCCGCCGCGATCACGGTCAGCCCGTCCGAGGGCGTGAGAGCTTCTGACGCGGGGCAGAACAGCTCCGTAATATAGCCCTCATAGCAGTAGACGAAGGTGGTGTACTCCTCGCCGTCGATGTCCTCGCGGATGATAACGGCGTCCACTCCGCCGAGGGAGCCGAGCTCCACGGAGCCGGCGGCGTCCGACTGCCGCAGCTTCTGCGTGACATAGCCGAGCGCGGTGCGGGAGGCGTACTGCTCCTCCATCACCTGAGTGATGTCCTTATATACGCCCGCGCCCGCGCCCACCGTCATAAAGAGGCAGACAGCGAAAACGCAGACCAGGAAAAGTCCGGCCACAAGGCCGAAGGGCGCGCGCTTCTTCATCGCTCTATCACCGTCACATCCGGCATGATGTTCGAGGCGAACGCCTCGTAATGCACCATAAAGCGGTCTTCATCAACGTATACGCCGTAATTATCGGTTATGTATTCGATCGTGTCGGGGTAGCGCCCCTCTATGGAGTAGCAGCTCACCGCGGCGCGGCGGATGCTGTCCTCAAGCACACGCACGGCCTCGTCGCCGCTCGCCTCGTCGGCGGAGCGCAGTCCGAATATGCACACCGCGAACACGAGCGCGAGTATCGCAAGCGATATTATAAGGGATGTTCTTTTCATGGCGTCAAAGCGCGGACATGATGCCGACGAGCGGCAGCATGACCGTAAGGAGCAGAGCTCCGACAAAAAGCGTGAGTATGACGACGGCGGCGGGCTCTACCCTGCCGGCGAGCTTGTCCACGGCGGCGAGCATATCCGTCTCGCAGCGCCGCGAGATGTCCCGCAGCATGGCCTCCGTGGAGCCGCTGCGCTCGCCGATGGTGAGCATACGGCAGTACACGTCGCCGAAAAGACCGTTCTCCGCCGCAGCCTCGGAGAGACTCATGCCGTTTTCCACGGCGGCGCGGCATTTTTCCATGGCGGGGGCGGACTCGCTGCCGGCGGTAAATTCGCAGACGAGCCCCATGGCCTCGTTGATGTCCGAAGCGCCGGAGACCGCGAGCGAGAGCGCCGAGCTCATGCGCGCCTCGGCGATCTTTTTGCCGGTGCGGGTGCGGGCAAGGGAGCGCGAAAGGCGCTGTACCGCGCGCTCTCTGAGCGACGGGACGAGGAACACGACCGCGCAGGCGAGCGCGAGCGCGAGCAGGATAACGACAAGCCACAGCCCGGAGCCGGACAGCCACTCCCCAAAGCTCAGGAACGAGCGGGCGAGCGCGGGCATCTGCGCGCCGATCTGGTCGAACACGCGGCTGAACACCGGCAGCACCTCCGTGAGGAACACGACGAACACCGCCAGCACGATAACGAGCAGCAGCAGAGGATAGCCCACGGCGCCGGTCAGAGCGCGGCGCATCCGCGCCTGCCGGTCGTAATACGCGGCGAGGGAGCGCAGCACGCGCTCAAGCGAGCCGGTGCTCTCCGCCACGGCGGTCATGCGCAGCAGGTAGGAAGGGAAGACCCCCGCCTTTTCAAGAGCGGGGGCCAGGGCGCCGCCGTCAAGCGTTGCGCGGTAGAGATCTTCATATATTCCCCTGAGCTGAGCGTCCTTCTCCTGGCCGGATATCAGCAGGAAGCCCTCGCCCACGGTTATGCCCGATTTGAGTATTTCCGCGAGCTCCGTGCACAGGATCGACAGACGGTCGTCGTCAAGCTGTCTCTTTTTTATGGCGCTTCACCTCGATGTAATTGGATCGTATTTGTCGGCGGGGGCGCGGTCAATAGACGAATCTGGCGTCGTAATTATCGGGGTTGTTGATATACTCAAGGATCGCGCGGCTGTTGTTGCCGGTGGAGGCGTAGGTCGGGTCCATCAGCTTCCAGGAATCGCCGTTGAAGTATATGACGGCCTCGATCCAGCCGGATTCCTTGGTGTAGACGTTTATCCACGCGTGGTAAGCCGTGCCCGCGTAGCCGATGACGAGCTTGGCCGGCACGCCCTGCGAGCGGAGCATCGCGACCATCATGGAGGCGTAGTCGAAGCAGATGCCCTTCTTGAGCGAGTATATCTCGTCGAGATCCGGCCTGTAGCCGGACTGGACGGAGTTGGCCTTGTCGTAGTCGTAGGTGTAGTTGTTCACGACGTAGTAGTAGATGGCGCTGACCTTGTCGAGCTCATCCGTGAGCGACGCGCAGAGATAGTTCGCCACGCCCACGCACTTGGTAGCCGAGGTGTATTCAACATAGAAGTTCGATCTGAGGAAGGGCTGGAGAGCGTCGGATATGCTCGCCTTGAAGCTCGTGGAGTAGAGCGTGGAATAGCTCGTGCCGGACACGTTTTTATAAACGGCGACCTTATAGGTACCGCTGCCGTCGGGCAGGATGAAGTCCTCATAGGCGCCGGTGGTGTCGGTGTAGAAGTATTTGTACTGCGTCCCGGTCGGGGTGGTGATGATGATGCAGGTCTTGGGGCCGCCGGAGAGCACCGTGCTCACGCGCACGATGCCGAGATCCGCGCCGCTGTAATCCACCTTGACGTTGCCGGCGCTGTTGGAGACGACCTTGCCCGGGTCGGAGACGATGCCGACCGCCGCGCTGTTGTCAACGGGAGCCTGCGCCGTTCCCTCCGGCTGCTCGCCGAGATAAACGGTGTTCGTGCCCCCGTCCCAGCCGACGTTCACATCCAGCGCGGAGGCGATGGCGCGCACGGGGAGATAGGTGGTGTCGTTATAGATGAAGGGCTCGACCTCGGTGCCGCTCGCGTCGCGGGGGGTGATGGTCTTGCCGCCGACGGACAGCTTGATGTTGTCGTAATAGACGGTGATGCTTTTGCTCGAATATGTAGCGGGAGCCGTGCCCGTGCCGGTTGACGCCTCGCCGCCGGTACGCAGATACACTGTGGAGGTCAGGCTGCTCCAGCGCACAGTGAGCCCCAGAGCGGAGGCGACGGCGCGCACGGGGAGATAGGTGGTGCCGTTATAGATGAAGGGCTCCACCGAGCTGCCGTTGGCGTCTGCGGGGACTATTTTGTTTCCGTCGACCGCTATGCTGATGCCGCAGTAGGTGATGTCGATGCTCTCCGAGCTGGATTTTGCCAGCGCGGAGGTGGGCAGGAGCGCGAATACGGTCACGAGAACAAGCAGGGCTGCAAGGGTTTTTTTCATAATGTTTCCCCTTATACGCTGGGCTCCATGGGCAGAGCCGTATAGTGGAGCAGAACGTTCATGTGCGGATAGGTGCGGCGGAAGTTGCCGCTCACGCGCTGGAGCACCATCTCGCTGTCCTCCAGACTTGCCGAGGGCAGCATGATGAGATACTGCGAGACCGAGAAGCGGCAGAACACGTCGCTGTTGCGCAGACTTGTGCGGATGACGTCCTGAAGTCTGCCCATGGTGATGGACATCTGCTTCTGGTTGAGCCGGTGTCCGGCGGTGTCCACAACGGTCATGAGCGCGATCTGCATCACGCCGCCGGAGCGCACCACCGTGCGCGCCTGAAGTCTGTATATATCCTTGAAAAACTCATACTCGCAGAAGAATGCGCCGGCAGCGCGCTCGGATTCCCGCAGCTCGTCGCGGATTATGTTCAGGTTCATCTCCGTGGACTTGTTGGCTTTTACGATCTCCTTGTAAAGCGCCGTGAGCTCGGGCGAGGGGTTGATACCGAACTTGTTGAGATATAGCTCCGTGACCTGAGTATAATGAGCCATGGCCTGCTTTTGCATACCGTTGGCCATAAGGGTCTGGATCATGGACAGGTGCAGCTGCTCGTCGAACGGGTCAATCGAGACCGCCTGCTGGCAGATGTCGATTATCTCCTCATACCTCGCCTGCTGGGAGAGGATATCCACGGCCTCGTGCACGGCGCCGAGATACATGCTGTGGTAATAGGTCGCTATCGGCACGGCCCAGAGCTCCGCGGAGGTCTTGGGCAGGAAATCGCCCTTGTAGAGCTTGACGGCCTCGAGCAGGTTGAGCAGCTTTTCCGTGCCCTCGCACACTCCGGCCTGACGGCAGTGCCGCTCAAATTCCTCGGCGTCCACAACGGTGTCGCAGGCGTTGTTCCAGGCATAGGTCCCCCGGCGGCAGATTATCGCCTTCTTGCCCATGCCGTCGGACATATCGTCGAGCGCGGTGCGGGCCCTGTGCAGCAGAGTCTTGAGCGTGTTGGCCGGCTCGTCGGAATCATCCTCGGGCCAGAGCAGGTCAATAAGCTCGTTCTGCGATATTTCGCGCGAGCGGAAGGTCACAAGATACTCCAGCAGCAGCAGGACCTTTTTGGAACGGTTGTTCTTGTCGGATATCGCGCATTCTCCCGCTCCGTTTTGAATTGTGAATTCGCCAAGCATGTTCACAAATATCTTGTTTTCGTTCACTACAATCCACCCCGGTGTAACAAAATTACTTATTTGCTATGATTATAACTTACATAACTTGGAAATGCAACTATTTTTAGTATAAAATTTGTAATCTTTTCCACTTTTGTAACCCGACACAAGATATTGTGGCTTGCAATATGAGGTAGTACCAATTATAATGTGAGCTATGAAAAAAGTGCTCAAGACGGTGTTAATACTGTTTTTTGCCGCGATCTTTATTGTGAGCGCGGCGCTGCTGGGCATGCTTTATCTGAGCAATCTGCGCGAGCGGGAGATCTCGGAATCCGTGTCGGGGCTCATAGTGGACGTTAGCCCCACGCCGGAGCAGACTGCCGCGCAGACCGCGGCGCCCGAGCCGACGCCCACGCCCGTGCTGGAAAAATACAGCGAGGTCTACGCGCAGAACGACGAGACCATCGGCTGGGTGACCATCAACGATTCGGTAATAGACTATGTCGTCATGCAGACGCCCGACGATCCGGAGAAGTATCTGCATATCGACTACTTCGGCAACTACTCCGGCAACGGCACGCTGTTCCTCGACTATCGCGACGATATCTGGACGTCGGACAACCTCATTGTGTACGGCCACCACATGAAGGACGGCGATATGTTCGGCACGCTCATATACTTCGCGCAGGAGGGCTGGTGGCAGACGCGCCGGTATATCACCTTCGACACGATATATGAGGAGCGCACCTATGAGATCATCGGCGCGTTCTATGCCAGACTGCTCAACTCCGACGAGGAGGGCTTCCGCTACTACGACTTCATCGACGCGCAGAGCGAGGAGGAGTTCAACGAGTACATGGACTTCATCGAGGCCAACCGCTGCTATGATACGGGCGTGACCGCCGAGTACGGCGACCAGCTCCTCACACTCTCCACCTGCGCCTACCACACGACCAACGGCCGCTTCGCCGTGGTCGCGAAGCTGATATCGGACTCCGAGGTAAACACGACCGCCGGCTGACGCCGGCGGTCGTTTATTATATATAGATGCGGGGCGGTATCAGTAGAGCTGCTCCTTCGCGTGGATGAGGTTGGTGATGAGCGCGTTAAGCGGAGCTTCCATGCCGAGCTTCGCGCCCTCGGATACGGCGGCGCCGTTTATCCGGTCCACCTCGGTGCGGCGCTTGTTGGTCACGTCCGCGAGCATGGAGGCGCGGTTTTCGCCGGTAGCGAGCGCGATGTCGATGACGTTTTTGAAAACCTCCTCGAAATCGAAGTGCATGCCCGCGGCGTTGACGACCTCGACGGCCTCCTTGACAAGCGCGTAGGAGGCGGAGCGGGCGAAGGGGTTGTTGGCGATGCACTGGTTGGTGTCGTCGAGCAGCGCGCAGATGGCGTTGATGCCGATGTTCACGAACACCTTGCTCCACACGAGCTCCTTGACGTCCGCCGTGAGCTCCACGTTCGGCACGCCGCCCTCCTCCATGACCCTCGCGACTGTCTCGGCGTTGGTCTGGTCCTTCGTCATGCAGCCGAGATGTGTCGGCCCCTGACCCTTGTGCAGGATGTGACCCGGGCCGGCTACGATGGCGCCGCCGCCGCTGGTGCCGAGGACTATCTGCTCCTCGGGCACGAATTTGACTATCTCGTCGGCGTTGCCGTAGCCGTTCTGGAGCGAGAGCACGATGGTTTTGGGCCCTATGAGGCTCGCGTTCGCGCTCAGCGCGTCGGCGCTTTGGTAGCCCTTCGTGAGCAGGATGGCGAGATCGACCGCCGGATAGCCGTGTGTGTCCGTCGTGGCCCTCATGTTTCTGTAGATCTCGGTCGTGCCGTCGAGATGCACGAATTCAAGACCCTTTTCGTTTATGGCGTCCACATGCGCCTTCACCACGTCCACGAGCAGCACGTCGTTATGCTTGCAGAGATATGTGCCGTAGATGCAGCCCATCGCACCGGCGCCAATTACCGCTATATTCATTCCGCCGCCCCCTTAGTCCCCGATCTCGCAGATTATGTTGCAGATGCAGGCGTCGCCGTGGATGCGCAGGGGCGCCGTGAACGCCTTGAGCAGCTTTTTGCCGACTATCGGCGCGGGGTTGACATCCTCGAAGATGCGCACGGTGTTCTTCGCCCTCGCGGGGTCGAGGAAGGCCTTGTGCGTGCGGAAGCCGTTGGTCTTGCCGACGCCGATGTTCTCGATGGAGAGCGTGTCGATCGCGACGGCCTTAACGTTCGGCAGCTCCGCGCGGATCCATTCGGCAGCCTCCGCGCCGACGGCGGCGAAGTCCGAGCCGTAATCCTTAAAGTCCACGCCGCGCTTCGGATAGGAGTGGGTGTTGAAGATGAGGAGGTCGGCCTTGTATATCTCGTCGCCGTATTTCTTTATCATGTCGATTGTGATCAGACCGTTCTTCTCGGTGAACGGGCAGTCCACCAGCAGCGGGTGGTCATAGACGAAGCTCTCGGTCGGGAGCGCCTCGACGTCGTCCATCATGGGGGCGTCTCCGCCCATATAGTGCCAGGGCGCGTCGCAGTGAGTGCCGGCGTGAAGATAGATATCCAGCACGGAGCCGTTCCAGGGGTCGCCCTTGGTGAGATCCTCGCGGATCTTCACGGTGGGGATGGGCAGGCCGGGATATACTCCCATGCCGTCATAAATAGGGTATCCGATCTCTACATACTTGCTCATGCTTTCATTTCCTTTCCGTTATTTGATTGTGTCAGTCTATCGGCGGGATCTCCACCTGCTTGTTGAAGCTGAACTCGGGCGTCGGGAAGGTGCCGTCCACCGTCTCCTGATGGAAGGCGTTGAGCCCCGCGACCATCTCCTTGCGGACATGGGCGAACTGCTTGACGAACTTGGGCTTGAAGTCGCCGTACATATCGAGCAGGTCCTGAGTGACCAGCACCTGACAATCAACGTCCGGCCCCGCGCCGATGCCGAGTATCGGCACCCTCACGGCCTTGGAGAGCGCCGCCGCGACAACGGAGGGGACGCACTCCACAACGATGGAGAACACGCCGGCCGCCTCGAGCGCGCGCGCGTCCTCTATGAGCTTCTTCGCGCCCTCGGGCGTGCCGCCCTGCACCTTGAAGCCGCCGAAGGAGGTCGCAGACTGCGGGGTCATGCCGATGTGGCCCATCACGGGGATGCCGACATCCACCATGCGCTTTATGGTAGGAGCCATAACAACGCCGCCCTCAAGTTTCACGCAGTCGCAGTTGGTCTCCATGAGCATACGGCAGGCGCTGCGGATGGCCTGCTCGGGGCTCTCCTGATACGAGCCGAAGGGCATGTCGCCGGCGATGAAGGTGTGCGGCGCGCCCTTTACCACCGGGCGGATGTGGTGGATCATGTCGTCAAGAGTGACGCCCACGGTGGTCTTATAGCCGAGCATTATCATGCCCAGCGAGTCGCCTACAAGTATGACCTCCACATCGCTCTCGTCCACTATGGTCGCCGTGGTGTAGTCATACGCCGTGACATACGCGAACTTGCGGCCCTCGTCCTTGTACTTCTGGAAATCGAGCACCGACATTTTTTTCTTGTCCATAACAGCATCGTCCTTCCCGGTATGTTTTTTTGATGGTATTACCGCTTATACATTTTAATATAATTTCCAAACAGGGTGAAGTCAACATTATTGTGCGAAAGACGTCGAGATTCGGAGCTTGGGCACGGGAGCCCTCCCCGCCCGGGCGCGGGGTATATTTACCCGCCGGCTCCGGCTTTTTATTCGCATATGCGCAATTTCGGGGCGTATTGCACGATTACGCTTGTAGTATCGCGGAAAATGTTGTAAATTGTTTACAGGATTACCCGGGTGTTGTGATCGGGCAAAGCCGGTCGGGGGAAAGAGCCCGGGAGAAATGAACGAAGAGGGGTAGTTTCTATGGAAGTAAGGCAGAATCTTGTCAAGCTCTGCGAGAAGATCAACGACGGCCACTACAAGATCACACCCGACTGCGCGGAATACAGGGTCTTTGAAAAGTGGATAACCGACGAACAGATCGCCGTGCTGCTGGCCATCAAGGGCACGATGAAGATCAACACCGTCGGCGGCATAGCCAAGCGCGCGGGCGTCGCAAAGGACAGGACGCGCGCGACGCTGCGTGAGCTCACGGAGACCGGCCTGCTGGTGCAGGTCGTTGTCCCGAAGGTCAATATCGAGCTGTATCTCCAGCCGCTGTATACTCCGGGCGTGTTTGAGTTTTTGCTCATCAACGAGAAATTCTGCCGCGCGCATCCGGAGATCGCCTACGCGTTTGAGCAGCACGCCACGACCAGTCAGATAGAGCATTCGATGAACACGCCCATGGGCGCGGGCATCATGCGCGTCATCCCGGTGGAGAGCGCCATCCCCGCCGGCACGGAGCAGATAGACAACGAGCGCGTTAGCAAATACATAGAGGCCAACGCCGATCATCTCTGCGCGCTGCCCTGCCAGTGCCGCCGCGTGCGCAAGCTGATGGGCGAGGGCTCCGGCGATATGGACGAGAACTTCTGTCTCTTCATGGGTCACTGCGCGGATATGTTCATCAGGCTCGGCCGCGGCAAGAAGCTCACGAAGGACGAGGCCTACGAGCTCATAAGACACGTTGAGGAGCTCGGCTGCGTCCACCAGATAACCACGCTCGAGGACGGCGGCACCTTCGCCATATGCAACTGCCAGCCGGAGAGCTGTCTTGCTCTGGGCGTGTCGCAGTACTACAACACACCCGCGACGTCGCAGAGCAACTACGTCGCCGAGATCGACCCCGAAAAGTGTGTCGCCTGCGGTCAGTGCACAACCACCTGCGCGAACAACGCCATCAAGATGGGCGAGAAGCTCTGCACCGGGGAGCCCATAGTCTATGAGCAGGCAGAGCTGCCGGACGACCTTGACTGGGGCCCGGAGAAATGGAACCCCGGCTACCGCAGCAACAGGGAATACGTCGCCGAGTGCGGCACGTCGCCCTGCAAGACCTCCTGCCCGGCGCATATCGCCGTTCAGGGCTACATCAAGCTCGCCGGGCAGGGCAAGTACACCGACGCGCTCGAGCTCATCAAGAAGGAGAACCCGTTCCCCGCGGTCTGCGGGCGCATCTGCAACCGCCGCTGCGAGGACGAGTGCACGCGCGGCAGCATCGACAGCGCCGTGGCGATAGACGAGATCAAAAAATTCATCGCCGACAAGGAGCTCGACAGGGCGACGCGGTTCGTCCCCCACAAGCTCCACGACTACGGCAAGAAGATCGCCGTTATCGGCGCCGGCCCCGCCGGCATGTCCTGCGCCTACTATCTGGCGGCGGACGGCTACGCGGTCACCGTGTTCGAAAAGAACGCGCAGCCCGGCGGTATGCTGCGATACGGCATCCCCGCCTTCAGACTCGGGCGCGACGTGCTCGACGCTGAAATCGAGGTGCTCAAGGAGCTCGGTGTCACGTTCAGGTGCGGCGTTGAGATCGGTAAGGATACCACGATAGAGCAGCTGCGCGCCGAGGGCTTTGAGGCCTTCTATCTGGGCATAGGCGCGCAGAGGGCGGCTCCGCTCGGCATCCCCGGCGAGGAGCTAAAGGGCGTCTGGGGCGGCATAGACTTCCTGCGCGCCGTCAACGCCGACGAAAAGCCCGAGCTCGGCAAAAAGGTCGTCGTAGTGGGCGGCGGCAATGTCGCCATGGACGTTGCTCGCGCGGCAGTGCGTCTCGGCGCGGAGGTGACGGTCGCCTACCGCCGCAAGGAGAGCGACATGAAGGCCGACCCAGCCGAGGTCGCCGAGGCGAGAGAAGAGGGCGTGAGCTTCCTCTTTGAGCATAAGCCCGTCGAGATAAAGGGCGAGAACGGCGCCGTCACGGCGCTCGTCTGCGAGGCCGGCGCCGTCGAGTGCGACTCCGTCATCGCGGCCATCGGCCAGTCCACAGACTGGGGCGGGCTGGACGTCGGCGCCCTCGCGAAAAATGAGAAGGGTCTCGCCGAGGCGGACGGCGTCACCTATCAGACGGCGCAGCCGGACATCTTCGCCGGCGGCGATGTGCTCACCGGCCCGAGGTTCGCCATCGACGCGATAGCCGCCGGCAAGCAGGCCGCCATATCCATCCACAGGTTCGTGCAGGAGGGTCAGAGTCTCACCATCGGCCGCGACCCGCTCAATTACAAGGCCATAGACAAGGACGGTCTTGATATAGACGGGATAAAGCAGAGCTACGACAATGCGCCCCGTCAGATCCCCGGTAAGACCGCGGCGGCGAGCTTCTGCGACGGCAGACAGACCTTCACCGAGGAGCAGCTCAAAAAGGAGACCGCCCGCTGCCTCGGCTGCGGCGCCTCGGTAGTCGACCCGAACAAGTGTCTCGGCTGCGGCGTCTGCACGACCCGGTGCAAGTTCGACGCCGTCAAGCTCAGAAAACGCACCAACGTCGGCAGCATCCCCTATAAGGACCGCGAAAAGGTGCTGCCCGAGTTCATCGCCGTGCGTCAGAAAAAGATCGAGATCAGAAAGTCCCGCGAGGCGTAAGCCCCGCCCGCCGGGGACGACCCGGATACGGCAACGCCGGTTTTGACGCGCCCTGCGTCAAAACCGGCGTTTATCAATTCGGCGGGGGACGCTCTTTTATGCTCTCTCCGCCGCGTCCTTTCGCGGCAGTGCGGAGGGGTCGAAAAAAATTTTAATTCCCTGTTGACTCTGACGTTACGTCATAGTATATAGTATGAGCGTGGTCATGACACAACAACAAAAAGGAGAGCGGCGGCGTGAAGATAAACGAGGTGGCGAAGCTCACGGGCGTTACCGTGAGGACGCTGCACTATTATGATGAGATCGGGCTGCTCAGACCGGGCGCCGTTACGGAGGCGGGCTACCGCGTCTATGACGCTGCGGAGCTTGAAACGCTCCAGCAGATACTCTTTCTGCGGGAGCTGGACTTTCCGCTCTCGGAGATACGCGAGCTGCTCGCGCAGCCCGATTACGACAGGGACGACGTCCTCAAAAAGCAGCGTGAGCTGCTAATGCAGAAGCGCGCGAGGCTCGACGGGCTCATCGCGCTGCTGGACGACACCGTGAAAGGAGAAGCGAAAATGAGCTTCAAGGCATTCGACAAGAGCGAGATAGAGGAAAGCAAAAGAAAATACGCAGACGAGGTAAAGGAGCGCTGGGGCATGACGGAGGAATATCGCCAGAGCGCGGAGAAGGACGCCTCGCGCAGCGAGGGGGAGCGCGACGCCATGGGCGCGCAGGCAGAGGAGATCATATCCGCTTTCGCCGCGGCGAGGACTCTGCCGCCGGAGAGCAGCGAGGCGCGGGAGCTCGTGAAGCGCTGGCAGGACTACATCAGCGCGACGAGCTATAACTGCACGCGGGAGATGCTCATGTGTCTCGGTCAGATGTATGTGGGCGACAGCCGCTTTACGGAGAATATCGACCGCGCCGGCGCCGGCACTGCCGAGTTCATGTCGCGCGCTATCGCCGCGTACTGCAAATAAAAAAAGCAGCATACTCAACCGTCACCCTCCGAGAGCCCAAGGCTGTCGGAGGGTGACTCTTTTATATGTCCGCGGACCGCGGCGGGGTAAAAAGATTTGACAATTAAAACACCGGCCTATAATATATAAAAAGCCGGCGTTTTCGGCGGCAAAGCTGCGGCGCTCTTCTTATATGGGACGTCTGCAAGAAAAAAGGTGAACAAACTGACTGGAAGCCTGCCGCTGCTGAGATACGCCCACCCCACGCGCCCTTCAAAAACCTTAAAAAAGTCAGGAGAAAAGACCATGGATTACAGCTTCAGAAACGACCTGTCGTTCGCAAGGGAACTGGACGCCGCCGACCCGCTGCGCGAGTTTCGCGCCCACTTCTACACCGTCCCCGGGCAGATATATATGGACGGCAACTCCCTCGGCCTTTGCTCAAAGGAGGCGGAGGCGTGCGTGCTGCGCGCGCTGGAGGTCTGGAAGGAGAGCGGGATAAAGCTCTGGAACGTGGAGGACGGGAAATACTTTCTCTACCCCTCGTATCTCGGCGCCATGGTCTCGCGCCTGATCGGCGCGGATGCGGACGAGGTGACTGTCACGAGCAGCACCACGCAGAACATACACCAGTGCCTTGCGACCTTCTACCGCCCCGAGGGCAGGCGCAATAAGATACTCGTGGACGACCTCAATTTCCCGACGGACACCCACGCCGTTTGCAGTCAAGTCGCGCTGCACGGGCTCGCGCCTCAGGACGCCGTGAAGGTAGTCCGCAGCGCGGACGGGCGGTTTATCGACGAGGACGCGGTGATCGACGCCATGACCGACGATGTGGCGCTCGTGCTGCTGCCCTCGGCGCTATACCGCAGCGCGCAGCTCCTCGATATGCCGAGGCTCACAAGGGCCGCGCATGAGCGCGGGATATACATCGGCTGGGACCTGTGCCACTCTATCGGCGTTGTTCCCAACGACCTGCGCGCCGCGGACGCGGACTTCGCCGTCTGGTGCAGCTATAAATATCTAAACGGCGGGCCGGGCACTGCGGCGGGGCTCTTTATCAACCGGAAGCACTTCGGCAGAGCGCCGGGCATGGCCGGCTGGCAGGGCAACGAGAAGGCCACGCAGTTCCAGCTCCACCCCGAGCACGTCCACTCGCCGGACGCCGACGGCTGGCTCACGGGCACGCCGCCCATCCTCTCCATGGCGGCCATCGAGGGCTCGCTGAGTTTAACGCTCTCCGCCGGGATAGAGCGCCTGCGCGCAAAATCGCTATGTATGACGGCATACATGATGTATCTCATCGAGGAGCGGCTGTCGGACGAATTTGCCGTCGGCTGTCCGCGGGAGGAGCGTATTCGCGGCGGCCATGTGCCGCTTGAGCACCCGGAGGCCTTCCGAATATGCCAGGCGCTCAAGGAGCAAAACGTGATCCCCGACTACCGCGAGCCGAACGTCATCCGCCTCGCGCCCATCCCGCTCTACACGAGCTATGAGGATATATTCCGGATGGTGGAGATACTGGAGGATATAGATAAGAGCCGCGGCTACGAGCGCTTTGCCGACGAGCACATCTCCTCAAGACCGCTGTAGACGCCGCCGGACGCGGCATGGGCAAAAACTGCACCCCAAGGGTTAGACAGTATGTGATACTGAATAACGGTCGGGGTGCAATTTTTTCGGCGTTATTAAACAGGGATGCAGTATGCTCTCCCCGGACACGTCCGGGGAGAGCGTTTATATTGGGAACTATATTCTCATGCAGACGTCCCACGCACGCCAGACGACGGTACGCAGGTTGCCGATGGCGACGCAGTCGCCAACGCGGTAGACATGAGCGGCCTTCTCGCCGACGGGGGCGGGAACGAAGCCGATGCCGTTGACAACGGCTGAGCACTCCATCTTCTGGACGCCGTCAGGCGTCTTGACCATGGCGTAGCCGTCGCCGATCTCGATCACTGTGCTGTGCAGGTATACCGGAACCTTGTGGTATTCCATGGCGTCGCGCAGGAAGGAGGTGTTGGCAAGGCAGGTGGCCTGAGCCGCGACGAGGTCGTTGCCGAACTCGACGATGATCGGGTGCTTGCCGGCGAGGATGAGATCATAAGCCGCCTCGCAGGAGGACTGGCCGCCGCCGAGGAACAGGACCTTGTCGCCGACGTCCTTCTTCTCGCGGAGAAGCTCACGGAACGTGACAGCCTTGTCGAAGCCCTTGATGTTCGGCATGGAGCGGGGGACGGAGCCGGTGGCGACGATTATGTCGTCAAAGCCGCGCTTGATGGTGCCGATATCGTTGACCTCGGTGTTGAAGCGCACTTCGATG
>CAYNMN010000029.1:0-17535 GCA_964398305.1 uncultured Oscillospiraceae bacterium
CCTTTCGGGCTACACCGTATCCTACATAAGACTATCCTTTAGAGCACCGCGCAAAGGGCGGTGGGTTTTTCATAGGTTCTATAATAAATGTTGGGGTTCGGAAAACCGAGCCCCAACATTTTCGCAAAAAGGGTAGAGCATGGAGAGAAAATCCTTTGAGATAAAAGTGACCAAACCCCACCAGAAAAGGATTTCTTGACATTTCCACTCCTACGAGGGAAATCGGCGGCGTCACCCCCCACCTCCCTCTGTCATCCTGAGCGCCACCGTTGTCATCCTGAGCGCCACCGTTGTCATCCTTCGCGCCCCCGTTGTCATCCTGAGCGAAGCGAAGGATCTTGTGCGGGCGACCACACAGGGTCGCCCCTACGTCAAAGATTTAAACCACCGCATAATATTTTGCCATGTAAAATCAATTTCCGTAGGGAACGGTCCTGACCGTTCCGCGGGTACGAATATCATCTACGTCGGTTATAATCCGACCACGGAACGGTCAGGACCGTTCCCTACGTATTCGATTGGGGGGTGCGGGGAATCCTGCGGAAGATCCTTCGCTTCGCTCAGGATGACAACGGGGGTGCGGGCGACCCTGTGTGGTCGCCCGTGGTACGTTTACCCCCGACGTCGGTCGTATTCGTTCCCGGCGGAACGGAATAACACACACGCCCCAAACCACAGCAAAAAACGTCCCAAAACACACCTGAAAACCGCACACAAAAACACACGAAAAAAGGTCGTTTCGGGTGGGTTTATTTGCCGGACGTTCCGGTGGGCGAGGGCTCCGGCTGGGGGACGGGGGTGAAGGCGAGATCGAGATCCACGTCGCCGTCTATGCCGTCGATAACTCCGGTAAAGGAGAACTGCCAGATGCTGTGCGCGTAGTAGAAGTCCGGCGCCGTGCCTGGCGAGCCGACCCAGAAATCGAAGTCCGCGAGGCGCGAGAGGTCGTAGTCATAGTAGCCGAGCCTGCGGAAGAAGTAAACGCAGGGGTCATAGCCCGCGTCCTTCACCATCTCGCAGAACACCACGGCGGCGGCGGTAACATCCTCGCCGCTCACGCTGTCGCTGCGGGAATCGCTCAGCGGCTCCCAGTCGAAGGCGACCGGCATCGTGACGTCGTAGCCGTCGATGAGGTCGAGCACGAAAAGCGCCTCCTCGGCGGCCTCCACGGCTCCGGTGGACTGCGAGAAGAAGTACACGCCCACCCTTATGCCGGCGGCGAGAGCGCCCTTGATATTGTTCTCGAACTGCTCGTCCACGAACATGTCGCCCTCGGACGAGCCGCGGAAGCCGCAGCGGATCATCGCGAACTCCACGCCGTCGGCCGCGGCGGCCTCCCAGTCGATCTCGCCCTGATAGAACGAGACGTCCACGCCGAGCGAGCTCTCGTATTCCTCGCCGTTGTAGCTGACTATGTTGCCGTCGCTCGAGAAGTCGGCGGCGTCAAAGTCGGACGCGGCTACGCCCTCGGCCTCGTCTATCCACTCCATGTCCACGCCGGTGTTGACATAGACCATGCCCTCGTGGGGATCGGGCTCCTTCGCGCCGCAGCCGGTAAGGGTGAGCGCGAGCGCAAGCGCCGTGAGGGCGCATATGTAACGTATGGCTTTCTTTTGCATCGGTTATGTTCCTCCTGACAGGGTTCGACAGAGTATAACACATAATTGTGAACAAATCCCGAACGACGCGCCCGCGGGAAGAAGCTGCCATTTGAGATCGGTACTTTATATCGGACTTTTCCTGTGGTAAAATAGGTAAAAGCAGGGAGGCGACGGGATGCTCAGAATAATAACCGGCAGAGCAGGCGCGGGCAAGACCGCGCTCATCATAGACGAGATACGCGCGGCCGCCGCGAGAGGCGAGGGCGGACGCTGCATGATAGTGCCCGAGCAGTACAGCCACGAGGCCGAGCGCGAGCTCTGCGCCGCCGTGGGCGACTCTATGCCGCTCTATGCCGCCGCGCTCTCGTTCACCTCGCTCGCCCGCAGAGTTGAGGCGGAGACCGGCGGCAGCCGCGAGGCGCTCGACGCCGGGGGTCGGCTGCTGTGCATGGCGCTCGCGCTCGACGCCGTCGGCGCGCATCTGCGGGTCTACGGCTCCTCCTATCGCCGCGCGGAGACCCAGCTCGCGCTGCTCTCGGCGGTGGGCGAGCTCAAGACCGCCGTCGTGGACTCCGAGGCGCTTGAGAGCGCCGCTTCGGTCGGCGGGACGCTCGGAGCAAAGCTGTCCGACCTCGCGCTCGTGCTCGCGGCCTATGACGCCGCCGTCGGCGCGGGGCGCGCCGACCCCTCGGACGCGCTCACGCGGCTGTGCGAAAGCCTGCCGCGCAGCGAATTCGGCGCGGCAGGACACATATATATAGACGGCTTTACGGATTTTACGGCGCAGCAGACGGCGGTGCTCCGCGCGCTGCTCGCCAAGGGTGCGGATATGACGGTCTGCCTGACCTGCGAGGGACTGAGCGAGGGCAGCGAGGTGTTTGAGCTCTCGCGCCGCACGGCGAATATGCTCCTGCGCGAGGCGAAGGAGGCGGGAGTGGATTGCACGGTGACGGAGCTCGATCCCGAGGGCGACGCCAACGCGGCGGATTTCCTCTCCGAGCGGCTCTTTACATATTCTCAGGACAGGTGGACGCTCGGCGCGGACGCCGTGAGGCTCTATTCCGCCGGCAGTGTGACGGCGGAGTGCGAGCTTGCCGCCGCGCGGGCGAGGGAGCTCGCCCGGGGCGGCTGCCGCTGGCGCGACATCGCCGTGGCCGTGCGCGGCTTTGAGGAATATCGGGGTGCGCTCACGGCTGCGTTTGAGTATTACGGCGTGCCGCTCTTCACAACGCGCAAGGCCGATATTCTCCGCAAGCCCCTTTCGGCGCTCATCGCCGCCGCCTATGACACGATCGAGGGCGGCTGGGAGAGCGACGACGTGTTCGCCTATCTCCGCACGGGCCTTGCGGGTCTGAGCGCGGAGGAGTGCGACATACTCGAAAACTACTGCATAATCTGGGGCGCGCGCGCGTCGATGTGGCTGAGCGAAAAGGACTGGCGGCCCAACCCCGACGGGCCGGACGGCGAGTGGAACGACTCCGCTCGCGAGCGCCTTGTGCGGATCAACGCCCTGCGCCGCCGCGCCGCCGCGCCGCTGCTTGCTCTGGCCGAGGCGTGCAAAACCGCGCAGACCGCGCTGGAGCAGGCTCAGGCGCTCGCAGGTCTCTTTGAAGCCCTCTCGCTCGCCGACAGGCTCGCCGAGCGCTCCGCGCAGCTCGAGAGCGACGGACGGGCGCAGACGGCGGCGGAAAATACGCGGCTCTGGGAGCTCACAGTCACGGCGCTTGAGCAGACGGCGCTAATACTCGGCGACACGCCGATGGACGCCGAGCGCTTCCGCCGGCTCTTTTTGCTCACGCTCTCGCAGTACAGCGTGGGGATAATCCCCGTCTCGCTCGATATGGTAACGGCCGGCGACTTCGACCGTATGCGCCGGCGCAGCATAAAGCACCTGATCGTCCTCGGCGCCTCCGACGAGCGTCTGCCTTCCGGCGCAAGGGAGGGCGGGGTGTTCTCGCCCGAGGAGCGGCGCGAGCTCTCCGAGCTCGGCATAGAGCTCGGCGGCGGCGAGGCGGAGCTCTGGCGCGAGCTGACGCTGATATACAACTGCATCTCGCTCCCGTCGGAGACCCTGACGCTCGTTACGCCCGCGTGGGCGGAAAACGGCGCTCCGGCGCGGCCGAGCTTTGTTATGAGCCGCGCGGCGAAGCTCTTCGGCAGGGACATCGTCCCCGCCGACCGCAGAGCCGTGAAGTCTGCCGCGCCCGCCCCGGCTCTTGAGCTTGCGGCGCAGTCCGTCCGCGCCCCCGGCTACGCCCTTGCGAGGGAGTGCGCGAAATATTTTGACGCGCGCGGAAACGAGATGGAGCGCGTGAGACTTGCCGCCGCGCTCACCCGCGGCAGTCTCTCGGCCCGCTCCGTGAGCGCACTCTATGGCGAAAGGCCCGGCATGAGCGCCTCGCGCACGGATCAATTCGCCTCCTGCCGCTTCGCCTTCTTCCTGCGCTACGGGCTCAAGGCGAAGCCGCGCCGCGCCGCCGAGTTCTCGCCGCCGGAGTACGGCACCTTCATGCACTACGTTCTTGAGCACGTCGCCTCCGAGACCTCCGCGTCCGGCGGCTTCGCGCAGCTCTCCGACGATGAGCTCACGGCGCTCACGGACAAATATGTGGCGCAGTATGTCGACGAGGAGCTCGACGGGCTTGAGGACGCGACGCCGCGCTTCAAGTATCTTTTCAACCGGCTCATATCGGGCGTGCGCCGCGTGGTCGCGGACATGGCCGACGAGCTGCGCGCCGGCAGCTTTGAGCCGATGTTCTTCGAGCTCGATCTCAGGCGGGTGGGCGCGCTCTCCGGCATAGCCGACCGCGTTGACGGCTGGCTGAAGGACGGCACGCTGTATCTGCGCGTGGTGGACTACAAGACCGGGCGCAAGTCCTTCAGCCTTTCGGACGTGATGCACGGGCTGAATCTCCAGATGCTGCTCTACCTCTTCACACTTACAGACGCCGGCGAGGAGCTCTGCGGCCACCCCGTCGCCCCGGCGGGCGTGCTGTATATCCCCGCGTGGGACAAGATAATCTCCGCTCCCGCCGACCTCTCCGACGCGGAGATCAGCGCGAAGCGCGCGTCGGGGCACAGGCGCTCCGGTCTCCTGCTCGACGATCCCGACGTGCTGCGGGCGATGGAGGAGAGCGATACGCCCGTGCGTCTGCCCGTGAAATGGAAGGACGGCGCCCCATCGGGCGACTCCCTTGCGAGCGCGGAGCGGCTGGGGCTGCTTGAGCGGAGGATACACGACACGCTTACGGCGATGACAAAGGAGCTGCGCGCCGGCAGCATCACCGCCGACCCCTTCTACCGCGGCGCGCAGGACAACGCCTGTCTGTACTGCGACTATGCCGACGCCTGCCGCTTCAGCGACGGCGAGGACGGCGACACGCGGCGCTATATCCAAAAGCTTCCGGCCACGAAGATCTGGAATATGCTCGAAGGAGGCGGGGAGAATGGCTGAGTTCACACCCACGCCGTCCCAGCGCGAGGCGATAGAAAATCGGGGCGGGGCGCTGCTCGTCTCCGCTGCCGCGGGCTCCGGCAAGACCCGCGTGCTCACGGAGCGGCTGATAGGCCGCATCACAGACCCCGCCGACAGCGCGGGGATAGAGGACTTTCTCGTTATAACCTACACCAAGGCCGCCGCCGCCGAGCTGCGCTCCCGCATTGCCGACGCGATCGGAGAGCGGGTCGCGGCCGACCCCTCCGCCCGCGCGCTCAGACGCCAGAGTGCTCTTGCCCAGAGCGCGAGGATAGGCACCATACACAGCTTCTGCGCCGAGCTTCTGCGCGAGCACTGCCATCTGCTCGAGCTGCCGCCGGATTTCGCCATAGCCGACGAGGACAGGGCGCGCCTGCTCAAAAAGGCCGCGCTGCGACGCACGCTTGAGGCGGCGTATGAGAGGGCGGAGCCGGATTTTCTCGCGCTTGCGGACACCGTCGGCGCGGGGCGGGACGACTCGCGGCTCGAGGAGCTCGTGGAAAGGCTGCACGGCCGTCTTCAGTGCCACGCCCGCCCGGAAAGCTGGGCGGAGGAGCAGACGGCGGCGCTCGCGCGGTATCCCGCCACAGGCGACGCCGGGGAGACCGACGCCGGACGCATCCTGCTCGACGGCGTGCGGGAAACGGCGCTGTGCTGGTCGGATCGGCTCGCCGCGCTCATCGACTCGCTCGGCGGGGATTATTCCTACATTCTCAAGAGCTACGGCGCGAGCCTTGACGAGACCCGCGACGCGCTCACGGCGTTTGCCGCCGGGTGTCTGCGCGGCTGGGACGCGGCTCGCGTCTGCCTGCCGATACCCTTCCCGCGCTTCGGCTCGATTCGCAGTCCGCAGCACCCGGGGACGGTCGAATATGTCAAGGCCGTGCGCGACGACTGCAAGGCGGCGGTCAAAAAGCTCGACGCCGTCTTTGCCGAGAGCTCGGAAAAGCTCCTTGCGGACGCCGCCGCCACCGTGCCGGCCATGAGCGCGCTGCTGCGGCTCGTAACGGACTTCGACGCGCGCTTCACCGCCGCCAAGCGCCGCCGCTCGCTCGTGGATTTCTCCGATCTCGAGCACCTCGCCGCGCGCCTGCTCACAAATCCGGACGGCACGCCCACGCAGACCGCCCGCGAGGTCTCCGCGCGCTTCGCGGAGGTGATGGTGGACGAGTATCAGGACGTCAGCCGCGTGCAGGAGCTCATAATAAACGCCGTGTCGGACGGCGGCAGAAAGCTCTTCATGGTGGGCGATGTGAAGCAGGCGATCTACCGCTTCCGTCTCGCCGACCCCACGATCTTCATCGAAAAATATCTCACCTATTCCGGCGCGGAAAACGCGGCGGAGGGCGAGCCGCGCCGCGTGCTGCTGCGCGAAAACTTCCGCTCCCGCGCCGCGGTGCTCGAGGGCGTGAACAGCGTGTTCGGCAATCTCATGAGCCGCGCCCTCGGCGAGCTCGACTACGACGGCGACGCGGCGCTGCGCCCGGGGCTGCCGGATGAGGGCGGCTCGCCGATACCGGAGCTCATCGTCCTGCGCCGACCCGGAGCGGACGACGGCGAGGAGCGCCCCGACAAGGTCGCGGCCGAGGCGAGGTACGTTGCGCGGCGCATACTCGAGCTCGTCGCCGGCGGCGAGACCGTGCGCGAAAACGGCGCGGAGCGGCCCGTGGGCTTCGGGGACGTCGCCATCCTGCTGCGCTCGGCGAATGTCGCCGGAGGCATATACAGGCGCGAGCTGACCCGCGCGGGCATACCCGTTATGAGCGAGCAGTCCGGCGGCTTCTTCGATTCGCCGGAGGTGAGCGTGATGCTCTCGCTCCTCGCCGTGGTCGATAACCCGCGCCAGGACGTCGCGCTCATCGCGGCGCTGCGCTCGGAGCTGTTCGGCTTCACTCCCGACGAGCTCTCCGCCATCCGCGCGCGGGATATGCAGGGCGACTTCTTCTCCGCGCTCACGCTCTCCGCCGACGGTGACGCCAGGTGCGCCGCGTTCCTCGATACGCTCGCGCTTCTCCGGCGCTACGCCGCCGATTCCACCCCCGCCGAGCTCCTGACGGAGATATATAACCGCCTCGACTGTATGGCGCTCACCTGCGCCGCTCCCGACGGTGCGGCCCGGCGCGAGAATCTGATGCTGCTCACCGAGCTCGCGCGCAAATTCGCGTCCGTCTCCGCCTCCGGCTCGGTGCACCGCTTTCTTGAGTGGCTGCGCTCGATGTCCGAGCGCGGCGAGGAGCCGCGCGTGGGCGCGGCCATGTCCGGCGGCGCGGTGCGGATAATGAGCGTGCACAAATCCAAGGGGCTCGAGTTCCCGGTCGTGTTCCTGTGCGACACCTCGCGCCGCTTCAACAAGACCGATCTGCGCGAGAGCGTGCTCGTCCACCCCGCGCTCGGTCTCGGGCCGAAGCTCACGGACGCCGCGCGCGGCGTCGAATACCCCACGCTCCCGCGCCGCGGTATAGCCGCGAAGCTCGAGCGCGAAACGCTGTCCGAGGAGCTGCGGCTGCTCTATGTCGCCATGACGAGGGCGCGCGAGCGCCTGTTCATCACGGCCTGCCTGCCCGACCCCGGAAACGATATAGACAGAATATCCCGCGCCGTCACGGCTCCGATGCACCCAGTGCTGCTCGCCGGCATGGCGTCGGACGCGATGTGGCTCATCGCCGCCGCCCTCGCCGACGAGGTGAGGAGCGACGCGACGGGGACACCCCGACGCTTCACGATGTCCGTCGCCGAGCCGGCGGAGGAGACGGAGACCGCCGCGCGGGACGAGGCATCGGGCGAGGATATCGCCGCCGAGCCCGACCCCGCTCTCGCCTCCGCTCTCGACTGGCGCTATGCCAATGAGAGCGCCGTGGCGCTGCCCAGCAAGGTCACGGCCACCGAGCTGAAACGCGCGGGAGAGGACGACCCCGAGGCGCGGGACATACTGCCCCGTAAGGCGCGGGAGCTGCGGCGACCGTATCTCTCCGGCGCGGAGCGACCGCTCACGGGCGCGGAGCGCGGCACGGCGGCGCATAAGCTGCTGCGCGGCATCGACCTTGCCCGCACGGGCTCGGCGGAAGAGGTGCGCGGCGAGACGGAGCGCCTTGCCGCCGCCGGATATCTCAGCCGCCGCGAGGCCGCGGCGGTGGACGCCGGCGATATCGCGCGCTTCTTCGCGTCCGAAGCGGGGGCGAGAGTGCTCTCGGCGGACAGGGTCTGGCGCGAGTTTCCGTTCACTCTCCTGCGCCCGGCGGAGGAGTTCTTCCCCGGCGGCGGACAGGACGCCGTGCTGCTGCAGGGCGTAGTGGACTGCTGCATAGAGGAGCGCGGCGAGCTGACGGTCATAGACTTCAAGACCGACGCCGTGAGCGGCCCGGCGCTCGACGAGCGGGCGCGGTTTTACTCCGCGCAGGTGCGCGCCTATGCCTCGGCCATGGCGGCAATAACCGGCAAGCCGGTCAAGGATTGCCTGCTTTTCTTCCTGAAGGCCGGAAAAGCGGTCAGAATCGAGCAGAAAATCGCAGAAAAGCATTGACAAACCGACATATATAATGTTACAATCCACTTTGCGTCTTGTAACCATGCCGTTGGAGCATACTCAAGACAGCCCATTATTGAGGTGAAAGACAATGAAGGAAGGCATCCATCCCAAATATTACCAGACCACTATCAAGTGCGCCTGCGGCAACGTTATTTCGACCGGTTCTACCCGCGAGAATATCACAGTTGAAATCTGCTCGAAGTGCCACCCGTTCTATACGGGCAAGCAGAAGCTGGTGGACACCAGCGGCCGCGTCGAGAGATTCAACAAGAAGTACGGTCTCGGCCAGTAAAACTAACGTCGATCGGGCGCGTTGAAAAACGCGCCCGAATTTTATTTTATCCCGGCGCATGGACGCCGCGAACAGGAGAAATATGCCTATAAACGACACAACAACGATAAAGGAGCGCGCGGCGATAGCGGGACTGTCGTCGCCCTGTCTGGAAAAGGACGAGCGCTCGGACGAGTCCTCCATGGAGGAGCTCGCCGCCCTTGTGGAGACCGCCGGTGCGGAGGTCGCGGCCTCGGTGCTGCAGCAGCGTGCGGAGCCCGACGCCCGCACGTTCCTCGGCGAGGGCAAGGTCGCGGAGCTCAAGGAGCTTGTCGAAAACACACAGTGCGATCTCGCGGTGTTCGACAACGAGCTCTCGCCCTCGCAGCTGCGCGTGCTCTCGGAGGAGCTCGGCGTGCGCGTGCTCGACCGCTCGGGGCTCATTCTCGACATCTTCGCCCAGCGCGCTCAGACCCGCGAGGGCAAGCTGCAGGTGGCGCTCGCGCAGTATGAATATCTGCTGCCGCGCCTGACCGGTATGTGGACGCATCTCGTGCGCCAGACGGCGTCGGGCGACGCCTCGCCCATCGGCACGCGCGGCCCGGGCGAAACGCAGCTCGAAACCGACCGCCGCCACATCCGCCGCAAGATCCAGAAGCTGCGCGAGGAGCTCGAGCAGGTGCGCCGCGCGCGCTCCGTTCAGCGCCGCAGGCGGGAGCGCAACGCCCTGCCCGTCGTGGCGATCGTCGGCTATACCAACGCCGGCAAGTCCACGCTGCTCAACTGTCTCACGGGCTCGGACATCCCCGCCAACAACAGACTTTTCGACACGCTCGACACCACGACCCGCCGCATGAAGATCGACGAAGCAAGCGAGGCGCTCGTGTCCGACACCGTCGGCTTCATCCGCAAGCTGCCGACGCATCTTGTCGCCGCCTTCAAGGCGACGCTTGAGGAGCTGCGCTATGCCGATGTGCTGCTGCACGTTATCGACGTCACGAGCCCGGACATGGAGCGGCAGATTGCCGTCGTCGAGTCGCTCATAGCCGAGCTCGGCGCGGCGGAAAAGCCCTGCATCCGCGTATATAACAAATGCGACGCCTTCACAGGCCTTCTGCCCCACGGCGAGAATATCGTGTGTGTCTCCGCCCGCACGGGCGAGGGGACGCCGGAGCTCATCAAGGCCGTTGCGGAAATTATCGGGCGCGAGAGCAGGCGGGTCAAGCTGCTCCTGCCCTATGACAGGGCCGGCGTGCTCGATATGCTTCGGCGCGAGGCGGCGGTGATCTCCGCCGAATACACCGACGAGGGCGTCGAGGTCGAGGTAGTGGTGAAGCCGGAGCTCTGGGGCTCCGTGCGCGAGTATGTGAGGGACGACGCCGATGATACAGCTGACGACTGAGCGGCTCGTCCTGCGCCCGTGGGCGGAGAGCGACGCCGAGGCTCTGTATGAATACGCAAGGGATGAGCGCGTGGGCCCCGTAACGGGCTGGCCCGCGCATACCTCGCCGGAGGAGAGCCGGAGAATACTCAAAGCCGTGCTGATGCCGGACGACAACGCCGCCGTCACTCTCAGACAGAGCGGCGGGCTCGTCGGCTGTCTGGGGATAAAGGACAATGCGGTCTGTCCCGGCGAGCCGGAGATAGGCTACTGGATCGGTGTGCCGCACTGGGGCAACGGCTATATGCCGGAGGCCGTCCGCGCCGCGCTGAAAATGCTCTTTACCGAGCGCGCCGCGGGGCGAGTCTGGTGCGGGCACTACGAGGGCAACGACAAATCGCGCCGCGTCATCGAAAAGTGCGGCTTCCGCTATCAGCTCGACCGCGAGGAGGACGTGACGCTCATGGGCGAGCGGCGGCGCTGCTTCTGCTATGCGATAACGCGGGAGGAGTGGGAAAGCGATGGCCGATAACGGCTACCTCGTCCCCGCCGGCTGCGGCGAGGCGGAGTATATCGACAAAAAATCGCGCTTCCTCGGTCAGGTCTCGCCCGCCTCCACGGAGGCGGAGGCGATGGCCTTTGTCGAGAGCGTGAGAAAAAAATACGCCGACGCCACGCACAATGTCTGGGCGTATAATCTTCGTAGCGGCGCTCTGCGCTGGTCGGACGACGGCGAGCCCGGCGGCACGAGCGGCCAGCCGACGCTCAACGTCTTTCGCTCAGGAGAGATATACGACGTCTGCTGCGTCGTGACGCGCTGGTTCGGCGGCATACTGCTCGGCAGCGGCGGACTCGTGCGCGCCTATTCCAAGGCCGCGGCCGCGGCGCTTGAGACGGCGGGGACGGCGCGCATGGCGCTCTTCTCGGCGCTGCGGGCGGACTGCGGCTACGCGCAGTATGAGCGCGTGCGCCGGCTGCTCGACGATCTCGGCGCGAGGGACGTGACGGCCGACTTCGGAGAGCGCGTGACGGTCTCCGCCCTGCTCCTCGCGGAGGATGCGCAGAGCTTTTGCGCCCGGCTCACGGACGTCACCGCAGGCGGAGCCTCCGCCGTTCTCACGGGCGAGCTCTATGCTCCGTCGCCCATAAAAATATTTGCAGAAAAATAAAGGGAAAACAAAATTTATCGCGTATAAAGGTATCACAGAGAAAAGCTGTGGTGCCTTTATTATCGGTGGGGGTGAAAAAATGAGCTGCCCGAGAGAAAGACGGGAACAGGCCGAAAGATATATCGTCGGAAAATACGGGACGCTTGCGTGCGAGAGCGCGCTGAGACCCGTGAGCGAGCCGGAGTGCGATATCCGCACCTGCTTCCAGCGCGACATAGACCGCATTACCCACTGCAAGAGCTTCCGGCGGCTCAAGCACAAAACTCAGGTCTTCCTCCAGCCGGAGGGCGACCACTACCGCACGCGCCTTACGCATACGCTCGAGGTCTCGCGCATAGCGCGCACGATCTCCCGCGCGCTGGAGCTCAACGAGGATCTCACGGAGGCCATCGCCCTTGGCCACGATCTCGGCCACACGCCCTTCGGCCACGCGGGAGAGCGGGCGCTCGACAGCATATACCCCGGCGGGTTCCGGCACTATGAGCAGTCGCTGCGGGTGGTGGATGTGCTCGAGCGCGACGGGCGGGGGCTTAACCTCTGCAACGAGACGCGCATCGGCATCCTCAACCACACCACCGGCGAGCCGAGGGGAACTCTCGAGGCCGACGTGGTGCGCCTTTCCGACAAGGTCGCCTATATCAACCACGATCTCGACGACGCCGAGCGCGCGGGCATCATCCTCCCCGGCGACGAGCCGGAGATAGTCAGAGCGCGCATAGGCAGACGCAACAGCGAGAGGATAAACGCCATCGTCACCGACATAATCGCGAACAGCGGCGGCGGCGAGCTCAGAATGTCCGCCGGCATGAACGAGGCTGTGGATGAATTCACCGCCTTCATGTATGCGGGCCTATACCGTAACAGTGTCGCCAAGGGCGAGGAGAGCAAGGTGGAAAACATCCTGCGCGGCATCTGGGAGTATTACGCCGGAAGACCCGACGAGCTGCCCGAGGATTTCCGCGCGATCGCGGAGCGCGACGGCGTGGAGCGCGCCGCGACCGACTATGTTTCAGGCATGACCGATTCCTATGCCATGGCCTGCTACGCAAAGATCTTTATTCCGGAGGCCTGGAGCGTAAAATGACCCAAAACAGAGAGAAAAAGAAAAACAGGTTGTGGTTTCTGTTCCTTCCCCTGTCCGCCGTATATATGGAGCTTGTCTTCCGGGCCTTCTGCATCGGCTCGTGGAGCGCTTCCGCCGTGCTCGTCTCCGCCGTGTTCGCGCTCGCGCTTGGCTGTCTGTTCAATTTTATCGCGCTGCTCGGCTCGGCGAGATGGTTTCGCGTGTCCTCGTTGGTGCTGCTCGCGGCGACATGGCTCTTTTTCGGCGTACATACGGTATATAAGCACATCTTCAACCAATACCTCGGCGTGGGGCTGATGGGCGTGGGCGGCGCGGCTATCACGGACTTCTGGCGCGAAACGCTCACGGGCATATGGCAGTCGCTGCCGGCGCTGCTCCTGCTCGCGGCGCCGTTTGCGCTCTGGCTGGCGTTCGGCAGACGCATGACGCCGCACAGCACCGGCCGCCGGCGCGCGCTCGTTTCGCTCGCCGCCTTTCTCGTGCTTCAAATAGGCGCGTCCGCGTCCGTCCGGCTCGACAAACGCGGCGCGGTCTCGTCGAGCTTCCTCTACGGCGACGGCTTCGTGCTCGATTCCGGCGTAACGGGCTTTGGTCTCATCACGGCGC
Organism: uncultured Oscillospiraceae bacterium; assembly: GCA_964398305.1. GTDB lineage: Bacteria > Bacillota > Clostridia > Oscillospirales > Oscillospiraceae > Scatomorpha. The sequence continues at coordinate 13,114 of CAYNMN010000029.1, forward strand.
AGCGGCTCGACGTCCAGCACAGGCTCGGTCTGTATGTCAGCCTTGAGCGCAAGACGGCGGAGCCCGCGGCGACGCCGGCTCCCACGGCGGAGCCGGTTGACGCCACGAGCGATGCGCCCGCCGCGACGCCGACCCCCACGCCCACGCCGGAGATAATCTACGACGCGCACGTTTCCGATCTCGACCTCGCGGCGATGGCGGCGAGCGAGAAGGACACGGAGCTCGCGGAGCTAACAGCATGGCTTGCCGGGCGCGAGCCGACCTGCGAAAACGAATATACCGGAATGTTCGAGGGCAAGAACCTCGTGTGGCTGTGCGGCGAGTCGTTTTCAAGCTGGGCGATAGACGAAACGCACACGCCCACGCTCTATAAGCTCGCCAACGAGGGCTTTGTGTTCGACGATTTCTATGTCCCGCTCACAAGCGCCTCCACCACGGGCGGCGAGTTCATGACTCTGCTCGGGATGTACCAGAACACGACGACGGAGCTCCTGCGGCTCACGGCGGACAATTACCTGCCCTACGCCGCCGGAAACGTGTTTTCCGCGCTGGGGTATAAGTGTCTCGCCTACCACAACGGCACCTATACCTATTACGGGCGCGACGTCACGATGCCGAACCTCGGCTTCGAGTTCAAGGCCAAGGATCACGGCATGGAGGCGCCCAAGGACTATGTGCTCTCGCTCGACTACGATATGCTCCGCGCAACGGCGGGGGAATATGTCGGCAGCGAGCCGTTCTGCGTCTACTACATGACCATCAGCGGCCACTTCAACTATACCTTCCTCAACTATGACGACAGCGTGTTCGAGGACGAGGTGAAGGATCTCACGGGCGCGACCTACGGGGCGCGAGCCTATGTCGCCGGGCAGATGCAGGTGGACAGGGCGCTCGAATACCTCATAGACGAGCTCGACGCCGCCGGGGAGCTCGACAATACAGTTATCGTCCTCTCCGCCGACCACTACCCCTACGCGCTCGGACAGAACGACATCGAATCGCTCACGGGCCGCGATATGGACGGCCGCTTCGATCTTGAAAAGTCCACGCTGATCCTCTGGTGCGCGGATATGGACGAGCCGGTGGAGGTCGCCAAGCCCTGCTCGAGCTCGGACATTCTGCCGACACTTCTCAACCTCTTCGGCGTCGATTACGATTCGCGGCTCATCCTCGGGCACGACATACTCTCCACGGCCGGGGGCTTCGTCCCGTTCATCGATTACAGCTTCGTGTCCTCCGACGGCAGCTACGACGCGACGAGGGACGTCTACACGCGCTCCGACGGCACTACGGCCTCCGGGGACGAGGCGGCGGCGGGCGTGGCGCGGGTGCGCGAGTATTATAAATATTCCTCCGAGATGGTCTATACGGACTTTTACGACTACATTTTCAGATAAGCGGACATTCAAACAGAAGGAAGGTGAGGGCGCATGGCGTTCCCGGAGAGCTTTTTGCAGGAGCTCGCAGAAAAAAACGATATAGAGGACGTGGTGAGCGGCTATGTGAATCTCACCAAGCGCAGCGGGCAGAACCGCTTCGGTCTGTGCCCGTTCCACAGCGAAAAGAGCCCGTCCTTCTCCGTCAACTCCGCCAAGCAGATATATCACTGCTTCGGCTGCGGCAAGGGCGGCAGCGTCATCAACTTCATAATGGAGATAGAGAGCCTGACCTTCCCGGAGGCGGTGGAGTTCCTCGCCCGCAGGGCGGGCATGACCGTCCCCGAGCAGGAGCGCGACCCCTCGCGACCCCGGCGGGAGCGGCTGTACGCTCTCAACCGCGACGCCGCGCGCTTCTTCTATGACCAGCTCTCGGAGCCCTCGGCGGAGGTCGCCCGCGCATATATCGCCAAGCGGCAGATAAGCGGCGCCTCGGTAAGACGCTTCGGTCTCGGCTTCGCGCCGGACACCTGGGACAGTCTTGTGCGCGCGATGCAGAGCAAGGGCTACTCCGAGCGCGAGCTCGCCGACGCCGGCCTTGTGCGGCGCGGCAAGAACGGCGGGGTGTATGACACCTTCCGTATGCGCCTGATGTTCCCCGTCATCGACGTGCGCGGCAACGTCGTGGCCTTCTCCGGACGCGCGCTCGGCGACGTCGAGCCCAAGTACATGAACAGCCCGGAGACGCCGGTTTTCAGCAAAAGTCATAATCTTTTTGGACTAAATCTGGCTAAAAAGTCCAAGAGCGGGTACATTATCCTCGTCGAGGGCAATGTTGACGTAGTTTCTCTGCACCAGGCGGGGTTCGACAGCGCGGTCGCCTCGCTCGGCACCTCGCTCACGCCCGAGCAGGCGCGGCTCCTCAGCCGGTTCACGAGCGAGGTCGTCATCTCCTACGACGCCGACAACGCCGGAAAGAAGGCCGCCGAGCGCGCCATAGGTCTTTTGGACAAGCTTGAGCTGCGTGTGCGCGTGCTCACGGTGCAGGGCGCGAAGGACCCGGATGAGTATATTAAGGAAAAGGGCCCGGACGCCTTCAGAAACCTCATCGAGAAGTCCGAGGATCACATGGAGTACCGTCTCCAGCTCGTGACGGACAAATACGATCTCAAGGCGGACGACCAGCGTGTGCTGTTCCTGCGCGAGGCCACAGACCTCGTCGCCGCGCTGCCGGACTCCGTGGAGCGCGAGGTCTATGCCTCCCGCGTGGCGTCCATGGCGGGGGTGCAGACCGCCGCCGTGAGCGCGGAGGTCGAGCGCCGGAGAAAGCGCCGGCGCAGCAGCGCGCAGAGCTCCGAGCAGCGCGAGCTCACCAAACCGCTGAAGATGGCGCAGCCGCGAGCGAAGGAGCTGCGCTACGACAATCCCCGCTCCGCCGCCGCCGAGGAGGGCGTGGTGCGGCTGATGTATCTCGACCCCTCGCTCTTCAAGGGGCGCTCCGGCCCCGGCGAGGCAGACTTTTCCTCGCCGCCGCTCTGGAAGCTGTTCTCGCTGCTCGCCGAGCACGTGGCTCAGGGCGCGCCGCTCACGGTGGCGACACTCGGCGAGACGCTCACGCAGGACGAGGCGAGCCTGCTCACGGATATCATCCAGAAGCCCGAAAATCTCGCGAACGGGTCGCGGGCGCTGGATGACTACATAGAAATAATGCGCCGCGAAAATTCCGGGCCCGACACCTCCGCGGAGGGGCTGAAGGCTCTGGCCGACGAACTGAAAAAAACTAAAGGGTATGGTGAGAAAGATGGCTGAGACGAAAAAGACCGAGACCGTTGAGGATCAGATAACGGAGACCGCAGCCGAAGCTCCGGCGACAGAAGCTCCGGCAGCCGAGAAGCCGGCGGCGAAGAAGCCCGCCGCCAAAAAGGCTCCGGCGAAGAAACCGGCCGTAAAGGCACAGCCGGCGGAAGAAAAACCCGTGGAAGAAAAGCCTGCGGAAGCAAAACCGACCGAGGAGCAGGGGATCGAGGAGCAGGAGCTCGAGGAGCCGGCGGAGGAGCAGGACGGCGCCGAGACCGCCGCCGCGCCGGAGGCCGAGAAGCCCGAAACGCAGGAGGACAAGCTCAACAGGCTCGTGGAGAAGGGCAGAAAGACCGGCAAGCTCACAGCCGACGATCTTGAGACTGTCGACGACCTCAATCTCAGCTCCGAGGATATGGACAGGTTCCTCTCCCGTCTCGCCGATCTCGGCATAGACGCCTCCGGCGAGGATACGTTCGTGCCCATAGACGACGACTCGCTCCCCGCGCTCGAGGAGCTCGAGGAGATCGACGAGGTGACCGATGAGGAGATAGCCGAGGCCGAGGCGATGATGGACAACTATGCCGTCAACGACCCCGTGCGCACCTATCTCAAGGACATCGGCAAGGTGCCTCTGCTCACGGCGGAGGAGGAGCAGGAGCTCGCCAAGCGCATGGACGCCGGCGACGAGAAGGCCAAGCATGAGATGGCCGAGGCCAACCTCCGCCTCGTCGTGTCCATCGCAAAGCGCTATGTCGGGCGCGGACTGCTGTTCCTCGATCTGATCCAGGAGGGCAATCTCGGCCTCATCAAGGCCGTGGAGAAGTTCGACTACACCAAGGGCTACAAGTTCTCCACCTACGCCACCTGGTGGATCCGTCAGGCCATCACCCGCGCCATCGCGGATCAGGCGCGCACGATACGCATACCCGTGCACATGGTCGAGACCATCAACAAGGTCATCCGCGTCTCCCGCCAGCTCCTTCAGGAGCTCGGCCACGACCCCTCTGCCGAGGAGATCGCCATCGAGATGGGCGGCGGCCAGAGCGCGTGGGACAATCTCACCGACAAGGAGAAAGAGGAAAAGGTCACGCGCATACGCGACATTCTGAAGATCGCGCAGGAGCCCGTGTCCCTCGAAACGCCCATAGGCGAGGAGGAGGACAGCCATCTCGGCGACTTCATCCCCGACGAGGACGCCTCCGAGCCGAGCGAGGCGGCGAGCTTCTCGCTTTTGAAGGAGCAGCTC
>CAYNMN010000030.1:0-17304 GCA_964398305.1 uncultured Oscillospiraceae bacterium
GTGCGGGCCTTGCCGAACTTGCCGACGCCGGGGGCGCCGCCGCCGGATTTCTGCATCATTACATACCAGAGCCCGATGAACACGAGAATGACCAGCAGATAGGGTATGAAGCTCAGCCACCAGGGGGCGACCCACCCCTCGAGCGTGTCGTAGCTCGTGATGATGCCCGCGGCGTGCTGCTCTTCAATGAGATCCCACAGATCCTGCTTGAACCAGTCCACGTCGTAGAGCTCGTAGGTTATGGGGGCGTCGCCCTCCGCGGCGTCGCGCAGGGTGATCACAAGATCGGAGCCCTCGATATAGAAGGACTCAACCTTCTCCTGCTCGAAGAGATCTACAATATCCGAATAAACGTAGGTAGCCACCTTGCTCGGCGAGGTCATCGTGAACACCGTGGCCATCAGTATTATGAGTATGAGGGCATAAAAGCCCAGATCGCGCGCTCTGTTTCTCTGAGGTTTCAAAAAACGATCACATCCTTATCGGGGAATCACTTTGTATAGACTTCGGGCTTGAGAATGCCGATATACGGCAGGTTGCGGTACACCTCGTCGTAATCCAGGCCGTAGCCCACGACGAAGGCGTCCTCCACCTCAAAGCCCGAGTAGTCGGCGTGTATATCCGCTCTGCGGCGGCTGGGCTTGTCGAGCAGGGTAACGATTTTTATGGACGCCGGATCCCTGCCGGAGAGATATTTTGTGAGGTAGCTGAGAGTCACTCCCGAATCGAGAATGTCCTCCACTATTATAATATCCTTGCCCGCTATATCGCGCGAGAGATCCTTGTTGATCTTCACGGCGCCGGTGCTCACGGTGCCCGCGCCGTAGGAGGACACGGCCATAAAGTCCATGGTGCAGCGCATGTCCACGCAGCGCATGAGATCCGCCATAAACACAAAGCAGCCCTTGAGCACGCCCACGAACATCGGCTCCCTGCCCTTATAGTCGGCCGATATCTCCGCGCCAAGCTCATGCACCCGGCTGTGGATCTGCTCCTCGGTAAGAAGTATTCTCTCTATATCGTCTCTCATAACCGATCTCCCGCTTTATTTTTTTATTATATCCACTCTCAGCGTGCCGCCGGCGGCTCTCTCCGCCTGGCCGAAGCCATAGACCGCGAGCACTCCGACCTCGTCCCGCAGGACGGGCGTCATCGCCCGCTCGCGCCCGGTAAGGCGCTTTTCCGCAAAGAGCTTCGCAACGCTCTTTGTGCAGCCCCGCCCGGCGAGCCGGATCCTGTCCCCGTCGCGGCGCGGCGTACAGAGTATATTACCACAGATATTTCCGCAATTAAAGAAAAAACTGTGAACTGTACCCCGGGAAATGTCATCATTTTCGCAGCGCGACACGGAAACCTCAAAATCCGCGCCCTCGGGCCGCACCGTTCCCTCTGCCGGCAGCGGCGTATCGGCAAAGGACACTGTCTCCTCCGCGCCGAACCGCAGAACGCCGGCTCTCGCCTCCACGCGCATCCCCGGCACATCCGCGAAGGCCCGCTCCGTGCCCCGCGCTATGGCGAGCACCGAGGCGACGTGCTTTTCGCTCAGCCCCGCCCCGCAGAGCAGGCGCACCACGCGCGAGGCGACGGGCGGCGGCAGCGCGGACAGCTCCCCGGACGGCAGAGCGTCGTCCTCGAGCCTCGCCCTTATGAACTCCCGCGCGAGCGAGTCGAGGTATTCCTCGTCCTCGCGCAGCAGCAGAGCGGCGCGGGAGGCGCTGCGGACAAACCCCGCGTTGACGCTCTCGAGCGCCGGCACGGCAAAATGCCGCACCCGGTTGCGGGCGTAATCGTCAAGGGCGTTTGTACTGTCCTCAACGTGGGCGACGGAGTTTTCCTCGAGATACGCGTCGATCTCCTCGCGGGTGGTCGTGAGCAGCGGGCGGATGATGTCCCCGCGCACCGGCGGGATAGCGCCGAGCCCCCTGAGTCCCGCGCCGCGGGCGAGGTTCAAAAGCAGCGTCTCGGCGTTGTCATCGGCCGTGTGCGCCGTGGCGATCCTGTCCGCGCCGAGCTCCTCGGCAGCCTCTCGCAGAAAGGCATAGCGCAGCTCCCGCGCCGCCTCCTCCGTGCCGAGACCGTTTTTTTCTGCATAGGCGGCGACGTCTCCCCGCCCGACCATATAGTCCACGCCGAGCTCTGAGCAAAGCCCGCCTGTAAAGCGCTCGTCGCGGTCTGACTCCGCGCCGCGCAGACCGTGGTTATAGTGCGCCGCGCAGACGCTGAAGCCCCGCCCGACGCTCAGCGCGAGCAGGTTATGCAGCAGATACACCGAGTCCGCGCCGCCGGAGACGGCGACGAGCACGCGGCAGGAGCGCGGCAGCATATCGAATCTGTCGATCAGCTCGGTGTTCATTCGTCGTTTCTTGTGGTGATGGCGGCAAAGGTCGTGTGCTCCGGGCGCCACAGAAGGTTGATCGTGCCCGTCTCGCCGTGCCTGTTTTTGAGCACTATCGCCTCGGCGAGATTGGGGTTCTCGCACTCCTTGTCATAATAGCCCTCGCGGTAGAGACCGATGACAACGTCCGCGTCCTGCTCGATAGCGCCGGATTCGCGCAGATCGGAGAGCATGGGGCGCTTGTTCTGCCGGGATTCGTTGGCTCGCGAGAGCTGCGAGAGGCAGAGCACGGGGACGTTGAGCTCCTTGGCCATTATCTTGAGCATACGGCTCATGTCCGACACGGCCTGAGTACGGCTCTCGTTCGACCACGAGTTGCCGCTGCCGGCGGACTGCATGAGCTGGAGGTAGTCTATCACCACGAGCCCGAGCTCCGGTATGCGCCGGCACTGGGCGTTCATATCCGCGACGGACAGCGTGGGATTGTCGTCTATACGCATATCCGTGGCGCTCAGCACGCTCGCCGCAGAGGCAACGCGCCGCCACTCGTCCTCGGAGAGCCGTCCGGTCTGGAGCTTCTGGCTGTCGATAAGCCCCTCGCCCGCCAGCAGGCGGGTGACGAGCTGCTCGCGCGCCATCTCGAGCGAGAACACGGCGACGGTCTTTTTTGCGGTCTTGGCAATATGCATGGCGATATTGAGCGCGATGCTCGTTTTGCCCATGCCGGGGCGCGACGCCACGAGCACCAGCTCGCCCCCGCTGAGACCGAGTATGGTGCGGTCGAGCTCGGCGAGACCCGTGGAGAGCCCCGGCAGCGAGCTGCCGGAGGCCGCGGCCTCGGAGAGGTGGTTATATACGTTCTGCACGATCACGGAGACCGGCAGCAGACCGCCGACCGTCCTGTCCTTGCGCAGGGCGTATATCCTGCGCTCCGCGGCCTCGAGCATCGCGTCGGCCTCGCCGGCGCCCTCATAGACCATGGTGCTGATCTCCTGCGCGGCCTCGGCGATATTGCGCAGCAGCGCCCTGTCGCGCACGATCACGGCGTATTCAAGGACGTTTGCCGCCGTGGGCGTTATCTGCATGAGCTCGCGGATATACTGCTCCGACGAGCCCTCCTTATATACACCCCGGACCTTCATCTGGTTGAGCACGGTGACGGGGTCTATGGTCTGACCGTAGGCAAACATGGCGAACACGGTGTCGAAGATGTCCCGGTTCGCATCGATATAGAAATCCGCCGAGCGGATCTTTTCTATTACCTCCGGCACGCAGCGCGGATCGATCAGCATCGAGCCGATGACCGCCTGCTCTGCCGGCGCGGAGTGTGGGGCCAGCCGGCCCAGCAGCTCCTCCATGCTCAGTTCCCCTTCCGAGTGATTATTTCTGCTCCGTCACAAGCACGTTTATGGTGCCGTTGACCTCATAGCCGAGCTTCGCCCTGACCTCGAACGAGCCGAACTGCTTGATGGGGTCGCTCTGGACTATCTTGTTCTTTTCGATGTCGATGTCGTGCTGCTCCTTGAGCGCGTCGCTTATCTCCTGACTTGTAACCGAGCCGAAGAGCTTTCCGCCCTGACCGGCGCGGGCACTGATATGCACCACCACGCCCTCGAGCCGCTTCGCGTTATCCTCTGCCAGCGCCTTCTCCTTGGCCGCGCGGGCCGCCTTGGCCTTCTCCTTTAGCTTGAAGGCGTTCATGTTGTCCGCCGTCGCCTCCGAGGCGAGCTTGCGCGGCAGCAGATAGTTGCGCGCGTAGCCGTCGGAGACGTCCTTCATCTCGCCCTTCTTGCCCTTGCCCCTGACGTCCTCAATAAAAATAACTTTCATGGCTGTATGTCCTTTCTGTTCTATTCGTCGAGATACTGGTCTATCGCCTCGAAAAGCTTGTTCACAGCGTCTCTCAAGCTTATGTCGCGCAGCTGCGCGGCGGCGGCCGAGCGGTTCCCGCCCCCGCCGAGCTTTTCGGTTATCATCTGCACGTTCACCTCGCCGATGGAGCGCGCGGAGACGTTCGCACCCCCGTCCTCCGTGGGCGAGACGACGAAGGAGACGTCCACGCCGGAGATGTTCAGCAGCTCATCCGCCGCCTGCGCGGCGACTATGCGCCCCTGCGGCTCCGTCGGCACCGCGACGGCGATATTGCCCCTGTAAAGCTTTGCGCTCTGGAGAATTTTATACTTGGCCACGGTCTGGCTCATGTCGTTCTGGAGCAGCTTTTTCACCTCAACCGTGTCCGCGCCGAGCCGGCGCAGGAAGGCCGCCGCCTCAAAGGTGCGCTCGCCCGTGCGTATGGTGAAGTTCTTAGTGTCGAGCACGATGCCCGAGAGCACGGCCTCTGCCTCCGCGCGCAAAATATCCTCCGGCTCGACGACCTCCTGAAGTATCTCGCTGAGAAGCTCACAGGCAGACGAGGCATAGGGCTCGTGGAACATGAGGTCGGCCTTCTGGATATACGACGCCGCCCTGCGGTGGTGGTCGATCACGGCCACGCGGTTGCAGGCGCCGAGCAGACTCTGATCCTCCACCTGCTCTGGGCGGTTGGTATCGACCACCACGAGCAGACTGCGGCTGTCGGCCTGGAATATGGCGTCCTGCGGTGTGACGAATATGCTTTTATACTCCGGCTCGCGCCGCAGCCGGTCTATGAGCAGACCAACGGCGTTCTTCTGCGGATCCATTACTATATAGCACGGCGTCCTGCGCTTGCGGGCTATACAGCAGACCGCCGCCTCCGCGCCGAGACAGTCGAGATCGGAATACTTGTGGCCCATCACGAACACCTTTGAGGCGTCGCCTATTAGCTCGGCGAGGGCGTTCGCCATGACGCGGGACTTGACCTTTGTGCGGGTCTCCACCTCGCTGCCCTTGTCGCCGAAGAATTCGAAGTTGAAGCGGTTTTTTATGACGGCCTGATCGCCACCGCGCGAGAGCGCCATCTCCACCGCGAGCGAGGCGAACTGGAAATCCTCGCCGAAGCCGCTGCCGTCGTGTCCCAGACCGATGCTCAGAGTGCCGTGGATGCCCGCGGGGCTCACGACCTCATGCACGCGCTCGAGCACGGAGAATTTGTCCTCCTGCATCGCCGGCAGCCAGCGCTCCTCGAAAACGAACAGGAACCTGTCCCTGTCATAGCGGCGCATAAAGGCGTCCTTGCCCTGACACCACTGGTTGATCCTGTCCTCAACGGCGTCGCGCAGCTCGTTCTTGACCCTGTCCGTCTGACTGCGCGCCATCTCGTCGTAGTTGTCGATGACAATTATCGCCACGACCGGGCGGCTCTGCTCGTATTTTATGCGAATTTCGTCGTAGTCTGTGACGTCCACCCAGTAGGTAATGCCCTTGTAGCTGGCGGGCTTGTCCGTTTTTTCATCCGTCCCGGGGCGGATAATGTTGCCGTGGATCTGGTATTTTCTGCCGCCCACCGTAAGCAGTCCGGGGTGCTGGGTCTTGCCCTCCGTGAGCCACTTGCCGGAAAATTCCGGCACGAGCTCGTCGAGCCGCGCCTCAAAGCGGTTGCCCGAAACGCCGCACATTTCGAAAAATATCTGGTTCGCCCAGACTACGCGCGAATCCGTGAGCGAAAACACCGCGATGGGCAGCGGGAAGTTGATGAGAGTATTGTTGCGCGCGCTGTCCGCCTCGTAGGTGACGGATTCGATGTAATCCACAAGCTCGCGTCTGCGCTTTCTGGCAAGGATCATCGAATACACGACCAGCAGCAGGATGACCCCGGCCTCGACCGCGGCGAGGATATATTGCTTGAAGAACAGCGAGGCCGCGGCGAATACGACGAGGAAGAAGAGATACATTCTCACACTCGGCTCGATCAGCCTTTGAAATTTCTTGTTCATCGGACGTCTCCTCCCCTGCCTGCATTGCCATGATGTAATATATGATTATATCAAAGTTGGTCAATCTTGACAACATCAAAAAAGCAAAAGAATCAAATAATAAGCCCATGAAAGCTGTTATACTTGCGGGCGGCGAGGGGCGCAGGCTCAAGGCCGTTACCGGCGAGCTGCCCAAGCCCATGGCTCCGCTGCTCGGAAAACCGCTCATGGAGCGGATAATAGAACTGCTGCGCTCGGCGGGGATACGCGACATCTGCGCCGCCCTTGCTTATAATCCCCGCGCCGTCACCGATTATTTCGGCGACGGCTCCGATCTGGGCGTGCGCCTGCGCTACAGTCTCGAGACCGAGCCGCTCGGCACCGCCGGCGCCGTGAAGGCCTGTGCCGACTTCACCGACGGCGAGGATTTTCTCGTGATAAGCGGGGACGCCGCCTGCGACTTTGACCTGCGCGCGCTCATAGCCGCCCACCGCAGCCGCTCCCCGGCCGCGACTATCGCCCTGTACCGCTCCTCCGAGCCGCTGCGCTACGGTCTGGCGCTGACCGACGGGCGCGGTCTTGTGCGCCGGTTCATCGAAAAGCCCGACTGGCAGCGCGTGGTCACCGACCGCGTGAACACCGGCATATACGTTCTCACCCCGCGCGCCATGGAGCTTGTGCCCGGGGACGGGCCCTTTGATTTCGGCCGCGAGCTTTTTCCGCTGATGCTCGAGCGGGGCATGGACATCCTCGGCGCCACGCTGTCCGGCTACTGGTGCGACATCGGCACCCCCCGCAGCTATTACGGCTGCTGTCTCGACGCGCTCAACGGCGCGCTCCGGCTGCCCGACGCACCGCCCGAGGTCTCCGCCGGAGCTCCGGCAAGGCCGCTCGCTCCGCTCCCCGGCACGGCGGACGCCGAGCTGCGTCTCCCCTGCCGCGACCGCGCGGGACTGATGGGCGCGCTCTCCGGGGAGCTGCTGCCGCTCGGCGCGGATTTCTCGGACGGGCTGACGCTGCCCGGCAGACACTGCGGCGTGCGCATTTCCCCCTGTCCCGACGAGGCCGCACTGCTCATCCGCGCCTCCTCCGGCGACGTCGAATTCTCCCGTGAGCTGGCCGGCGCCGCTATGCAGCTCGCGCGAGAAGCCGAACAGCGGGTGTGAGCGACATTATTCGCGCAATTTCCCGTCCCTGCCGCCGCCGACCATCCGAAAATCCTCATACCGGGGGAGCGTATTCGGTCGTTCGGGCGCGTCTGCCGTCGAATTCTGCGCTCAAAATACGGTTTTCTAATTATTTTGTCGAATTATGTCAATCAATTCTTTGTATTTTTTAAATTATTTATGTTGCGTCTGGGGTCCGTATATGCTAAATTAGTTGTACAAATGCGGAATAAAGTGCACAAAGAAAAAGAATGCAGTCCGTAATCGTACAATTATGGAGGCCATACATTATGGTAACTAAGACACGCATTCTCATTGCAGACTCAAACGAGGATTTTCGCAAACTGATGACACAGCTTATCAACGATGAGGAGGACATGGAGGTCGTAGGACAGGCCGAGGACGGCATGGAGGCTCTCACACTCTCGGCGGAGACGAAGCCCGACGTACTTGTAACGGAGCTTGTGCTCACGAAGCTCGACGGAATGAGCGTGGTTCAGCGTATGCCCGAGACCGGCGCAGCCCCGCGCGTTATCGTAGTCTCCGGCTTTTGGAACGACCGGGTGGTATCCGAGTGCTCCGAGCTCGGAGTGAGCTATTTCATCCCCAAGCCCTTCGACCCCTCCGCGCTGCTGCAGCGCATCAGACTCACCCGCGCGGCGTCGCAGCCGCAGCCGGTCAGACCGTCGTCTCCGGCGGCAAGACCCGAGCCCAGTCTGGAGGCCGTTGTGACGGACATCATCCACGAGATCGGAGTTCCGGCGCATATCAAGGGCTACCAGTATCTGCGCGAGGCCATAATACTTACGATCAACGACATGGACGTCATCAATTCGGTAACCAAAGTGCTTTATCCGGCCGTAGCCAAGAAATTCGGCACCACGCCCTCGCGCGTGGAGCGCGCCATCAGACACGCGATAGAGGTCGCGTGGGATCGGGGCGATCTTGAGACGCTCCAGAAATTCTTCGGCTATACCGTTTCTAATATCAAGGGCAAGCCCACCAACAGCGAATTTATCGCCATGATCGCCGACTGCCTCTCGCTCAGGCGCAAGGACGCCGTCAACTGATATGAGCAAATAATACAACTTTTTCCTTTACACCCCCCCGCCAATCATGTAAAATGCTTGCGGGGGGGAATTTAATTTGAAGTTTGTTCTGCTGGCTCTGTTCCTTGCGGACTCCGCCGTCAACGTCGCCGCCTGCGCGGCCGGTCTTGAAAAGCTGCGCCGGGCGACAAAGGTGCTGCTCATGCCGCTGCTGCTCGGCGTTTATTTCAGCTTTGCCGGAGCGGCGTCGTGGATCACGGCGCTCGGCGTCGTCTTTGGCTGGATAGGCGACATTTTCCTGATATTCAAGGCAAAAGCGAAGCTGCTCGCCATAGGCATGGCGTCCTTCGGGCTCGGACACATTCTCTATGTCGCCGCGTACTTCGCCGTCGCGGGGGTGCATCCGCCGCTCTGGGCGGCGATCGTCCTGCCCGTGGCGCTCATAGGCGCGGGGATCCTTGTGGTGCGGTCCATGCGCGCGGGCATACCCGTCAGGCTGCGGGGCGCGACCTTCGGCTATGTTACGCTGCTTTGCGGCGCGGCGTCCGTCGCCGGCATGGTCGCCTTCGGCGGCTCAGCCGGGGGCTGGGCGATGTTCGCGGGCGCGCTGTTTTTCCTCGCGTCGGACGGGATACTCTCCCTTGAGACCTTCGTGAAGGGCGACTCTCCCAAATATGACTTCGCCGTAATGCTCACCTACATAGTCGCTCAGTCTCTGATCGTTCTGGGCTTCATAATGGTTTAGCCCGCAAGGATAACGACGCGCACTATACCCTCCCCGGCTCTCGCCGCGGGAGGGTATTTCACTGCGCTCCGCGAACAAAACGCTTTCCGGTCTCGTCTAATTTTCGCGAGTTGTCAACAGCGCCGCACTTGTGGTATAATATATGCTCGATACACGCATGAATGGAGGCGGACGCCACGCAGAGCTATATAAGCTCGCTGCCCGATATAAGCGAATATGTCATGCTCGTGGCGAGATACGCCCTGCCCTTCCTCGCCGTTTGGGTGCTCGGACGCTGTCTGCGCTCGATGCTCCGCGAGCGGTATGAGCCGGAGACCTGGGGCTACCTCGTATCCGGCCGGGGCGAGAGCTTCCCTATCAACCACTGGGAGTGCATCATCGGCCGCTCAAAAACCTGCGACGTGACGCTCGACTCCCAGAAGGTCTCCCCCGTCCATGCGGCGCTGCAGCGCAACGACGTGGGCGAATGGACCGTGCACGATCTGCGCTCCTTCGGCGGCACTCTCATTAACGGCGAGGACGCCGACGAGGGCTGGATACTCGAGGACGGCGACGTGCTCGACTTTGCCGGCGAGTGTCTCACCTTCCGCGACATTGACGAGGCGAGCCGCGCGGCGCTGCAGGCGCGCAGAACTCCGCCGGGGCGCTTTATAGGCCCGGGTGTGACGCTGCTCATCCTCACGCTCTTTCAGGCCTTCCTCGCCCTTGAATTCACCGTCACGGCAGACGCCGACCATGTGTTTGTCATCGCCCTTGCGTTCTTCGCGCTCATAGTGACGCAGTGGCTGTGCTATCTCATCATGCGCTCGATGCGCCGCACGGGCTTCGAGCCGGAGATCATCGCCTTCTTTCTCACTACGCTCGGCGTCGCGGTGGTGGCCTCGAGTGCGCCGGACGAGATGTTCAAGCAGATGGTGCTCATGCTCATAGGCATAGCGCTCTTCTTCATACTCGGCTGGTGGCTGCGCGATCTGCGGCGCGTGCGCGCCTTCAGATGGGTCGCGGGGCTTGCGGCTCTCGCGCTGCTCGCCGTGAACGTGCTTTCGAGCGAGGCGGTGTTCGGCGCGAGGAACTGGCTGACGATCGGCGGCGTGTCGCTCCAGCCCTCGGAGCTTGTGAAGGTCATATACGTCTACACCGGCGCGGCGACGCTCGACAGGCTCTATGAGCGCAGGACGCTGTTCCTGTTCATCGGCTTTTCCGCAGTCTGCGTCATCGCTCTCGCGCTCATCGGCGACTTCGGCGCGGCGCTCATATTCTTCACGACCTTCCTCGTCATATCCTTCATGCGCTCTGGCAGCTTTGCCACGGTGTTCCTCGCCGTGAGCGGCGCGGGGCTCGCAGGCTTTCTCGCTGTGTCTGTCAGACCCTATATCGCCCAGCGCTTCGCGAGCTGGGGGCACGTCTGGGAGGACGCCTTCGGCGCCGGCTATCAGCAGACGCACGCCATGTCCGTCGCCGCCTCCGGCGGTCTGTTCGGACAGGGCGCGGGCAACGGCGCGCTCAAAAGCATATTCGCCGCGAACACCGACATGGTATTCGCCATGGTCTGCGAGGAGCTCGGGCTCATCGTCGCGGTGGGCGCGATATTCGGCATAATCATACTTGCGCTCTTTGCCGTGCGCAACGCGGCTCAGGGGCGCAGCACCTATTACGTCATAGCCGGCTGCGCCGCCGTGAGCATGATGATGGTGCAGCTCGCGCTCAATGTGTTCGGCACTCTGGACATCCTGCCCTTCACGGGCGTGACCTTCCCGTTCGTCTCGAAGGGCGGCACGTCGCTTATTTCCTGCTGGATGCTGCTCGCCTTTGTCAAGTCGACCGACACGCGGCGGGACGCGAGCTTCGTCGTGCGCCCGGCGGCGTCGCGCAGAGCCGTGGCCGCCAATCCCGCGGATAAGGAGGCGGATGACGAATGAAAAAGGTCAAGCGCCGCGCGACGGCGACCATCATTATAGCTCTCGCCGTGGTAGTCGGTCTGGCGGTCTACCTTGTGCGCCTTGCGGATAACGGCGGAGCCTGGGCGACCTATTTCTCCGGCAGCGCTCCCTCCGGCGTTATCACCGACAGGGACGGCGTAGTGCTCTACAAGGGCGACAGCTCCGGCTGGAGCTTTGCGGACGACTGGGCTACGCGCGTCGCCTGCTACCACGTCGTGGGCGACGCGAACGGCAATGTCGGCACCGGCGCTCTCGCGCAGTTCCGCGACAAGATGAGCGGCTACAACTTCGTCACCGGCTCCTCCGGCGGCAGAAGTCTTACGCTTACCGTCGACGCCGACCTGAACGTCACGGCCTACAACGCGCTGTACGGACGCAGCGGCGCGGTGCTCGTGATGGACTACACGACCGGCGAGATACTCTGCATGGTCTCGTCCCCCGCCGACGATCCCGCAAATCCGACGAGCGCCCCGGCGGAGGGGACTTATCTCAACAAGACCGTCAGCTCGACTCTCACGCCCGGCTCGGTGTTCAAGCTCATCACCGTCGCCGCCGCCATCGAGAACATCGACGACATATATACCCGCCAGTTCTGGTGCGGCGGGAGCTGCGAGGTCGGCGGCGGCACCGTTACCTGCACGGGCACCCACGGCTGGCAGACCATCGAGCAGGCGCTCTCCAACTCCTGCAACTGCGCGTTCTCCGAGATATCGCAGGAGCTTGGAGCGGACACGATCGCCCGTTATGCCGAGCGCTTCGGCTTCACCTCCGCGCAGACTCTCGACGGCATAGAGACCGCCGCGGGGAATTACGACGAGGCTGCCGACGGCAGTCTTGACCTGTCGTGGTCGGGCATAGGACAGTATAACGACCTCATCTGCCCCTACTCCATGCTGCGCTATGTCGCGGCCATCGCAAACGGCGGAGAGCTCGTCACCCCCACGCTCACGGGCTCGCGCAGTCTGTTTTCAAGCACGACCCGTCTGCTCTCATCGGACACGGCGAACAAGATAGCCGCGCTCATGGACTACAACGTGGAATACGGCTACGGGACATGGAACTTCCCCGGGCTCGACATCTGCGGCAAGACCGGCACCGCCGAGACCGGCGACGGAGCCTCCCACGGCTGGTTCGCCGGCTTCCTCAACGACGCCGAACATCCCTACGCCTTCGTGTGCGTGGTGGAAAACGGCGGCGCTGGCATAGGCTCGGCGGCCCCGGTGATAAACGCCGTGCTCCAGGCGGCGGTAGCGGACTGAAGGAATAAGGACATAACATGATAGACATTTCCGTACAAAACCTCACAAAATCCTTCGAGGTCGGCAGCCCCGTGCTCTCGGGGCTGACCTTTGACGTCAACGAGGGCGAGCACGTCGGCATTCTCGGCCCCAACGGCTGCGGCAAGACCACGCTCTTCCGCATGCTCATAGGCGAGCTCGAGCCGGACGGCGGCGCCATAGCCATACCCCACGGCAGGCGCATAGGGCTCATTTCGCAGATACCCCACTACCCCGACGGCTGGACGACAGAGGACGTGCTGCTCGACGCGCAGAAGCATCTGCGGGACATAGCGGCGCGCATTGACGAGCTCACGGGGCTGATGGAGACCGACGGCTCGAAGGCGCTGCTCGACGAATACGACAGGCTCTCCGACGATTATCGCCGGCTCGGCGGCTATGAGATGGACGCCGAGCGCGGCAGAGTGGCAAACGGGCTCGACATCGGCGCGGATATGCGCGCGCGGGAGTTCGAGCAGCTCTCCGGCGGCGAAAAGACCCGCGTCAACCTCGCGCGCCTCATTCTTGAGGACACCGACATTCTTCTGCTCGACGAGCCGACGAACCATCTCGACATGCGCGCGACCGAATGGCTCGAGGAGTATATCCGCCGCTTCAAGGGCACTGTGCTCGCCATCAGCCACGACCGCTACTTCCTCGACGTCGCCGCGCAGCGCTGCGTGGAGATAAAGGACGGGCGCGCGGAGTTCTACTCCGGCAACTACAGCTTCTATGTCGCCGAGCGGCAGCGCCGCTTCGACGAGCAGCTCAAAAAATACGAGAAGGATCAGGCGAAGATCGAGCAGCTCACGGTGGCAGCGGCGAGGCTGCACCTCTGGGCGTTCATGGGCAACGACGCGCTGCACAAGCGCGCCTTCTCGATGGAAAAGCGCATAGACCGCCTCTCCCAGACCGAGCGGCCCACGCAGGCGCGGCGGCTGCGCGCGTCCTTTAAGGCGCAGGAGTTCCGCGGCGACGAGGCCATTGCGATGGACGGACTCACCAAGGGCTTCGGCGGGCGCGTGCTGTTTTCGGAGCTGGGGCTCGCGGTGACCGGGGGCGAGCGCATCGCGCTCATCGGCGACAACGGCGCGGGAAAATCCACGCTCATCAAGCTCATCATGGGCGAGGAGACGCCGGACGGCGGCTGGGTACGGCGCGGCCCGTCGATAAAGACCGCGTATCTGCCGCAGATAATCAAATTCACGGACCCCTCGCGCACGGCGGTGGACACGCTGATTTACGACTGCCGCTGCACGCCCCAGCAGGCGCGCGACAGTCTCGGCGCCTTCGGCTTCTGCGGCGAGGACGCGCTGAAGACCGTCGGGACGATGTCCGGCGGCGAGATGAGCCGTCTGCGCCTTTGTATGCTCATGCGCGCCGACATCAATCTCCTCATACTCGACGAGCCGACAAACCATCTCGACATCGCCAGCCGCGAGTGGATGGAGGACGCGCTCTCGGACTACCGCGAGACGCTGCTGTTCGTATCGCACGACAGGTATTTTATCGAGAAGTTCGCAACGCGCGTCTGGGAGCTGCGCGGCGGCACTCTGACCGATTTTCGCGGCAGCTTTGAGGAATACAGGCTCTTCCGCCAGCGGCAGGAATCCATCGAGCGCGCCGCGCGGGACAAAAAGACCGCGGCCGGAGAGCCGCGCGACACGCGAAGGAAGGGCACTCCGGAGCTTGAAAAGCAGCGCCGCAAGGCCGAGCGCGACATTGAAAAGGCCGAGGCGCAGATAAAGGAGCTCGACGCCGAGGCAGATGCCAACGCCGCCGACTATGCCCTGCTCCTTGCGATAGACGCCGAGCGCGCCGCGCTCGCGAAGGAGCTCGACGGGCTATACGATCTTTGGGAGGAACTGAGTGAAGAATAAAAAATGGCTGATCGCGCCGATAATACTGGTGCTCGCGTCGATAGTGTTCGGGTTTTTTATGATGGGCTACGGCTACATCGCGGCGCTCTGCCTATTCATTGCGGCGCTGCTGGTGATATGGCACTTCGCCGGCAAAAGGCTGCGTGTCGTCATTATCTGCGTGGTCGCGGCCGGCGCGCTGGTCTTCACGGCGCTGGAGATACCCATAATCGCCGCAGCGCGCACCGACGCGCCGGCGGGCTGCGACTATATCATCGTCCTCGGCGCGGGTGTGAACGGCACAGTGCCGTCGCTCTCGCTCTCCACGCGGCTTGAGGGCGCTCTGGATTACCTTGAGGCAAACCCCGACACGCTCGCCATAGTCTCTGGCGGTCAGGGCGCGGGCGAGGACATCACCGAGGCCGAGGCCATGCGGACATGGCTGGAGGCGGCGGGCGTCGCGCCGGAGCGAATAATCGAGGAGGACAGGGCGACGAGCACGCTCGAAAACCTCTCCTACTCCTTCGACATCATCCGCGCTCGGGGTGACGATACGGATAACGTCTGCGTCGTGTCGAGCATCTACCATCTTTACAGGGCCAGGCAGCTCGCCGCGAGTCTCGGCGTGGAGATAACCTGTGTCGCCGCGCCCATCGGCTATGTGCTTGTGACGGTCAACTACTTCATCCGCGAGGGCTTCGGGCGGATGTACTACATGGTTTTCGGGATGGAATGATATGAGAGCGAACGTATACGACTTCGACAAGACCATACTGCCCTACGACTCCACGGCGGCGTTCTACCGCCGCTGCGCGCGCAGGTATCCGCGGGGCGTCAAGGCGTCCCTGCCCTGTCTGCCCAAGGCGGCGCTCTATGCCGTGGGGCTTTGCGGAAAGACGGCCATGAAGGACGCGATGTACGCCTTCCTGCGCTATGTACCCGACGTTGACGCCGAGGTCGCCGCCTTCTGGGACGAGCGCTTCGACGATATCAGCCGGTGGTATCTCGACGACATCATCATCTCCGCCTCGCCGGAGTTTCTGCTGCGCCCCGTCGCGGAGCGGCTGGGCGTGCGGCTCATCGCCTCGCGCGTCGGGAAATACACGGGCGTCACCGAGGGGCGCAACAACGACGGGGAGGAAAAGGTGCGCCGCCTGCGCGCCGAGTACCCTGACACCGAGATCGCGCAGTTCTATTCCGACTCCCTGCACGACGCGCCGCTCGCCCGTCTGGCCGAAAGGGCCTGGCTGGTGCGCGCCGAGACGCCCCTCCCCTGGCCCGAAAAATAAAAGGATAAAATGTAACGCGCCCGAGCAAATATGCTCGGGCGCGCTCTCTTGCGTTATTCGGCTTTTATCAGGCGGCGGGCAGATAGTCCGTTGGATCGGCGCTCCCGCCGCTGAGCGACATCGCAAAATGCAGATGCGCCGCCATGGCGGACTCGCAGATGGCCGTGTCTCCGACCGCTCCGATGGTCTCGCCGCAGAGCACCGTGTCGCCCACGGCCACGGTCGGGGCGGCGGCGAGGTTGGAGTAGGTGCTCATCAGCCCGTCGCCGTGGTCTATGACCACCGTCGTGCCGTAGAGCTCGTCGTCATAGATCTTCACGACCGTGCCGGACGAGGCGGCGAGCACCGCCGTGCCGACGGAGGCCGCGATATCCACGCCGTCGTGCGTGCGCCAGTCGCGCATGGTCATGTCGTAGCGCAGCGCCGCCATGCTGTAAGGCGTGAGCGTCTCGCCGGAAACAGGCGAGATGAAGGGCGCCTCCGCCGAGGCATAGAGCGTTTCGGCGCTCTCCGCGAGCGTTTCCGAGACGATCTCGGGCGGCTCGACCTCGGCGAGGACCTCCTCCACTCCGTCGGGTATCACCCAGAGCTCGTCGTCATACTCGGGGTCGCCCGCGAGCGAATCGTCATAGGGGTCCATTGTCTCCTCAAGGGCTATATCGCCCGGGAGCTCCTCCACAGTACCCGTCCCGCGCAGAAGGCTCCACGCGGATACGCCGATAACACCGGCGCAGAGGACGAGGACTATGTAGAAGCCCTTCCCCTCCAGAAAGCCCTTCGGCCTGCCGCCGTTAGAGCCGTTTTTGCCGTCCATAAAATACCTCCGTGTAAAAAATGGTGTCTTCGGTGGATATTGTCTCCGCCGAAGGCACCATTTATACATATCCGGAATTAAATTATCGGAGCGGCTTACTTCTTGAGACTGAAGAAGGCGGCCATGCCGGGGTACTGCGCGACGTCGAAGAGCTCCTCCTCGATCCTGAGGAGCTGGTTATACTTGCAGACGCGGTCGGTGCGGCTCGGCGCGCCGGTCTTGATCTGTCCGGCATTGAGCGCCACGACGAGGTCGGCGATGGTGGTGTCCTCGGTCTCGCCGGAGCGGTGGGACACGACGGTGGTGTAGCCCGCGCGGTTGGCAAGCTGGATGGTGTCGAGGGTCTCGGTGAGCGTGCCGATCTGGTTGAGCTTTATAAGGACGGAGTTGGCCACGCCCTTCTCGATGCCCATCTTCACGCGCTCGACGTTCGTGACGAACAGATCGTCGCCGACGAGCTGCACCCTGTCGCCCAGACGGTCTGTGAGGAGCTTCCAGCCCTCCCAGTCATCCTCGCCCATGCAGTCCTCAAGGGAGATGATGGGGTACTTCGCGCAGAAGTCGGCATACATATCGACCATCTGCTCGCGGGTCATCGTTACGCCGCGCTTGGGCAGGTGATAGCAGCCGTCGTCCTTGCTGAACCAGTCGGAGCAGGCGGCGTCGATGGCGAGTATGAAGTCCTCGCCGGGCTTGTAGCCGGCCTTCTCGATAGCGGCCACCAGCGCCTTCAAAGCGTCCTCGTCGCTGTCAAGATTCGGGGCGTAGCCGCCCTCATCGCCGACGCCGGAGGCGGGGACGACCTTCTTGAGAGTGTGGAAAACCTCGGAGCACATACGCAGAGCTTCCTTCCAGCTCTTGGCGCCGACGGGCATGACCATGAACTCCTGGATATCGACGTTGTTGTCGGCGTGTTTGCCGCCGTTTAAAATATTCATCATCGGCACCGGCAGCACCTTGGCGTTGGAGCCGCCGAGATACTGGTAGAGAGGCAGCC
>CAYNMN010000031.1:0-10155 GCA_964398305.1 uncultured Oscillospiraceae bacterium
ACCCATGTTACCGCCGTGAAAGGGCGGTGTCTTAACCACTTGACCAACGGGCCCTAAGGCACGGGGCGCCATAAAAGGCGCCCCGGTGGTAGCGGCGACTGGATTCGAACCGGTGACCATTCGGGTATGAACCGAGCGCTCTAGCCAACTGAGCTACGCCGCCAAAGGCGAAGTTCATTGTAGCAAAGTTCGGTTAGCTTGTCAACTGTTTATTTCGTGTTTTTTCACAGTGTTATCAGCTCATAGTCCCTTGTGCCGAGCCCGAGCTTTTCCGCGTGCACAAGCGCGATCTCGCCGGCGGTGTCGGGGGCGATGTCGGTGAAATAGCTGCCGTGCGTGCGCGCGGCGGCGTCGAGACAGCTGCCCTTCATGGGCTGCTGGCGATTCACCGCGTCAAGACAGGCCTGATCGAGAGCCACGGGGTCGAAGGAGGCGAACATGCCTATATCCGGCACTATCGGGGGATCGTTGGAATCGTGGCAGTCGCAGAAGGGAGAAATGTCGATGGCGAGGGCGATGTGGAAGCACGGCTTGTCCTGACAGACCGCGGCGGCATACTCGGAAATGCGCTTGCAGAGCAGGTCGTTGGCGTCCCACTCGTTGACCACGACGGCGTCCTTGGGGCACACGCCGATGCAGCGTCCGCAGCCCGCGCATTTGGCCGCGTCTATGGCGCATTTGCCGTCGGTTATCGAGGGCGCGCCGTGGGCGCAGATGCGCGCGCAGGCGCCGCAGCCGATGCAGCGGTCCCGTCTGATCCTTACCTTGCCGTCGGAGTGCATCTCCATCTTGCCGGCGCGCGAGCCGCCGCCCATGCCGAGATTTTTCAGCGCGCCGCCGAAGCCGGCGGATTCGTGGCCCTTGAAGTGTGTGAGCGAGATGACGGCGTCGGCGTCCGCGAGCGCGCGGCCTATCTTGGCCTCCTTCACGAGCTCACCTCCGCGCACGGGAATACAGGCGTCGTCCGTGCCCTTTATGCCGTCGGCAATTATGGTCTGCACGCCCGTCTGGAACGGGTTGAAGCCGTTGGTATAGGCGCTGTCGAGATGGTCGAGACCGTTTTTGCGCCCGCCGACATAGAGAGTGTTGCAGTCTGTGAGGAACGGTCTGCCGCCGAGCTCCTTTACATAGTCGCACACGACCTTTGCCCAGTTCGGGCGCAGGAAGGCGAGGTTGCCCGGCTCGCCGAAGTGCATTTTTACGGCCGTGAACTTGCCGTCGAGCTCCATGCTTTCAAAACCGGCGGCCTTCATGAGGGAGTGCAGCTTACGCAGCAGACTTCTTCCGTTGGTCTGCATATCCGCGAAATATACCTTTGAAGCGCTCATGCTTTTACCTCCGTGATCGGTTGTTTTATGACCAATAATATATCACAGCCTGTCAGCCGGTACAAGTGATAAAATGCGTCTCACGCGAGTCTCACAAAAGTCTCACAAATAACCGTTAAAAAGTTGGCGAATGACTTGTTAATTTGTTGACACCCTGCTGTGTCGGTGATAAAATATAAACAATTACGTTATAAAAACTACTTGCTCCGAAAACGTTGACTTTGAAAATTGTGATGTTTATACTTTAAATTGTGTGTATGTCCGTAATTTGCTGGTTTGGCGGTAAGAAAATTGAGCAGGTTTCACGTTGAGGTCAGGGGAATAGTTCAGGGCGTCGGCTTTCGCCCCTGCGTCCACAGGCTGGCGAAGAAGCACGAGCTCGCCGGCTGGGTGAGAAACACCTCCTCGGGCGCGGAGCTTGAGCTTGAGGGAGACGCCGCCGCCGTGGAGAGCTTCGCCTCCGAGCTGCGCCGCGATCCGCCGCCGCTCGCTCTCATAGAGGACGTTAAGCTCACGCGGCTCGAGGGCGACAGGGGCTATGAGTCCTTCGTAATAATCCCCAGCGCCAGGGGCGAGACCATGCGTACCCTCGTATCGCCGGATATGGGCATCTGCCCGGACTGCCTGAGCGAGCTGCGCGACCCGAACGACAGGCGCTACCGCTATCCGTTCATCAACTGCACGAACTGCGGCCCGCGCTTCACGATCATCAAGTCCGTGCCCTACGACAGGGCGACCACCTCCATGGCGCAGTTCCCGATGTGCCCGGACTGTGCGAGAGAGTTTGTCGATATCGAGAACAGGCGCTATCACGCCCAGCCGGACTGCTGCGGCGTGTGCGGGCCGCAAGTGTTCTTCCTCGACGCCGACGGCAGAGAGACGGAGGGCGACGCGGTGGAAGCGGCGCGCTCCGCGCTCAGGGCCGGCGGGATCATCTGCGTCAAGGGCCTCGGCGGGATGCACCTCGCCTGTCTGCCGGAGGCGGACACGGCGACCGAGCTGCGCCGCCGCAAGCAGAGGGATGAAAAGCCCTTCGCCGTGATGTGCCGCGATATCTCCCGCGCGGAGGAGCTCTGCCTCATATCCGAGCGGGAGCGACAGGCTCTCCTGAGCCCACGCCGCCCGATAGTCCTGCTCGAAAAGCGCGTTCGTGGCAGCTACCCCCAGCTGAGCGAGAACAACTACATCGGTGTCATGCTGCCGTATACCCCGCTGCACTATCTGCTGATGGGCGACGATCTTGACTGCCTCATAATGACGAGCGCAAATCTCTCCGACACCCCGATAATGTTCAAAAACTCCGAGGCGCTGGAGAGACTTTCTCATATAGCGGACGGCTTTCTGCTCCACAACAGGGAGATACAGACCCGCTGCGACGATTCGCTTATCCGCGTCTATGAGGGCAGGGGCTATCCGCTGCGCCGCTCGCGCGGCTATGTGCCCTATCCCGTCACCCTTCCGGTGAAAACTCCGATGCTCGCCTGCGGGGCGGAGCAGAAGGCTTCGTTCTGCTTCGCGAAGGACGGCCACGCCTTTCCGAGCCAGCACATGGGCGATCTCAAGAATATAGAAACACTCGAGAACTACGAGCGGCAGATAGACCACTTTGCCGCGCTTTTCGATATAGCGCCCGAGGCGCTGGTCTGCGACCTCCACCCCGATTATATGTCCACCGACTACGCAGAGCGCCGCGCGAAAAGGGATGGCGTGCCGCTTTTCAAAGTGCAGCATCACCACGCGCACATGGCGTCCTGCATGGCCGACAACGCGCTTGAGGGCGAGTGCCTCGCTCTCGTGTGGGATGGCACCGGCTTCGGCGAGGACGGCACGATCTGGGGCGGCGAGCTGCTTGCGGGCGGCTATGCCGATTATGAGCGGCTCGGCAGCATCAGACCCATACCCCTTCCCGGCGGCGACAGGGCGATCAGAGAGCTCTGGCGCGTCGGAGCGGCGCTGCTCTCAGAGAGCGGCATAGAGCAGGAGGACACGCTCGTTAAGGAGCTCCTGCGGGCGCGGGTGAGCTGCCCGTTGAGCTCCGGTATGGGGCGGCTCTTCGACGGCGTCGCCGCGATAACCGGCATAAAAAGCGTCTGCTCCTATGAGGGACAGGGCGCGGTGCTGCTCGAAGCGGCGGCGGAGCCGGACGAGGGGACGTATGCCGTTTCGTTTTATGACGAGAGCGGCGTGAGATACTTCGACTGGCGGCCGATGGTGCGGCAGATGGCGGGGGAGCTCCCGCGGGGCGTCGCGGCAGGAGTCGCCGCGGCGAGGCTGATGAACACGCTTGTCGATATGGCCGTGGAGCAATGCAGATATGCGTGGGGCAAAACGGGGCTGCGGCGCGTCTGTCTCACGGGAGGAGTGTTTCAGAATATGTACCTCATGCGGCGGCTGCCGCAGCGGCTGAGAGAGGCCGGCTTCGAGGTGTTCACTCATTCAAGAGTTTCACCCAACGACGAGGGGATTTCCCTCGGACAGCTTATGACGGCGGAGGCGCGGTATGTGTCTGGCAGTACCCCTGAAAATAGTTGAGATAAACGGTCTGGACGCCGTCGGCGAGGTCGAGGGGCTACGCCGGAGGCTGCGTCTGGACTTCATAAAGGAGCCGAAGCTTGGCGACTATGTGATCGTCCACGCCGGCTTTGCGATAGAGCGTCTGCGTCCGGAGCAGGCGCTGGCCGACCTTGAGACCATAGCGGAGGTGCAGGATGCTCTGCGCTGATCTTCTTGAAAAAATGCGGGCGCTGCCGCTCGGAGAGATCAGGCTGATGGAGGTCTGCGGCACGCATACGATGGCGATTGCCAAAAGCGGCATCAAGCGTCTGCTGCCGGAGAATGTTAAGCTGCTCTCCGGCCCCGGCTGCCCGGTGTGCGTCACGCCGCCGCGCTTCATGGACGCCGCGCTCGCGCTCGCCGCGAGGGGCGATATAACGATAGCGACCTATGGCGACATGATCCGCGTCCCCGGCTCGGTGAGGGGGGACAACCTCGCCCGACGCCGCGCGCTCGGCGCGAGAGTGGAGATAGTCTACTCGCCCATGGACGCCATCGAGCTCGCCGCGGCGAGACCGGAAACACAGGTCGTGTTCCTCGGCGTCGGCTTTGAGACCACCGCTCCCGGCACGGCGGCCGCCATCCTCTCCGCCTCCGAGCGGGGGATCAAAAACTTTTCCGTGTTTTCCATGCTCAAGCGCGTGGAGCCCGCGCTCCGGGCGCTCATAGCGTCCGAGGGCTTCAATATTCAGGGCTTCCTCTGCCCCGGCCATGTCGCCTCGATAACCGGCGCGCGCGCCTTTGAGTTTCTGCCGCGTGAATACGGCCTTCCGGCGGTAGTGTCCGGCTTCGAGCCGGAGGACATTCTCGCGAGCATATACCGTCTGCTCGTGATGCTCGCGGAGAAAAAGCCGGCGGTCATAAACGAATATACCCGCGCCGTGAGCGAGGAGGGCAACGCCCTCGCGCTCGCCATGATAGATAAGGTGCTCACAGCGGCGGAGGACGACTGGCGCGGTCTGGGGCATATCGAGGCGAGCGGTCTGGCCATAAGGGCGGAATACTCCGATTTTGACGCGCTGCGGCGCTTTTCCCCGGAAATACCGGAAAAGGACGCGCCCACGGCCTGCCGCTGCGGCGAGGTGATAACCGGGCGGATGGAGCCGCGAATGTGTCCGCTCTTCGGCGGCGTGTGTCTTCCGGAGGATCCGGTGGGGCCGTGCATGGTCTCGTCCGAGGGCGCCTGCGCCGCGGCATATAAGTATCAGGGGGTGTGAGATGGATCCTATAATCACTCTCGACTACGGCTCGGGGGGCAAAAAGACCTCCGCGCTCATCGACGAGCTCATAGTTCCCGCTTTCGACAATCCGGAGCTCTCCGCGCTCGGTGACGGCGCCGTGCTAGAAGGCGCGGAGAAGCTCGTCTGCTCTACGGACAGCTTCGTGGTATCGCCGCTCTTTTTCCCCGGCGGGGATATTGGCAAGCTCGCCGTCTGCGGCACGGTCAACGACCTGCTGATGTGCGGCGGGGAGCCGAAATATCTCAGTCTCGCGCTGATAATCGAGGAGGGCCTGCCCACGGTCGAGCTTGAGCGCGTGATAGCCTCGATAAAAGCGGCCGCCGCCGGCGCCGGAGTGAAGGTCGTCACGGGCGACACGAAGGTGGTCGAGCGCGGACGGGGCGACGGGCTTTATATCAACACAACGGGCATCGGCTTTCTCAGGCATCCCGCGCTCGGCCCGCGCAATATGCGCGAGGGCGACGTCGTCATCAGCTCCGGCACGCTCGGCGACCACGGCACGGCCGTGATGCTCGCGCGCGGAGGTCTGCTCGAGGGGAAGGTCGAATCCGACTGCGCAAGTCTCGGCGGCGCGGTGCATGCGCTCTTTGCCTCCGGCTCGCAGGTGCGGGTAATACGCGACCCGACGCGCGGAGGCGCCGCCACCACGCTCTGCGAGTTTGTGGAGGGCTCCTCTCTCGGCATAGAGCTCGACGAGGACGCCATACCCGTCAGACCTGACGTGAGCGCGGCCTGCGAGCTGCTGGGACTCGACCCCATGTACTGCGCCAACGAGGGAAAGCTGCTCGCGGTGGTCTCCCCGGAGTCGGTGGCGGGCGCGATAGAGGCGCTGCGCTGGGCGCCGGAGGGCAGGAACTGCGCGGTGATCGGCAGGGTCGGCGCCGCACACCCCGGCAGGGTGGTAATGAATACCCGCCTCGGCGGGACAAGGGTGCTGCAGAAGCTCTCCGGAGCGCAGCTCCCGCGCATATGTTAGTGCTCCACAATATTTAAATACACGGAACAATAATGAGAGGTGGAAAGAATGCAGGATTACAAAGCGATCCCTATCTCAGCTGACGAGGTCAGGGCGGTCGCGCTGCGGATGCGGCAGGATGGCCGGGCCCTCGTCATGATCCACGGCTATCTGGAGCAGGACGGCCGGGCGCATGTCTCGTGGGATTACGCCGTGGACAACGCGGTGGAGTCCTACTACGTCGTGGGCGAGACCAAATTCGTCTCGATCGGCGATGTGTACGACGAGGCGGCGCGTTGGCCGGAGCTGGAGCTCCATGAGCTGCTGGATCTGGAATTCGAGGGGCTGGACACGTCCAGAAGACTGTTCCTGCCCGAGGACATGCTCGAAACTCAGGGCAAGGGCCAGATATATGTCCAGCCCCTGTCAGAGCTGCGGGCGCAGCGCGAAAAGATCATGGAAAAGGAGGGCGAGGTACAATGAGCTATATAGTCCCGATAGGGCCGTATCATCCCGCCCTTGAGGAGCCGGTGCACACCAAGCTCTATACGGAGGGCGAGGTCATAAAGGACGCGGAGGTGTTCGTGGGCTATAACCACCGCGGCATCGAGAAGCTCGCCACCGAGCGCAACGCCATCCAGACGCTTGTGCTCGTCGAGCGCGTCTGCGGCATCTGCTCCCACTCCCACGCCTTCACCTACGCCATGGCGGTGGAGCATATCAACGGCACCGAGGTGCCCAAGCGCGGTCAGTATATCCGCGTTATCACGGCCGAGCTCGAGAGGCTGCACTCTCATCTGCTGTGGGCCGGCATCGCCTGCCACATCATCGGGCATGACAGCATGTTCATGCACACCTGGAACGCCCGCGAGGTAATCATGGATATGCTCGAGGAGCTCTCCGGCAACCGCGTGAACTACGCCATGGTCACCATCGGCGGCGCGAGGCGCGACATTTCCGACGATATGCGCCGTGAATTCCTCGCAAAGCTCGGCGTCGTCAAGCCCATACTCGACAGGGTCGTGGAGATCTGTCTCAACGACAAGACCATAGCCATGCGCACGAAGGGCGTCGGCATCCTCACGACCGAGGACGCCATAAAGCTCGGCGCGGTGGGGCCGCAGGCCAGAGCGTCGAACTATAATGTGGACGTGCGCCGCGACGCTCCGTACTCCTCCTATGACGACTTTGACTTCAACGTCCCCGTCTGCGACAGCTGCGACGTGTTCGCGCGCGTCGTGGTGCGTCTGCTCGAGTGCTATGAGTCCGTCAAGATCATAACCCAGGCGCTTGAAAACCTCCCGGAGGGCCCGATCAATCTCGGCAATAAGATCCCCAAGATAGCCGAGGGCGAGTTCGTGGCGCGCCACGAGGCCCCGCGCGGTCAGGTCATCCACAAGGTCGTAGGCAACGGCACGCAGTATAACCACCGCGTGAGCATCCATGTGCCGACCTTCAAGAACGTCACCACCATCCCCACAATGCTGCGGGGCAACACGGTGGCCGACGCCGGTCTGATCGTCGCGTGCATCGACCCCTGCTTCTCCTGCCTGGATCGATAGCATATGCACGAACTGGCGGTTGCGCAGAACATCATAGCAATAATCGAGTCCGAGGCAAAAAAGCAGTGCTTTGAGCGGGTGGTCTCGATAAAGCTCGCCGTGGGCGAGGTCTCCGGCGTCGTGCCGGAATGTCTGCGCGAGTTTTTCCCGATCGCCTCCAGAGGCACCGCGGCCGAGGGAGCGAGGCTGGACGCTTATGAGATACCCGTCCACGTCCGCTGTCTCGCCTGCGGAGCGGAGGGGAAACCGTCGAACGGCGGCTGCCCCGTCTGCGCTTCGGAGGACATCAAGCTGATTTCAGGCCGGGAGTTCTTCGTGGACTCCATCGAAGTCGAATAGAAACTCAGAATAAACAGGGAGGTGTTAGCTTGAAGAGTGTTAGAAAGGCGCGTTTCGGCGATTACGTCGGCACTTTTGTGCTGTGCGCGCTGTTCTGGCTGCTCCTGACGTGGAGCTTCAATTTGCAGGAGCTTATAGCCGGCGCGCTGGTAAGCCTTGCAGTATCGCTCTTCGCGGCCAGATTTTTCGTCCATGAGAACGGATTCTGGCTGTTAAACCCGATCAGGTTCCTGGCGCTGCTGTTCTACTATATTGTTGTGTTCTTTATCGAGCTCATTAAGGCCAATGTAGACGTCGCGTTCAGGGCGCTCAGCCCAAAGCTGCCGATCAAGCCCGGCATAGTGAAGGTCCCGGTGGGCCTCAAGTCCGAGTACGGCAAGGCCTCGCTCGCCGACTCCATCACCCTTACCCCCGGCACGATAACCCTCGACGTGGCCGAGGAGGGGGATCAGACGTATTTCTACATCCACTGGCTCAACGTCACGGAGCTAGACAGGACGAAGGCTGGAGACATTATCAAGGGCACGCTTGAAAAATGGTGCGGGAGGATATGGAAATGATTGAATTTGCATATTTCGCGGCGTTTTACGCGCTGTGTGCCCTCGTGCTCATTTACCGGCTGGTCAAGGGCCCCAGCGTTGTGGACAGGTCCGTCGCGGCGGACAGCATCGACATTCTCACGGACGTAGCCCTGATCCTCGTGGCGCTGTACAGCGGCCGGTCGATCTATATGGACATCGCGGTCGTAACGGCTGTGCTCGGCTTTGTCGGCACGGTGCTTATCGCGAAGTATTTGGAGGGCCGGCTATGAGTATGACGCTTAGGATCATCATCGATGTGCTCATAGGTCTCGGCGCCTTCTTCGCGTTGGCCGGCACAGTGGGCATCATCCGTATGCCGGATTGCTTCTGCAGGATGCAGTCGGCCACCAACATAGCGACCCTCGGCCTGCTCTTCGCGGGTCTCGGCGGCTTTGTTTACGCGATCTTCGTGGAACAGAGCTGGCCGACGGCGGCGAAGATAGCGTTCATCTGGATAGTCTACATCATTTCCAACCCCGCCGGCAGCCACGCCATCGCCAAGGCCGCGAAGGAACGCGGCAACGAGACGGTGGAGATGGTCTGCGACGATATGGGCGACGATATGAAGAAGGAGGCGGAGCAGCAGTGAACATAGTCTTTGTTCTCAACACCATCATCGTGGCGGGCATCGTGGTCTGCGCTCTGCTCGCGGCGACGCTCAAGAAGACCATGTCGGCCGTCATAGCCCTCATGGCCTGCGGCGCGTTCGTTTCTCTGGAGTTCATCATGCTCCAGGCCCCCGATGTTGCGATCGCCGAGGTCGCCGTCGGAGTCACCATCACCACGATAATCTTTGTCGTGGCGCTGGCCAAGACGGGAGGCGAGCAGGAGAAATGAAAAACATCGTTACCTTCGTCACCCTGATCGCGATACTCGTGACGGGAATAATCGGCGTCGTCTATATGTTCAATAACGTCCCGGTCACCTATGACGGCTCCGGCACGGACGTCTACGAGATCATGCAGGATCCCGCCGCCGCCGCGGAGGATACCAAGGGCGCGGACGGCGCGGCAAGCATCATTGTCAAGGAGAACCTTGAAAAGACACACGCGGTGAACGACGTCACCTCGATAGTCTTCGACTTCCGAGGCTACGACACCATGGGCGAGGCGTTCATCCTCGTCATAGCGGTCACCGGCACGGCGGTCATTCTCCGCAGGAACAAAAAGAGAGGGGAGGGTGACGAATGAGAGAGCAGGACGATATGATAGTCCGGTGCATGGCTGACAGAATGCTGCCGCTCGCTCTGGTCTACGGCTTCTATGTCATCATCCACGGCAACCTCAGCCCCGGCGGCGGCTTCCAGGGCGGCACGATCTGCGCCTGCGCGGTGCTGCTTATCTACCTTGGCTACGGCTGCAACGGCTGCAAGAGCTCGCTCAGCGCCGAGGGGCTGCACCTCGCGGAGGCTCTCGGCTCGGTCGCGTATGTAGTGCTCGCGCTGCTGGGTATTTTCGTGGGTCTCAACTTCTGCAACAACATCTTCGCCTCCAGCGGCGCCATCGGCGACGTCTGGTCGGGCGGCACGATTGCTCTTATGAACTACACGGTCGGCATCAAGGTCCTCGCCGGTATCGGCTCCCTTGTGCTCATGTC
>CAYNMN010000031.1:10165-17117 GCA_964398305.1 uncultured Oscillospiraceae bacterium
GAAGGACGAGATGGAGGAAGGGGGAGATCACTGATGATGCTTGTCAACTATATCGGCGCGATCTGCCTCATCGTCATCGGCTTCTACGCCATGATGGTGCAGAAGAACATCATCCGCATCGTCATAGGCATGGGCATAGTCGACTACGGCCTGAATCTGATGCTCGTTAGCATCGGCTTCAACGAGGGCGGCACCGCTCCTATCTACACCTTCGACGAGCTGGTGAGCGGCATGTACTTCGTCGACCCCATCCCGCAGGCCCTGACGCTCACGAGCATAGTCATCGGCGCCTGCGTCACCGCGATGAGCCTTGCGCTGTGCATCAAGATCTACCGCGAGTACGGCACGCTTGACTCCACGCAGATAAGGAGGCTGAGAGGATGAGTATGCAGATAATGCAGCACTTCCCGGTGCTGGCGATAATGACGCTGTTCCTCTGCGCATTCCTTATCGCGATCTTCGGCAGAATCAAGGTCGTCAGGAATATCCTCGCCTTCTTGGGCGTTACGGTCCCGTTCGTTCTGATGGTCATGCTGATAAAGCCCATAATGATCGACGGCGGGATAATCTCCTACTGGCTCGGCAACTGGGCGCCTGTTGAGGGCTACGCCATCGGCATCGGCATCGAGGTCGACGCAGTGAGCCTGTTCTTCGGGATACTCGTCACCGTGGCCGTGATGCTCTCGGGCTGGTATTCCTTCAAGTACATCACTCAGGACGACGCGCGCGACAAGTACTTCACGCTCTACCTCATGCTCGCCGGCGGCGTCATGGGCGTGGTGCTCTCGGGCGACCTGTTCAACATCTACATAATGATCGAGATCATGACCTTCGCCGCGGTGGCTCTCACGGCCTTCAGAGGCTGGAACCCCAACGCGAGGGAGGCGGCGTTCAAGTATCTCGTGGTCGGCTCGATAGGCTCGAGCGCGGTGCTGCTCGGCACGGCTCTGGTCTATGCCAACTGCCACACGCTCAACCTCGCACAGATCTCGGCGATGGCCTCCAACGACATGAACCCCTCCATGATCCTTGCCATGGCCCTGCTCTTCGTGGGCTTCGGCACAAAGGCCTTCATGGTCCCGTTCCACCCCATAGCCGCCGACGCGCACGCCGCCGCTCCGAGCTCCGTCTCGGTGCTGATCTCGGGCGTGTTCACCAAGACCGGCGTCTACGGCATACTCAGGGTGAGCTACTTCCTGTTCCGCAGCATCGGAATGCCGGCAATGCAGACAGGGCTCGTGTTCATCGGCTGCGTGTCGATGTTCGTGTGCGTCACGATGGCGCTCAACCAGCACGACTTCAAGCGTCTGCTCGCCTTCCACAGCATATCCCAGATAGGCTATGTGCTCACGGCCATCGGCCTGTGCACGGCGATAGGCATTTCCGGCGGCCTCTACCACGCCATCAACCACACGCTCTTCAAGGGGCTCCTCTTCCTCGTGGCCGGCTCCGTGCTCTATGCCACCGGCACGACAAAGCTCGAGAAGCTCGGCGGTCTCGCCAGGAAGATGCCGCAGACGGCCATGCTGTTCCTCGTCGGCGCCTTCTCCATCAGCGGCATACCGCCCTTCAACGGCTTCGTCTCCAAGTGGATGATCTATCAGGCGACCTTCGAGAAGGCTGCGGAGACCGGCAGCATCGGCTATGCCTTTGTCACGGTCATCGCGGTCGTAACGAGCGTGCTGACCCTCGCCTCCTTCGTCAAGGTCGGGCAGAGCGTGTTCTTCGGCGAAATGCCGCTCGAGTTTGAAAACGTCAAGGAGACGCCGCTGGGCATGCGTATCCCGATGTGGATAATGGCCGCGCTGTGCGTCCTCACGGGCGTGCTGCCGAACACGATGCTCAAGTACCTCATCTATCCCGCCACCAGCGCCGTGCTCAACACCACGGCCTATATCGACGCGATGATGGGCTCCGGCTACGCGGCGGCAAATCTCGCGGATACCTCCTCCCTCGCCGAGCCGGTCGTGTCCTACATCGGCTTCTGGAGCCCGGTATCGTGGCTCGTCCTGTTCGTGATCGTCCTCGCCGCCGTCTGCCTCGTCTCCCTGCTGGGCAAGAGGTCGCGCGGAGCGAAGACCGTCGCAGTGGACGACAAGCACGACACCTTCTTCGGCGGCGAGAAGAACGAGTATTCCCATGTGGCGAGCGCCGACCTCTTCTGGGGCTTCAAGTACAACTTCAGACACTATCTCGGCTTCATGGGCAACGCCCATTCCGGTATAACGAACGATTACGTGACCTGGGGCGTCGTAATGCTGGCGCTGACGATCATGTACTGCTTCGCATTCATGTAAGGGGGTGGATGAAAGATGGAAATTGTGATAAAGCTTATCTATATCCTCATATTCCCCGGACTTTTATTCGCCTCCGTGTTCGGCCTGTGGCTGTCGGGCGTTGACCGCAAGGTCGTCGCGCGTATGCAGCGCCGTGTCGGCCCGCCGGTGGTGCAGCCGTTCTATGATTTCTTCAAGCTGCTCGGCAAGGAGACGATAGTCCCCGAATCCGCGGCAAAGACCACCTTCCTCATTGCGCCCTATGTCGGGCTCGTGAGCCTTATCGTCACAGTCATGTTCATCCCCATAGCGGGCATACAGGCCTTCGGCGGCATGGCGGACACCGTGGTCATCATCTATCTGCTCACGATACCGGCGCTGTCGATCATCTTCGGCGGCTCGGCCTCCGGCTCGCCCTTCGCGGGCGTGGGCATCTCGCGCACGATGGTCTCCATCATCGCCTTTGAGCTGCCGCTCATCCTCGTGCTCCTCGCTGTGGGCAAGCTGACCGGCAACGGCGGCGTGACCTTCTCCTTCGCGGATATCACGGCGTGGCAGGCGGTGAACGGCCCGATACTCCTGCACCCGAGCATGATCCCGGCGGCTGTCGCCATGCTGCTCGTTATCCCCTGCGAGGTTGGCGCCCACCCCTTCGACGCGGGCGAGGCCGAGACGGAGATATGCGAGGGCCCGCTGGTGGAATACACCGGCACGCCGCTGGCGGTATTCAAGCTCTCGCACGCAATCAAGATGTTCGTCATGACGGCGTTCTTCACGGCGCTGTTCCTCGGCGGAATCTCCACGGGCTTCCTCTTCGCGGACATTATCATCGTGCTGGTGATCTGCACGGTCGTTACGGTTTTGAGCATGACGCTCCCGCACGCGATCACCGCCCGCCTCAAGATCGAACAGCTCTTCAAATTCTACTGGACGGTGGTTGCGGGTCTCGCGCTTGTGAGCCTTATCCTCGTCTGGGTCGGCATTTGAGAAAGGGGGACTGAAAAATGTTCAAAAAGCTCATTAACGACAGCATGTCCAAGTCCCCGTGGCTGTTCCACATCAACGCCGGCTCCTGCAACGGCTGCGACATAGAGCTCGTCGCCGTGCTCACGCCGCGCTATGACGCCGAGCGTCTGGGCTTCAAGCTCTCCGGCACGCCGCGTCATGCGGACATCGTGGTGGTCTCCGGCCCGGTGACGGCGCAGTCCAAGGACAGGGTGCTGCGCACGATAGCGCAGGTGCCCGATCCGAAGGTCATCGTCACGCTCGGGAGCTGCCCCGCCTCCGGCAACGTGTTCAAGGGCAGCTACTCCGTCGTCGGCCCGCTGGACAAATATGTTCCGGTGGACGTCGCCATCGCGGGCTGCGCAGTAAAGCCCGAGACCGTGATCGAGGGTCTTGCGCTCGCCGCGCAGATACTCAAAGAGAAAAGGGAGGCTATGAAATAATGGGACTGCCGTTTATTAAAGAAGCCGTTTCCTCCCTGTTCCAGAAATCAAGCTGCGATATGTATCCCTTCGTGCCCAGAGAGGCGCCCGAGGGCTACCGCGGCCGCATAGTGTTCCACGGCGACCTGTGCATAGGCTGCGGCATGTGCGAGCGCGTATGCGCCGGCGGCGCCATCACAACGCGCCTTGTTGAGGAACGGGAGGACAGCACGGTGTTCGTGCGCAGCTTCTTCCTCGGCTCGTGCACCTTCTGCCGCTGCTGCGCCGATTTCTGCGCCAAGAAGGCCATAGAGCTCTCCAAGGACTACCACATGGTCGCCCGCAGCGAGAGCGATCTCGTGGTCGAGGGCGAATTCAGCAAGAAAAAGCCCAAGAAGCCCGCCGAGGCGCCTGCGCCGGCTCCCGTCCCCGCGCCGGAGCATGAGGAGGAAGAGACCGAGGAATCCTGCTATTCCGCTCCGCCCGCCGACTGGATGCAGCCCGCCGCGCCCAAGGCGCGGGACGACGGCAAGCCCGTCACAGACCCCGAAAAGTGCATTCATTGCGGCATCTGCGCCAAGAAGTGCCCGGTAGGCGCCATCACGGTCGACCGCCCCTCCAAGAGCTGGAGCTGCGATTACGACGCCTGCATCGCCTGCGGCACCTGCTCCGAGGTCTGCCCCAAGAAAGCCATCATAATGTAATCGTATTACCCTCAAAAACCGCCCGTCATCGAACAGATGACGGGTGGTTTCGCATTCTGCACAATAACTGCCCCTTCATTTCGTGAAACAAGCTGCTTGCGGCGAGGCGCGCCAAGGTTTATAATTTAATAAATAATAAATCTGTTAACTTATTGGAGAAGCTATGCGAAAGAAACAGGACAACAGCGTTATATGCGCCGCGGCGCTGCGGATATTCTCCCGCTACGGCTACCGCAAGACGACGATGGAGGACATCGCCGGCGAGCTGAACATGACGGCGGCTGCCATCTATGCCTATGCCGACAGCAAGCGAGAGCTCTATGAGCAGACGGTGCGCTTCGCCATGCTCCGCTGGCAGAGCAACGTCCGCGCGGCGGTGGCGGAGGAGACCACGGCGTCCGACAAGCTCTCGCGGATGTGCCACAGCGCGTTGTATTATCTCACCGAGGACAGGGAGTTTTCCGCCCTGCTCGAGAGCGACCCGTCGATCTTTCCGCTGCTGCCGGCGGTCGATCCGTATGAGGACATCAACGCGGCGTCGGCGGATATGCTCGGCAGCGTGCTGCGGCTCGGCGCGGCCACGCATGAGTTCCGCGAGCTGGACTTTGCCGCCGTATCGAACGTGCTGTTCTCGATGTATAAGGGCTTTATCATCCGCGCCTATGTGCAGGGGGAGTCGGAGTATCTCGAAAACAACCTGCCCCAGGCGCTTGACCTCGTTTTGAGAGGTATCGTCAGGTGACTTGCAGCCCGGAAAGGACTGTTATTATACAGATTTTGAAAGGAGAAAAGGATCATGAAGTATCTTTCTGAGGAATGGCGCGCGGAGGTGGAGAAGCGGCTGAAGGAGCAGCTCACCCCCGACAAAATGAACGGCGTGAGCTCGTCGATGAACAACCGCTATAAGAACTGCCCCGACGGCGCCGACAGGTATTTCTTCGTAGGCTTCAAGGACGGCGAGATCGACAAGGTGCTCGTCGGAGAGGGCGACGGCCCGGAGGCCGAGTTCTATATCAGCGGCGACTACGAGATCTTCGCGCAGATCTCCCGCGCCGAGCTCGGCAGCCAGAAGGCGCTCATGGGCGGCAAGCTCAAGCTCAAGGGCAACATGGTCAAGGCGCTCAAGCTCGCCTCGCTCTGCGACAGGCTCAACAAGGTCATCGCCACCATCGACACCGAGTTTTGAGAAGGAGGGGAGATAAATGGCATTCGATAAGACCAGCCCGTATTTCATAGACTTTCCGGAGCGCATCAAGAAGATCCAGGCCGAGATGGCCCGCCGCAACATAGACGTGTATCTCGGCTCCCGCCTGCGCACGATGAGCTGGACCACGGACTCCTTCTTCCCCTGGCGCAGCTTCATCATCATCCCCGCCGAGGGTATGCCCACGGCCTTCACCTTCGTCATCGACGCCGCGCGCGCCGCCGACGAGAGCTGGCTGGGCGAGGATCACGTCATGGGCTTCGCGCCGATGGGCGGTCAGGACCAGATAACGCAGCTGTCCGACACCATCAACGACCTGCTGCCCAAGGGCGGCCGAGTGGGAGTTGAGGCCGGCATGTCCAACTACCTGCCCGAGGGCTACCTGACCTATTACGAATACTGCGCCCTGCGCGACGCGATGCCCAACTGCGAGCTCGTCAACGCGCACGACATCGTCGACCGCCTCCAGATGATAAAGGAGCCGGGGCTCATCAACCGCTTCCGCGAGGCCTCGCGCATAGTCGATGTGGGCCACGAGGCCGTCCTTGCCGAGATAAAGAACGGCGGCTGGAGAGGCAAGACCGAGACCGAGATCGCCGGTATCGCCGCGCTCGCCATGCGCAGAGCCGGCAGCGTCTGGGAGTGGAGCTTCACGGGCGGCAACGAGATCGCCTGCGGCTACCGCACGGGCTTCGCCGGCGGCGCCTGCACCCCCGCCACCGCCAAGGAGATAAAGGCCGGCGAGCCGCTGATGGTGGACATCCACGCGCTCTTCGGGCTGGCCTGCGGCGACCATACCCACAACTACCTCATCGCCCCCGCGAGCGACAGACAGCTCTGGCACGCGAAGAATTTCGTCGATATCGTCGATCTCACGCTCAAGACCTACCGCGCCGGCGTCACCCCCTGCTCCCTCGCCGAGGAGATGATGGCCTTCGCCGAGGAGCGCGGCTTCGCGGACTATATGGTCCCCGGCTTCGAGCACGGCATAGGCATGCTCGGCGACGAGTGGCGCATAGGCCGCCACGACGGCCCGATGCCCTACTGGACCGACCCCGACCACGAGTATCAGGAAAACGAGGTGCTCATCTGCGCCATGCAGTACGCCTGCCCCGAGGAGGATATCGGCTTCCGCTATGAAAACCCGATACTTATCAACAAAAACGACTGCGAGTTCATGAGCAAATTCCCGCTGACCGTGGACGTGATAGAGTAAGAGCGATCAGAACAGAAAACAAGGGCGCGGTTCGTGCGAACCGCGCCCTTGAGCTATGTTGTTGTGCTGCGCCTTACGCGCCTTTGGCCATGCCCTTCTGACGAGCATACTCGGCAGCGCCCAGA
>CAYNMN010000032.1:0-16872 GCA_964398305.1 uncultured Oscillospiraceae bacterium
AGGGAACGGTCAAGACCGTTCCCTACATCATTTTTGACCTTTATAAAATGTTAATCGAATGTGTGCCCCTTTGGCTCAAACGCCCTCGATGGCGCGGCGCATATATGGGTTGAACTCGCGCTCGCGGGAGAGCGTGGAGGCGAGGTCGTGGCCGGGATAGACCTCGTAATCGCCGGGGAGCTCGGCGAGCTTCTTGAGCGAGCGCAGCTCCTCCTTCATGTCGCCGCCCTCAAAATCCGTGCGGCCGCAGGAGCCGCGGAAGAGCGTGTCGCCGGAAAAGATCGCGTCGCCGCAGACGAGGCTGACGCCGCCGGGGGTGTGGCCCGGGGTCTCGATGACTCTGAAAACGAGCCCCGCGACGGTGACCGTGTCGCCGTCCCTATAAAACCTCGTCCCCTCCGGCGCCTTGAAGCATCCCGCTCCGCCAAAGCTCAAGCCGTCGTCCTTCGCGCACATCCAGACCTGAGCCCCCGTGGCCTCGAGCACCTTTGGCAGGGCGGTGACATGGTCGAAATGCGCGTGGGTTATGAGTATGGCGCGGCAGGTGAGCCGGTTATCCTCAAGATAGTCGAGAATGGTGTTGCTCTCCGCGCCGGGGTCTATAACGGCGCATTCGAGAGTGTTCTCGTCGGTGACTACATAGCAGTTTGTTGCGATGTGTCCTACCACAAGCGTTTTGATAAGCATCACAGTTCCTCCGTATCGAGCAGTATGGTGACGGGGCCGTTGTTCACGGACTCCACGAGCATCTCCGCGCCGAATTCGCCGGTCTGCACCTTGAAGCCGCGCGCGCGGCACTCGCTGATGACGAGCTCATAGAGCGGCACGGCGACGTCCGGTCTCGCGGCCTTCGTGAAGCCGGGGCGGCGGGATTTCGCGTCCGCGTAAAGCGTGAACTGGCTGATGATGAGCAGCTCCGCGCCGGCGTCGGCGGGGGAGACGTTCATCTTGCCGCCCTCGTCCTCAAAGACGCGCAGGCCGCAGATCTTGTCGGCGAGCTTCCTCGCCTCGGTCTCGGTGTCGGTTACATGGACGCCGAGCAGCACAAGGAAGCCCTTGCCGATCGCGCCCTTCACAGCGCCGTCTATCCTCACGGAGGCATTGTCCACTCTTGTTAGTACCGCTCTCATATCATGACCCCGCTCTCTTAACCTCGATCACGCCGTTAATGGCGTTGATCTTGTTTATTATATCCCGCAGCTCGTCAAGCTTTCTGACCTCCACCGTGACGCTCGCCGTGGATCTGCCCTCGCCCACATCGCGGGCGCTGAGAGAGCGCACCTTGGAGTTGAGCGCGTTGAGCGCCGTGGCGATATCCATGATGAGCCCCGAGCGCTCCTTGGCGAGGATGCGCAGCGTCGCGGGATAGAGGTCGGTGGTGGTGTCCGCCCACGAGACGTCGATCCAGCGGCCCTCGGCGTCGTTGCTCACGCGCTGCTTCAGATAGTTCAGACAGTCCGTCCTGTGCACGGAGACGCCCGTGCCGCGCGTTATAAAGCCGATGATGTCGTCCCCCGGCACAGGGGTGCAGCACTTGGAAAACTTGATAAGGCAGTTGTCCAGCCCCTCCACGAGCACGCCGT
The DNA here is from genome assembly GCA_964398305.1 of uncultured Oscillospiraceae bacterium. Taxonomy (GTDB): domain Bacteria; phylum Bacillota; class Clostridia; order Oscillospirales; family Oscillospiraceae; genus Scatomorpha. Next base: position 1,584 of record CAYNMN010000032.1, read on the forward strand.
GTATGGCCTTCTGCGGCTTTGCGGAGCGGCGCTCGGCCTGCTCGGCGATGCGGTCGAGCACGGTCTTTTTCAGGGGCTTTTTGAACTGGGTGAGCTCGTCCTTCACGCGGTTCACGGCGCGCGTCGCGGTCTGGCCGCCGTAGCCTATGGCGGCATAGAGCTCGTAGAGCGAGGGGACGGAGAGCTTTTTGAGTATCGCCGGCAGAACCTCTTCGTCGAGCACCTCCGCCATTGACAGACCGCTGCGCTTTAGCTCGGCCTCGAAGCTCTCGCGGCCGCGCTGGATATTCTCGTCGCGGCGCTCGCGCTTGAACCACTGCTTTATTTTCGTGCGCGCGGAGCCGGATTTTGCGAGCGTGAGCCAGTCGCGGCTCGGGCCGGGCGCGGATTTGGAGGTGCGTACCTCGACGATATCGCCGTTCTGGAGAACGTGGTCAAAGGTCACTATGCGCCCGTTCACGCTCGCGCCGACCATCGCGTTGCCTACGCCGGAGTGTATGGCATAGGCGAAGTCTATCGGCGTGGCGCCCGCGGGGAGGTTGATAACGTCACCGCCGGGGGTGAACACGAACACCTCGTCGGAGAACATGTCTATCTTGAGATCGTGGACGAACTCGGTCGCGTCCGTCTCCTGCTGGGTCTCGAGCAGACGGCGCACCCACGCGAACTTCTCCTCGTCGCCCTCTCTGACGCCCTGATCGCCGGATTTATACTTCCAATGCGCGGCGACGCCGTATTCGGCGGTCATGTGCATATCCCATGTGCGTATCTGCACCTCGAAGGGTATGCCCTCCGCGCCGATAACGGTGGTGTGGACGCTCTGGTAGCCGTTGGGCTTGGGCGTGGAGATATAGTCCTTGAAGCGCCCGGGCACGGGCTTGAACATATCGTGTATCATGCCCAGCACGTTGTAGCAATCCTGGATGCTGTCCACTATCACGCGGAAGGCGCACAGGTCGAAGATGCCGCTCATGTCGAGCTGCTGGGAGAACATCTTGCGGTAGATGCTGTAAATATGCTTTATCCGGCCGTAGACCGTGGCGTTGATGTGCTCGGAGTCCATACGGAGCTGGATCTGCCGCTCTATCTTGCCCATAAAGGTCCGCAGAGTGTCCATGCGCTGGCCGAGAGCCTGAGTTATCTGGTCGTAGCCGTCGCGGTCGAGATAGTAGAGCGAGCGGTCCTCAAGCTCCCATTTGATCTTCTGCATCCCCAGACGGTGGGCGATGGGCGCATAGATCTCCATGGTCTCGGCGGATTTTACAAGCTGCTTTTCATCGGACTGATAGTCCATCGTGCGCATATTGTGCAGCCGGTCGGCTATCTTGATGAGTATTACGCGGATGTCCTTGGCCATGGCGATGAGCATCTTGCGAAGGTTCTCCGCCTGCTCCTCCTCATGGCTCGTATAGGGCACGCGGGTGAGCTTGGTGACGCCCTCGACAATGTCGGCCACCGCGCCGCCGAACTTCTTTTTCACATCGTCATAGGTCAGGGAGGTGTCCTCGATAACGTCGTGCAGCAGCGCCGCCACTACGCTGTCCTCGTCGAGCCCCTGCTCGGCGATTATCTCGGCCGTGGCAATGCAGTGGGTCACATAGGGCGAGCCGTCGCGCCGGAGCTGTCCGGCATGGGCGGCGGCGGCGCATTCATAGGCCGCGCGGATGCGGCCGAGATCCATGGGGATGCTGCCCTTTTTGATCTTCTCCTCGAGTCGGGCATACATCTCGTCGACATCTGCCGGCTGGCGCGCAGCGTTCTCGCGCTGCTCGCGGATGGTCATGTCGATCGGCGCCCCCCACTCCACGTCAAGACGCAGCTCGGAGGGCGTGCTCAGCCGGGCCGGGGCGGAATCGTCCGCGCCGGTCTGCTCGCCGCTTTTTATTATGTTGTCAGGATTCTGACTGTCCATCAGAACGTCTCCTATCTGCTGCGAAAGCTTCTGATCCTGCTCAGATACGGCACTGCCTCAAGATCCACCCTGCCGACGCCCTGGCCGAGCGCCGTGACGGCGACCTCGTCGTCCTCCGACTCCTCAAGCCGCAGCAGACCGCCGTCCGCCATCGTGCGCAGGCAGATGCAGAAGCGCGGCGCCGGCATATCGTCGGGCGCGAGCGCCATTACCGTGCGCACCGTGCCCGTGAGCTCGCCGCCGAGCCCCTCGAGCAGCCGCCAGGTGCGCACAAAGTCCCGGCGCTCCGGGCAGAAGGCCGCGACGCCCCAGGGCTGGGACGCGCCCGGCCGGAGGATCCTCCGGCACAGCAGCGACATATCTGCCGCGCGCACGTCCGTAACAAGAAGCTGCACGCTCTTACGCGAACGGAAATCGTTTATCTGGGGGTAAAAGGCGATGTCGATCCTGTCGCCCCCCGACACGCCGAGAGCGCCCTCCGTCATGGAGAAATACACGCACTCAAAGCTGCGTCCGCATTTTTTGATGTTAAGGCGCAGATGCTTGCCCGCGCCGATGGGGGTTACGCGCTCAAGCAGGGCGTCGGTCATGCATATTATGGGCTTGGGGTTTCCCGCGCCGAAGGGCTCCATGCGCTCAAGCGCGGCGACGCCGGCCATGTCGAGAATATCGGGATCCTCCGCGCACAGGTCGCAGACGAGCTCCTGAGCCCCGGATGCGGGGTTTTGCCTGTAATACTCCGCGAGCGCGGCGCGGAAGGCGTCCACATTTTCGCGCCTGATGGTAAGACCCGCGGCAAGCGCGTGGCCGCCGAAGCCCTCAAGATACTGCGAGCACGCTCTGAGCGCGGAGTAGAGGTTGAAATCTCCGCAGGAGCGGCAGGAGCCCTTGCCCGTGTCGCCGTCGAGACAGATCATCACGGCGGGCAGGAAATATTCGTCCGCGAGCTTGGAGGCGGCAATGCCGATAACGCCCTGATGCCAGTCCTCCGAGGCGAGGACTATCGGAGCTGTCGGCGGCTCCTTTTCGAGCGCCGAATGCGCCTGCTCAAATATCTGCTGTTCAATGGTCTGGCGCTCCCTGTTCAGTCGGCAGAGCTCCGCTGCAAGCTCGGCGGCCTTCTCCGCGTCGTCGGTCATCAGGAGCTGCACGGCGACCTCGGCATGGCCGAGCCGTCCGGCGGCGTTTATGCGGGGCGAGAGCGTGAAGCCGAGCGTCGTGGCCGTGATGCGCTTGCCGGCGGCTCCGGACTCCGTGAGCAGGGCGCTCATGCCCGGGCGCGGGGTCTGGGCGAGCTTGCTCAGACCCAGACGCACGATGTATCTGTTTTCGCCCTCAAGCGGCATAACGTCCGCCACGGTGCCGATGGCGATAAGGTCGGCATACTCGTCGAGTATGCGCTGAACGTCGCCGTCCACGGCGCAGAGCAGCTTGAACGCGACGCCGACGCCGGCGAGACCGACGTCCGGATATTCGCAGTCGGGGCGCTTGGGATCGACGACGGCGACGGCCTCGGGCAGCACGTCCTGCGCGCATTCGTGGTGGTCGGTGATGACCATGTCCAAACCGAGCTCGGCGGCGTGTGCGGCCTCGTCTGCGGCTGTTATGCCGCAGTCCACTGTAACGATAAGCGTCACTCCGGCGGCGGCTATACTGTCGATCGCGGCGCTGTTGAGCCCGTAGCCCTCCTCGATCCTGTCGGGGATGTAGGTCCGGCAGGGGACGCCCCTCGCGGCGAGATAGCTCGCGAGCAGGCAGACGGAGGTTATGCCGTCAACGTCATAGTCGCCGAAAACGGCGACGCTCTCGCGCGCGGCAATGGCGCGGCGCACGCGCTCCGCAGCCTTGTCCATGTCCTTCATCAGCAGCGGGTCGGAAAGGAGCTCGACCCCGCCTTGTGTGAAATTATCCGCTGCCTCGGGCGTATCAATGCCCCGGCGAGCCAGCACGGCCGCCAGCAGCGGCGGATACCCTGCGCCTGTAAGCCCGGGCGGTATCGCCGGGCCGCCGCGCGGTATGCGCCATTCACTGTATTTCATCAGCTGCTCCTTATAATAATCATAATACATTATTGTACCAAAATGACCGCCCGTAGTCAATCTTTCTTGACACATCAAAGGGCGGGTGTTAGGATTGTTTTATTCGCCGCCGTGATGGAATTGGCAGACATAGCGGACTTAAAATCCGCCTGAAGTGATTCAGTACCGGTTCAAGTCCGGTCGGCGGCACCAGATAGCAAGGCGTCCCCGAAAGGGGACGCCTTGCTATCTGGTGCCGCGCCTTCGGCGCGATCTTATTGCAATCGCGAGAGGGTCATACCCTCCCCTCTCGCGCTCACCCCATGCGAATTGGGATGCCGGTTGTCTTTCGTATTGTCCTTGGTTTGCGGTTTGAGAGAGACGGGGGCGGTTTTCGAAGGATAATGTCTTTACTTTGCGTTGCGCCTTCGGCGCGAACGCGTCCTCCGTAGGGGACGGGTTTCCCGTCCCGCCGTCTTTCCTTATGTGGCGGGCAGCTCCACCGACGCTATCGGGCCCAGTCCGCCGCCCAGATAGAACACCTTGATCCTCGACAGGTTCGCGCCGGCGCTCAGCGTCAGCGTGACGGTGGTTGTGCCGCGGCCCTCGAGCGTAAGGCTCTTAATATCCGCGCACGTCATTCTCCCATCGCTGTCGTAGGCGGCCGCAATCACATGGTATTCCGCCGCCGCGTCGCTCGGGCTACGTATCTGAGCTGTGACGGCATGGCCGCCGGCCGCGCTGTTTACTGTGCATTCAAGCGCCGGAAACTCGTTGTAAAGCGCCGGTCTTGCGGTCATGTGCCGCTGAAGAACCTCCAGCATGGCGGTGTTGAGCATTATGCCGTTCCAGATGTTCAGCTCGGTATCGGCGTAGACGCCGCCGAAGAGATTCTCCGGATAGAACAGGCCCCAGCCGATGCCTTTGTCCCCAAAGGCCTGTAGCATTTCGTCATAGTATTTTCTTATCTCGCCGTCGGTATTGTAGCGGTTGCAGGAGAACTCGAATATCATGCCGCCCCGACCGATCGCCGTACGCTCGGCGGCGTAGTATCCCGCCGTTTGTTGCAGCGTCGCGGCGTTGTAGCCGAAGCGCGTGGTATATGTGCAGGCCGTGCCGCCCGCTTCCGGGGCGACGATGGTGACGTCCGGCTCGGTCGCGTCCGCATCCAGCAGCCACGCGCTGTCATAATCGTACCGCCGCGCCGTATCTGCGGGGCTGTTGAAATCCGCGTCCGCCGTGAGGGTGCCGGCGGTGCATATTTTTACCTCCAGCTCGCTGTTTGTGACCTGCTCGCGATCGTCCTCGGTCTCATGGCCCGTGCTGTAGCCGCCGTCGGTGTACCATTTGGCGCTCTGATACTCCTCCGGCAGTGTCAGCAGCACCCGCTTGAATTCCAGCCGCGACCAATACGCCGCGGGGTCGGAGCTCGGCGTTATGCTGACCGTGATCTTCGTCTCCGCCTTCGCCAGAGTAAAGCTGATGACGTGACCGTTCACATTTTGCCCGAGGACGTCTGCGCTCGCGGTATAGAGACTGCCGTTTTGCTCGCCCGTCACGCTCACTCCCTGCAGGTCGGAGAGGTTTACGTTGACGTCGAATTTTGTCCCGGCGGGCAGGAAGCCGCCGATGGTAAGGTCGTTATTTGTGCTGTCAAGCCGGGCGGGCATGCAGTAGTACGGCCACGACGGGAAATAGCCCCCGGATGAATCGGCGTCGGAATAGTAGTTCCACACGCCGAATTCCACGCCGTAAAAGTTGACCTGAGCGAGATCGCGATCGCCCATAAAGCTGTCCATGTGGTTGTACTTGCCCTCATAAAGCAGAAAACGGTCTGCGTCGATGGCATGGATGGCGGAGATCGCCTGAACCTCAAAGGCCTCTATCTGATCGTCCGAGGGCATGGGCAGACCGTAGGGCAGGGAGTGGTTTGTGTTGCCCGGCTCGTGGTTGGGGATGAAGGATAGCACGCTGTCGGGGATGTCCGCGTAGCGATTTGTCAGCAGCGCCCACATGGCAAGGGTCTGCTGCCGTTTCGTCTCGTTCCAATAGAAATCAGTGTCTGCGGCGGTGAAGCCGCTTGGCAGGATTCACTGGATATGGCCGGGATAGTCGGAGAACTGTACGCTCAGATGTATGCCGTATTTCAGCGCGGCGGCGATCACCTCGTCGAGCATGGTCAGGTAGTGCAGATCGACCTGCGTGACGGTGGTGGCGTCTGCGTCCGCCAGCACGGGGAAATCGTAGTTCGTGCCGTCTACGTTAATGGTTCGGGTGGTCATATAGGATGCTCCCGTCACCTCGTCGCCGATGTTGAAGAACTCCTTGCAGGAGATGTTGATGCGCAGATAGTTCATGCCCATGTCCGCCGCCGCACGGACGGCGCACTCCTTGAGCATCTCGTCGGTATAGGTGGTGCCGGTGTAGAGCGGCAGGCTCGTGCTCGTGGGCGTGGGAAGATATGTTGCTCTGGCCAGCAGCTCCGGCGTTATGAGCTCTGCGTTGTAATGGAGGGCGTCATAGGTGTTAACACCCGCCATGGTGTCCGCCGCCGGCATCATAACAAGGTCGGGCACGCAATACAGGCGGTAAACGCTCAGCAGCGCCTCGCGCTCGGTCAGCATCTCGCCCACGCGCATTGATTTCTTGGTCTGGTCGCAGTCAAATATGGTGTAGCCGTTGCGGGCGCTCTGGGCAAAGGAGTAGAAATAGGCGCGGGCGGTCTTGGAGAAGGAGGCCGTGGTATCGCTGTCAAAGACGCCGGGGTCGTTATTGTCTGGGAACCAGTCCTGCTTCAAAACGACATGGTCCTGTTCATACCATTCCGTGCCCGGTATCGGGATCTTGTTGCCGTTCTCATCGTATTTCGGCACCCAGATCTCGTCCCAGACGTCCGAGCCCAGGGCTTCATTAACGTCCCAGTAGCTCTGTCGAAAGCCGGCCGGCCAGCGATCCTCTCTGGGCGCCGCGTACACGCCGACGAGTACGTCGTGCGCCGCGGCGTAGAGCAGGTACATGGCGTTGATGCGCTCGATGCCATCTGTGCTGACCCTCGCGTCGGGGTATTTCGCGTCCCACGCGGCGAGCTTGTCAGTATCGCCCGGAAATATTTCCGCTATGAGCTCGCCCAGAAGCGCATAATACTCCGCGAAGCTCTCGGTCTCGGTCGCGCTTGTGCCGTGGTTCGGGAAGAGAGCCTCCGCCGCGAGGAGCTCGTCCGTTCGGATGTCGGTGGGATCAAGCACGGTTTGCTCGCTGCTTACGGCGCAAGCCGTCGCGCCCGCCCCGGCAAGTATGCAAAATACCAGCAGCAGTGACAGACAATTTCTGATAAAGCGCTTCATGGCGTTTCTCCTTTTTTATAAAAAGACCGTCATACCTGTCAGCTCAAATATAACATAACAAAAGCGCCATGAAAACGGTTTTGTCGGTCTTTGACGCCCTTTTTTCGCTTTTTCGCTGCTTTTTGCGGCGAAGCGGCATGTGCCGGAAAAAAATAAGAGACCGCACCGATCAAATCGGTGCGGCCTCTCGCGCCCGAGGGGGTTGTTCGGGCGGGGGAAAGCTGCTGTGAGAGCCGCGCGGCTTCAGTTGGCAATGGCGAGCGTGGGCTTCATATCGGAAATCTCCGTGATGTTGCTGTGATCCGGAATGCGAAGCGCGGCCACGCGCGCGTCGCGCACATACTCGGACACGCCCTCGGCGTCGCTCTCGCGGACGAAGTCGAAGCTGTCCCAGTCCGCGTCGGAGTAGTTGAGAACATTGTCGGGGTATCCGGCGATCTCGCCCTTGAACCTCATGCAGGCCACCTCATATTTCACGCCCTCGAGCATGACCTCGCCGCAGTGCTTTTCGCTCTCGGAGAGGTTGAGCGGGGCGGCGGTGTCGACGAGCTGGTCGGCAGCGACCTTCACGCGCAGATCGAAATACATAGCCGCGGCGCGGGGATCGCGGTGCATATACCGGAGCACTATGCCGTACTCCTCGCCGGTCATTACAAAGGAATCCCTGTCGCCGGCGGTCTCGCAGACGTATCTGTCCCAGAGGTTGCTCAGGATCTCACGCTGATCGTAAGATACCTCGGTCTTTTTGCTGCTCTTGAAAAATTTAAACATATTATTATCTCCTTTCACTTCACGGCTGCGGCGCGCTCCGGGTCTTTTTTTGCATCAGCCCTTGACAAGCCGCACCCAATGTGTTTTAATATTAACGTAACTAAAGTTTCTCGCAAGCCCGAAAAAATTACCCGAGCGATTTCGGGTGTCGGTATTGGCTTAACGTAACTAAAGTATAACACGTATTTTTCGGATGTCAATACCCAAATTGAAATTTTTTTAAAAAATTTTTTGGAGGCGAGTTTTCGTGATAATTATAGATAAGCTCGAAAAGCGGGACGGCAAGGATAACGCGCCCTCTCCCAGGGAGAAAACAAAAGCGTCCGAGAAAAAGGAGGCCGCCGCGAAGGAGCCGAAAAAGAAGCCCGATCCGGCAGAGAAGAGCGACGTCAGGCGCAGGGCGCGCCCGCTGGACGCCGGAGAGGTGTTCGTGCCGGACAGCGGCGAGGACGACAGAAACGGCATCTTCTGCAAGCGCCTCACCTATCTGATGAACGGCAACAGCTCGCTGGCCAAGCCCGTGAATATTCAGGAGCTCGCGGACGCCGTCGGCGTTTCCCGTCCGGCGATACGCAAGTATCTCAAGCCGCGCGACCGCGGAGAGCCCACGACGCCCTCCGCCACCACAGTCTGCCGGATAGCGGCGTTCTTCGGCACCACGCCCAACTTCCTGCTGGGCTTCGACGGCGAGGAGGACGTCGAGGCCGTGCGTCTCGCTCACGAGAGCGATTACTACAACGGCCTCGGTTTAAACCAGCACACGATAGATATGCTCCGCGAGCTTCGGTCGCGGCGCTCCGCGAAGGCGGAGGGCGACCGCGCTGCCGAGCTCATGTCGATGCTCGACAAGCAGATATGCTCCTTCGTGGGCGACGCCCTCGCCCTTATAGACGCCAAAAATAAATAATCCGGCAGCATAAACAGAGACGGGGAGAGCTTTTAGCTCTCCCCGTGCGCGTGCGGGCGCCGTAGGGGACGGGTTTCCCGTGTCGCGCCTGCGGCGCGAAAACATTGCTATCGCGAGAGGGTCATACCCTCCCCTCTCGCGCTCTCCCCATGCGTCCATAGGCGCCGTAGGGGACGGGTTTCCCGTCCCGCCGCACCTTCAGCGCGAACACGGACGCCGTGTCAGAACAAAAAATACAATGCCGCGCCGACCGCCACAAGAGCGGCCCCGACGATAAGGACGACACGGACGTTTTTCGGCTCCAGCGCCTTGGAGGAAACTGCCTGCTTGGGCTTTTGCGGCTTGTAGCTTATCTCCACTCTGCCGCCCTCCTAGACCGAGTTGAATTCGTCGGCGCCGACGCCTATCCATCTCTCATAGTCGATCCCGTTCACGTTGTAGTTGACATACAGCTCGTAGACCCTGCCGTTTTTTACTCTGCGGCTCGTCTTTTGCGCTACGGTCACCTGCATTTTTTCCGAGCAGGCTGCGTATGACCTGTTTTGCAGTGCCTGCGCCAGCGCGGCTATAAGTACGATGACTCCCGCGATAGCCAAAAGTATGCCGAAATAGCTCATGCTCCTGTTCGCTCATTCCAAATATTGTCAGACCATAACACCGGGCAAAAGCGCGGTATCCCCGGCTCCCCAAGCTCGCCGACGCGATATTTCAGTCGAAGTCGAGGACGCGTCTCATGCGGATGAGCGTGTTGCGGTTGCGGATGGCGGCCGAGACGGCGAGCATATCGTCGGCGAGCTCCGGTCTGATGCCGATATGCTCGGGGAGGTATTTGCAGCCGCAGGCCGTGTAGAGCGCGGCGAGCTCGTCGGCAGACGGGATGGCGGCAATCAGCTCCCTGATCTCGTCCCAGTGGTCCACGATGCTCTGGGGGTCGAACGTTCCGAGAACGTCGTTCGCGTTCTCTCTGATTATGCCGGGGGCGAGCCTGTCGCCGAACTTTTCGTATATCCACTGCTCGCTCAGCGGCTCAAATCTTTTTGCTCTCGGAGTCGGGAGCGCGGCGAGGCGGTGATATTCCTTCGCGCACAGGTAGGTGCCCACGCCCACGCACTCGCCGTGTATGCCCTCGGCGGTCTCGAAGCGCGGGGGGCGCATCTCGGCCAGATGCGCGATGAGGTGCTCGGCGCCGGAGGCCGCTCTTGAGTGGTTGAGGAGCTGCATCGTCAGCCCGCCCTCCATCTGCGCCATGGTCATGGCCTCGTGATCGACCTCGCCCGTGGCGGCGAGCTTATCGGCGGCGCCGCGCATCGTCTTGAGCGCGTGCTGCGCGAGCTCCGCGACCATCGGGCAGTAATACTCGCCCGCCACGAGGTGGGCTATTTTCCAGTCCGCAAGCGAAATATACTTTGCGAGAATGTCGTTGAGCCCGCTCGAAACAAGGCGCATCGGCGCGCCTTTGATGATGTCGAGATCGGCGACCACCAGCTTCGGGGCGCACATGGGCGTGGACTTTTTCTGGCCGTTGAGTATCGCCGAGCAGATGTTGGCCGTGAAGCCGTCGGAGGACGCGAGCGTGGGCACCGCGACGAACGGTATGCCCAGCTTGAACGCGGGGTAGCGGCCGAAATCCATGATCGTGCCCGCGCCGTATGCTACGATCACCTCGGGCGAGTCAAGCTGCTGCATCATCTTTTCGATGACCACGTCCTCGGCTCTCAGACCGTTGGCGTCGAGCACTATCTCCTGATCGGCGCGGACATGCCTGCCCTCGGTGAGCTTGTATATGACGGAGTCGTATACCACCGCGCGCTTTTTATCGGCGAGCCCTACGTCGGCCATGTATTGCTCAAAGCTTTTCACGGCGCCGTATTCTACCACGACCTTCTCGGTCTCCAGCTCGTGCTTTCTGCCGCAGACACATTCGCCCACATATTTTTTGCAGTCCATTATCATATGGAAGCCCCCTTGATATTCTTTATCGGAGCGGCTCAGGGCTCGGCGTCGAACGCCGGATGGTCGGCATCCACCATGCCCACGGCGGTCCTCGCGCCGAGCAGGCGCGCGATGCTCTCCGCAAGCTCCGCGCGGGCGGCGAGCACGCCGTCGAGATTCACGTCGGTGAAGCCGTCGATAGGGAACAGCAGATCGCACGTCTCGGGCGTGATCTTGCCGATCTCGCTCTGCCGCCAGGTCCAGCGGCGGGTACGCACCTCGCCGTCGGAAACGTAGACGATCTCGCCCGGATCGGGGATCTCGACGCCCTCTCCGCCGAAGGGGATGAAGGTGTCGCCCGCGCGCGCGGGGCGCACCTCCAGCGCGGTGCTCACAGTGGCCATATCGTGCGCGCCGATGGGGATGCGGTGCTTGAGCGACACGGCGTTGCCGAGATCCACCACGGGGCTGATATGCGGAAAGCCCTTGCCCTTGGCGATGCGTGTGAGCAGCGCCTCGATGGAGCACATGAACTTGTTGGGATTGATGCCGAACGCCTCAAACGCCTGCCTGTATGGCACTATGCCCGGCAGCTCCTTGACCTTCAGCCCGGAGAGCGCGCCCTCGCACTCGGCGATGCTCGCCGCGAGCAGCTCCTCTATCTGCGCGTTTTGCGCGGAATTATCCGCGCCGCGGACGGCCACCACGCCGAAGCAGGCGTTGGGCAGCGCGTCGAACACTTCCTTTGCAACTTCAAATCTCATATTTTTGCCTTCCTGCTGAGTTTTTACGGATGCTGCGCGTCCGAACGCTTTATATCGGGGCGGACGTCACACCTCGGCGACGACCTCGACCTCGACCAGAGCACCCTTCGGCAGAGTTTTCACGGCCACGCAGGAGCGCGCCGGCTTGCCAGTGAAATACTTTTCATAGATGCCGTTGAACTGCGCGAAGTCGCCCATGTCCGCGAGGAAGCAGACTGTCTTTACGGCCTTTTCAAAGCCGCTGCCCGCCTCGGCAAGGACGGCGGCGAGGTTCGCCATGACCTGCTCGGTCTGCGCGACGAGGGTCGTTCCGGCCATCTCGCCCGTCGCGGGGACGAGACCGATCTGTCCGGAGGTATAGACGAAGCCGCCCGCGACTATCGCCTGAGAATAGGGGCCGACAGCCGCCGGCGCGCCGGGGGTGTGAATGATTTTCATAGTGCAGCTTCCTTTCATTTATCCCGCTCCCGACGTCTCGCGCCGGGAGCGTTGTTTTTTTATTCCGTGTCGTCCGCCGGAGCGGAGTCTATCATCTGCTGCGCCTCGTAGCTCGGCAGCTCCGAAACCGCGCGCAGCTTGCTGTTTATCTTGCGCGTGCGCACGCCCACGAGCTTGTCGAGCTCGGCGCTCGTCTGCTCTATGCGCTTCTGCGCGGTCTCAAGCACGTCCTCAAAGGCGGCGAACTCCGTCTTGACCGCGCCGAGGACGTTCCAGACCTCGCCGGAGCGTTTTTGTATGGCGAGCGTGCGGAAGCCCATCTGCAAACTGTTGAGCAGCGCGGCGAAGGTGGTGGGGCCGGCGATGTTCACCTTATATTGCCGCTGCAGCACATCCACGAGCCCGCGGCGCACGACCTCGGCATAGAGCCCCTCGAACGGGAGGAACATGATGGCGAAATCCGTGGTGTCTGGCGGGGATATGTACTTGTCGCGGATGTCCTTGGCGCAGCCCTTTATGCGCGTTTCGAGCATCGTGCCGGCGGACTGGATGAGCGCGGTGTCGCCCGAGTCGTAAGCGTCCACAAGCGCCTGATATATGTCGGCAGGGAACTTCGCGTCGATGGGGAGATACACCACGCTGCCCTCCGTCTGGCCGGGGAGCTTTATGGCGTACTCAACGCGGTTGGTGCTGCCCTTCTTGGTGGCGACGTTTTCCTCATACTGCTCGCGCGGCAGCAGCTCCTCGATAATGGCGCCGAGCTGCAGCTCGCCGAGTATGCCGCGGGTCTTGACGTTTGAGAGCACCTTCTTGAGATCGCCGACGCCGCTCGCGAGCGTTTTCATCTCGCCCAGGCCGGTATAGACCTCCTGAAGTCTGTCGTTAACGAGCTTGAAGGACTGCGTAATGCGCTCGTCGAGCGTCTTTTGCAGCTTCTCGTCCACGGTGGCGCGCATCTTTTCGAGCTGGGCGGAGTTGTCCTGCTGCATGGCCTCCAGCCGGGTCTGAACCGTGGCGCGAATGCCCTCAAGCGACTGCTTGTTTTCCTCGGCGAAGGCCTTTACCTGCGCATCCACCCGCCCGAGCCGCTCGGAAACGGTGTTTAAAAGCAGGGTCTGGCCGCTTTTCTCGGTCTCTATCAGCTCGCGCAGCCGCGCGTCCTGCATCTCGGAGGACTGCTTCTGCGCGGCGGTGAGATTGTCGCTGATGAGCCGCATGGAGCCCTGCACCGCCGTGTTGACCTCGGCGCGGGTGGCGCGGATCTCGCCGAGCAGCTCGCCTCTGAGCGAGGCGAGCGCGGCGTCCTGCTTTTCGGAGAGCTCCTTTACGGTGTCGCGTCTGAGCTTTTCGGCGTCCACGCCCTTGCGCGCGAGCAGGACGATCAGCACCGCGACGGCCACGGCGAGAGTCAGCGCCGCAAGTATCGTTTCGGTCGTCATATCTCTATCCTCACAGTCTCGGCCCTGACGCAGCCGCCGGTCTCGGTGTCTATCTCAAAAAGCGCGCCCTCTATCTTCTCCGCGCCCTGCGCGGACTCATAGCGCCGCGGCACATCGCCGAGGAACTTGCCGATGGACTGCTCGACCTTTATGCCGAGTATCGAGTGCACGGCGCCGGTCATGCCGAGATCCGTGAGATAGCCCGTGCCCTGCGGAAGGATGCAGGCGTCGGAGGTCTGGACGTGGGTGTGCGTGCCCCAGACGGCGGAGACCCGCCCGTCGAGAAAGTAGCCCATGGCGCGCTTCTCGCTCGTGGCCTCGGCGTGGAAATCCACAAGCACCATCTTCGTGCTGTTGTCCGCGAGCAGGTTATCCGCCACGACAAAGGGGTTGTCGGTGTTGGAGTCGAGCGTGAACTTGCCGAGCAGGTTGATGATGAGCAGCGGGCCGAAGGGCGTGCGAAACTCCGCGTGGCCCCGCCCCGGGCACTGCGGCGCATAGTTCTCAGGACGCAGCACGAAGGCCTTGTCGTTGAGATACGGCTGCAGCTCCCAGCGTGTCCAGGTGTGGTTGCCGAGCGTGATGCAGTCCGCGCCGGCGGCCATTATCGTGTCGCACTGCTTGGGCGTAACACCGACGACGTTGCCGTTCTCGCCGTTCACTACGCAAAAATCTATGCTCATGTCGCGGCGGATGTTTTTTAGGTTTTTGGTAAGGAAATCAAGGCCGGGGTTGCCGACAACGTCGCCCACGGCCAGCACTCTGAAAAGCACGGCACTCGCCCCTCGAATAAAATATATAACAAGTATACCACAAATTACATATCGCGGCAAACCATAATATAACCGCCGGCGGCACATAATAACAGCGAAAACATTTGAGGAGGCAACAGCTATGACAAAAGGCGGAAATTTCCTCGGCGGCATGGGCATGGGGCTTGTTGTGGGCGCGGCCGTCAGCATGGCGCTCACGCCGCGTAAGCACGGCAAAAACATGGTCGGAAAGGCTCTGAAGGCCGCCGGCGAGCTCGCCGACAACATCGCCGACGCGATGAGTCGCTGACAAGGTAAAATAAAATGCAAAACCCCTTGCTTTTTCCAACCCGCTGTGCTATTATTCTAAAGCGCTTATGCGCCTTTAGCTCAGCTGGATAGAGCGTCTGGCTACGGACCAGAAGGCCGGGGGTTCGAATCCCTCAAGGCGTGCCACGTCGGAGAGCATTACGCTCCCGCAAAAAAGAGACAGTCTGCGGACTGTCTCTTTTTCTTGTCCGCTCCATGTCTCCTCCTTATTCGCGTCGAACCCGCTGCGCTGGGCTTCGACGCGAGAACACGGGGTGGCTGTTGCTTTTTGATATTCCAGCGGAGGGATTCGAGGGGAGCGGTAGTGAATGACATGCCGGTGGTAAACAAAAATGTAATACAAAAAACATTTCCGTAGGGAACGGTCTTGACCGTTCCGCGGGTGCGATGTCCTGCCACGCTGGCAATAATCCGACCACGGAACGGTCAAGACCGTTCCCTACATATTCGATTGGGGAATCGCATTATCTCACGAAGGATCCTGAGCGCCACCGTTGTCATCCCGCCCACCGTTGTCATCCTGAGCGAAGCGAAGGATCTTGTGCGGGCGACCACGCAGCCTTCGCCCCTACGTCAAAGATTTAAACCACCACAAATTATTTTTGCCATACAAAACTCATTTTCCGTAGGTGTCTTTGTCAACCCGAAAGTGAGCCAGTCGCTGGTTTGAAAGTGAGCCACA
>CAYNMN010000033.1:0-16393 GCA_964398305.1 uncultured Oscillospiraceae bacterium
CAAGAGGTCAGCGGTTCGATCCCGCTATTCTCCACCAAATATCAAAGCACCGAAAAGCCATGACTTTTCGGTGCTTTGATATATTTAGGGGGAAACTGATCTCGGTGCTCCGGCAAAAGCGTCGCTTTTCTCATTTGAGAGCAGAAAGTCTCCTCAAAAATATATGCGGTGTCTTTTCTGCCGCCGCGGATTTTAAAAACAGTTTAACAACGGTCTCGACTGTCCTGTTATAATGTCATATAGTATGGTGTGAGGTGAAGAAAATGACTGTAAAGCAGCGTCTCGGCCGCTCAAATATCACAATGTTCCTTATTCCGCTGCTTATCGCGGCGGCGCTGCTGATGCTTGGCGCGGGCATCGCGCTGTATATACTGGAGATAAAGTATCTGCCGCAGATCGGCATAAGCCTCTACGAGCTCCATGTAACTCTTGAGCAGTATGAAACGCTGCTCTCGGATTTCGAGGTGTTCGTGTGGGTGTATCTGGGGGCGGTTGGCACCGCGCTGCTTGTCAGCATAGGCTTCACAAGCTTTTTGCTTACCCGCCGTCTTTTTCAGCACATAGAAGAGCCGCTCGACACTCTTGTAGCCGGAGTGGAGAGGATACAGGCCGGCGATCTGGACAGTCCCATCGCATATGAAAACGCCGATGAATTCAAGGCGCCCTGCGACGCGGTGGATATGATGGCGGCACGGCTGAAGAGCTCCCTTGAGGAGGAACAGCGCCGTCAGCAAAGCCGCAAGGAGCTGATCGCCGGAATGTCCCATGACCTGAAAAGCCCGTTGACCTCTATCCGCGCTTATACCGAGGCGCTTCGAGACGGAGTGGTCGCCACGCCGGAGGCGCAGAGGCGGTATCTGGACATCATCTGCGCCAAGGAGGCGGAGATGGAAGCAATGGTGGGACGGCTCTTTGAGTTTTCCAAGCTGGAGCTGAGCGAGTGCCCGCTGAGCATGGAGACGGTCGACCTCAAGGCTGAGGTAGAGGCTGCCGCCGCGGATATAAATCCGGGCGAAGCGGAGCTTGACACTTCGGACATGGAGCCCGCGGCGGTGCTCGCGGACAGAGAACAGCTGAAGCGCATACTTGAAAACGTCATCGGAAACAGCATCAAATACGGCGGCAGGGATAAGGTGAGGATAAAAATATCCTCAATAGCCGAGGATCGGGATGTGACGCTTACTATTGAGGACGACGGCGTCGGAGTTCCCGACGAGCTCCTGCCGAAGATATTCGACGTATTCTTCCGCGCCGATCCGTCCAGAAATCGCAGCGCCGCAGGCAGCGGGCTGGGGCTTGCCATTGTGAAACGCTCTGTGGAGCAGATGAACGGAAGCGTGAGAGCGGAGCGCAGCGCTATGGGCGGGCTTTCGATAATCATCAAGCTGAGGAGGAGCGAAACGAATGGCTAAGATACTTATTGTTGAGGACGACCCCGACATCGCCGCGATCGAGCGGGACTACCTGCTGCTCAGCGAATTTGAAACGGACATAGCCGAGGACGGCCTGACCGGACTCGACATGGCGCTCAGGAACGATTACGCGCTCATATTGCTTGACCTGATGCTGCCCGGTATGGACGGCTTCACAATATGTAAAAAGCTCCGAGAGAAAAAGGACGTCCCTATTCTGATGGTCACGGCCAGGACCGAGGATGTGGACAAGATACGCGGCCTCGGCTTCGGCGCGGACGATTACATAGAAAAGCCGTTTTCGCCCAGCGTTCTTGTGGCCAGAGTGAAGGCGCACCTGTCGCAGTATAAAAGGCTCAAGCCTCAAAGCTCCGACAATGCCGGAGTTATCAACGCCGGCCCGATTGCGGCCGACGTTGAGCGGAGAAGCATCACAGTCAGAGAAAAGGAGCTGTCTCTGACCAATAAGGAATATGAGCTTCTGCTGTTTTTGATGCGCCATCCCAATCAGGTGTTTGGCCGCGAGGATCTGTACGAGCTTATTTGGGGCCTGGAATCAATGGGCGATAACATTACCGTCGCCGTCCATGTGAACAGGCTGCGTGAAAAGATCGAGACCGACCCCTCAAAGCCGGAGCTTATCCAGACCGTCTGGGGCGTTGGCTACCGTTTAAACATTGTTTAACTTTGCTTTATGCGCAGTTTAATCTGCTCTTCCATACTTGTGTCATCCGGTAAGGAAGGGCAGTTTTTTCGCCCTGATAATAAATGGAGGAATCGCAATGGAAAAGTACGTTATGAACAAGAACTACGCAAAGACCTTCAAGGCAATAGCGATCATATTCGTGATCCTCGCGGTCGTCTCCGCTGTGGCAATACCCTTGAGCCTCTCCCAGCAGATCAGCGACGCCGCGGCTCTGGAAAAGCAGCACGAGGCACAGCAGGCAGCGGATACCTCCGCGCCGGAGGCCAATACCGACCGGAGCGGAGAGGACGGACACAGGGAGCATGACGAGCACGACGAGCACGACGAGCACGACGAGCACGACGAGGCGTGGAAAAGCCAGATCACACCGCTCAGTGCCATAAACTATGTCATAATCGGAGCGGCCATCGTGCTGTGGTCAATTCTGGTGCTTGTCTACTGGCTGAATGTGGCGGCATGGCTCTATAAGAGCGCCGTAAACGAGAAAATGAACAAGTCCCTCTGGGCTATTCTGGGGCTCCTCTTCAACTTCCTCGCGGTTGCCGCCTTCTGCATCGTGCGCGATCAGCCCAAGACGAAGCGCGGCGGCCCCGCCGGCTCCGCTCAGAGCTGCGCAGAAAAATAAGAAGTTTAAGCTTAGTTTAAAACTCCTTTATACGGTGTTTAAGCTATCCCTCCATAATGGACTTGTCCGATGGAAGGATAGCTTAATTATTGGAGGTATTACAACAATGAAACACAACAATTCTTACGACTATGTGATAAAGACCGCAGCCGCCTGCGCCGATGTCGCGCCTGAGGATATGCGCGCGCTGAGCGTCCGTATTGACGGGACTGAGTTTGAGGTGAATTTCCACACCGACTACATGAGCTACATCATGTACATTGATTTTGGCGGAGCGGTCAGGGGCTTCCTTTCCGAGCCGTTTGACGGACCCTTCACCGAACCCGCGGACCGCCTCGAGGAAAGCCGCTGTGCGTAATGATTCCCGGACTGTCCGGACGTCGCAATAATTGCCCTGAACATGAATACCGGACTTTTTGGCGGAGTGGCGCAGCGAGAGCGGCGTCGCTCCGGTTTTTGTCGGGGGAAACCCACCGGACGTTTTGCGCCTTGAATAAACGAGCTTGCGCGAGGGGCGCGAAGGCTCTATAATAAACGAAAAACAACGGAGCTTTTATATGAAAGACAATACCCTTCGCGAACAGACGCACAATATAGCGCCGGTATTTGACGATCGCTCGCGCATCCTCGTTCTCGGCTCGTTTCCCTCGCCGGCGTCCCGGCGGGAGGGCTTTTACTACGGCAACCCCGCCAACCGCTTCTGGCGCGTCATGTCCGCGGCGCTCGGCTGCGATGCTCCGGGGAGCGTGGAGGAAAAGCGCGCCATGCTGCTCGGCGGCGGCGTGGCCCTCTGGGACGTTATCGCCTCCTGCCGCATAGTCGGCGCGTCCGACGCGAGCATAGAGGACGTCGTGCCCAACGACCTTGCCATTATACTCGGCGCGGCGGATATCAGCCGCGTCGTTACAAACGGAGCCGCGGCGCACAGGCTCTATCGCCGCTTCCAGATGGAGAGCGCGGGCATGGAGGACGTCTGCCTGCCCTCCACAAGCCCCGCCAACGCCGCGTGGTCGCTCGAGGCGCTCACAAAGGTGTGGACAAGCGCGATAAAGCTGGTATAATCACTCTAACCCATAACAGCGCAAAAGAAGGAGTCCCATGATAGAATTCAGAAAGCTCACGCTCGCGCAGATCGACCTAATAGCCCCGTATTTCGCCCTCTCCCGGACGAGAGCCTGCGACAACACCGTCGGCGGCTCGTTTATGTGGCGCGATTTCTTCAACACCGAATACGCCATAGTGGACGGCGCCATGTTTTTCAAGGTGAATTATTTCAACGACCGCACGGCGTTCTCCATGCCCCTCGGCGGCGATGTCCCCGGCGCGCTCGGGCAGATACGGGAATACTGCGCGCGGCGGGGGATAGATACGGTCGTCTGCACGGCGACACGGCAGGATGTGGAGCGGCTCGGCGCGCTCTACGCTCTTGAGACAAAAAAAGAGGAGGACTGGTCGGACTACCTTTACAACGCTTCGGATCTCGCGACCATGTCCGGCCACAGATATAACGGCCAGCGCAACCACATGAATCGCTTCAGGCGCGAGAACGCCGACTATGACTTCCGCGCGATAGACGGGGACAGTATCCCCGACATACGCCGCTTCTTCGACGAATACAGCAGCTCCGTGAGCAAGGACTCCGACATCTTCCGCGAGGAGGAGAGCAAGGTTTTCGAGGTGCTCGACAATTACGGGGTCTACAGGCAGCTGGGTCTTGCGCTGTATGTCTCCGGCCGGGTGGCGGCATTTTCCATTGGCGAGATCGTTGGCGACACGCTGTTTGTGCACATCGAAAAGGCGAATACGGAGATCGCCGGCGCCTATCAGATGATAGTCAGCGAGGCCGCCCGGCGCAGCCTTGACATGGGCGTGAGGTTTATCAACAGGGAGGAGGACGTCGGAGACCCCGGTCTGCGCACGTCTAAGCTCTCATACCACCCCTGCGAGCTCATAGAGAAGTACACCGTGGTTATCCTCGGCGAAAAAGGGGGAGACTGAAATGGATAAGGCCCTGTGGGGCTTGAGCGCACGTTTCCAGACGCTTGCGGCGCAGTATCCGGAGCTCGTCCCCGGCAGGGTGACGGCGCAGGAAAAGGGGCTTTACTGCGTTGTTACGGAGCGTGGCGAGTTGAGCGGAGCGGCCGTGTCCGGCAGATTCCGGCATGACGCGGAGACGGTCTCGGACTACCCTGCCGTGGGCGACTTTGTCATGCTTGAGCCCGAGCAGGGGGGCATGACGGTCATACAGCGCGTGCTGCCGCGCAAGAGCGTGTTCATGCGCAAGGCGGCGGGAACGGCCAAAACAGAGCAGGTTGTGGCCGCGAATATCGACACCGTGTTTCTGTGCATGTCGCTCAACTACGACTTCAACCTGCGCAGGCTTGAGCGCTATTTCTCCGCCTCGTGGGAGAGCGGAGCCGTGCCCGTCGCAGTGCTCACGAAGGCGGATCTCTGCGATGACCCAGGGGGCGCGCTCGCCGCCGTGAGAGGCGTCGCCGCGGGGGCGGATGTGGTCGTGACCTCCTCAATGGAGGAAAACGGCAGCGCGGCTCTCGCGCCGTATCTCGCGCCGGGCACAACGGTGGCCTTTGTGGGCTCCACAGGCGCCGGCAAGTCCACGCTCATTAACCGCCTGCTCGGCGAGGACAGACAAAAGACCGGCGAGCTCAGAGACAACAGCAAGGGCCAGCATACGACCACCCGCAGGGAGCTCATGCTCCTGCCCTGCGGCGCAATGGTCATCGACACTCCGGGCATGAGAGAGCTCGGACTGTGGGACGCCGCGGAGGGCGTCAGCACCGCCTTCGCCGATATCCGGAGCCTTGCCGGACGGTGCCGGTTCGGGGACTGCACCCATACCGGGGAGCCGGGCTGCGCCGTTCTGGCTGCGCTCGAGAGGGGAGAGCTCGATCCGGGGCGGCTCGCATCGTATCAGAAGCTCGCCGCCGAGAACTCATATTCCGAGGACGCCGAGGCTTACCTCGACGTCAAGCGCAAACGGTTCAAGGAGATAGCCAGGATAAACAAAGCCGCCAAACGGAAATAAAGCGCCATGCGCCGATAATAAAAGCCTGCCGTCCCGTTGTTGCTCGGGAGGCAGGCTTTTTCGGCGCTGCTTGCGCGGGGGATCATTTGTCCTTTATCGCAAGATCGTACAGCTCGTTTTTGGAATATCCGGTCTCGGCGGCGGCGAGCTTGGCGGAGTCCGAGAGGGAGCGCCCCGCGCTCCTGTAACGCCGCACGACGCCGAGCGCGTCCTCGAGCGAGGTCTCCGGCTCGCTTATCTCCGGCGCGCCGGAGACGACGAGCACGAACTCGCCGCGGGGCTGGTTTTCCGAAAAGTGCTCCAGCGCGGCGGCAAGCGTCGTGCGCAGCACCTCCTCGTGCAGCTTTGTCAGCTCCCGGCACACGGCGACCGGACGCTCGCCCCCGAAGGCGGAGACGAGGTCGGCGAGCGTTTTGAGCAGCTTGTGCGGCGCCTCGTAGAATATCATCGTGCGCCGCTCGTCCCTGAGCGATGCGAGGTGCTCCGTGCGCGCCTTTCGAGTGACGGACAAAAAGCCCTCGAAGGTGAAGCGCCCGCTCGGCAGAGCGGAGACCGCGAGCGCCGCGATCGCCGCGCAGGGCCCAGGCACGGCGACGACCTCAACGCCGTTTTCGGCGCAGAGCCTCGCCATATCCTCGCCGGGGTCTGAAACGGCGGGCATACCGGCGTCCGTGACGAGCGCACAGCTCTCGCCGGCGAGTATGCGCGCGAGAATGCGTTCTCCCGAGGCATATTTATTGTGCTCGTAATAGCTGACGAGCGGCTTTTTTATGTCATAGCGGCCGAGCAGCTTGGAGGTCACCCGCGTGTCCTCGGCGGCGATAAAATCGGCCTCGCGCAGAGTGTCGAGCGCGCGCTGAGAGATATCCGAGAGGTTGCCTATCGGCGTGCCGACGAGCCAGAGCTTTCCGGGCATGATTCAGCCCTCCGTATCCATGTGGTATATCCGCCTGTATTCGGCGGTGTATTCCCCGCGCTCATCCGTGAGCAGCAGCGGCGGGAGCGCTTCCAGCCCCGGCGCTCCGGAGCGCCGCGCCTCAAGGAGCGCGAGACTCGGCCTTTTACCCGCGTCGTGGTGCACGAGCCGCAGGCGCTTGGGCTCGAGCGCCGCCGCGCGAAGGGTGAGGAGCGCGTCTGTAAGCGCCTCGGGACGGTAGCAGAGCGTGAAGCGTCCGCCGTTTTTCAGCAGATAAGCGGCGGCGGCGCAGACGTCGGCAAGCGTGCACTCTGTCTGCTGTCGGGCTACGCCCTTTGCGCCCTGCGCCGTTTTGCCGGACGACGGCGAGAAATACGGCGGGTTGCTCACAACGGCGTCAAAGCCGCCGCCGGGCAGCAGGGCGCGAATATCGCGCAGGTCTCCTGTGATTATGTCAACCTGCTGCACCCAGCCGTTATCCGCCGTGTTGCGCCGCGCGAGCTCCACCGCGTCAGGGTCAAGCTCGACGCCCGTGAGACGCAGCGCGCCGAAGCGCGCCATGAGTAGCACGGACAGAGCGCCGGCGCCGCAGCCGAGATCGGCGCAGCGTCCCGCGCCGCCGGGCCGCGTGAAGTCCGCGAGCAGCACCGTATCCATCCCGAGCGGGAAGGACGGTGACGGTATGAACCTTGGCCCGCCCGGCCAGAGCGGTAAAGCGTTTGACATAATATCACTTCCGAACATTTGCCGGACGGCTCGCAAAGTCGTCCGACGACCTGTAAAAAGATGGGGCGAGAATTCTCGCCCCATCTTTTTTGCACCTGAAATGTATTTATTTCTCGGTGATCGCGTCGGCAGGGCAGTTTTCCTTGCAGGTGCCGCACTGTACGCATTTGTCCTGGTCGATAACGTACTTGTCGTCGCCCATGTCGATAGCCTCGGCGGGGCAGTTGGCGGCGCAGGTGCCGCACTGTACGCAGTCATCGCCAATATAGAATGCCATAATGTTACCTCCGATATAAGTGTTAGCCTAATTCGGCCCATAGAAAGCATTGTAGCATAGTTCACAAAAAAATCAATTCTTTTTTAAGACAGGCATTAGCTGGAAATAATACCGCTGCCAGACTTCGCGCTTATCGGCGCGTTCGCGGGCTTATAGTTTCGAAGGGAGGAATTGAAATGATCGGCAACGGGCGATTTACACAGCCGGCGGCGGGTGCGGTGACTCGCGCCGGGCGCGCGGCGGCGGAGCTTGGCCACAGCGGCGTCGGCACCGAGCATCTTGTGATAGGCATAGCGCAGGAGCGCGGAGGGCTCGGCGCGGCGGCGCTTGCGCGGCAGGGCATAAACGAGAGCGCGCTGAGCGCGGCGGCGGAGAGACTGTTCGGTCGCGGCGCTCCGGGGGAGCCGGCGCTCGGGCTCACGGGCGCGGCGCTCAGGGCGGTGGAGAACGCCACAGGGGAATCCCTGCGTCTCGGCCAGAGCCTTGTCGGCACGGAGCATCTGCTCATGGCCATCCTCGCCGACCCGGGCTGCGGCGGCTGCCGGGTGCTCACGGAGGCGGGGGCGGACAATCCGGCGCTGCTTGCCGATCTGCGCTCCTTTTTCGGCGGGCAGGGCGAGCAGCAGCCCAAGCAGCAGAGCACGCCCGTCAGAGCGCCCGCGCGCAGGGCGGAGACCAAGATGCTCGATCTGTACGGCCGCGATCTCACGGCCATGGCGGCCACCGGCGCGACTGACCCCGTGGTGGGCCGCGACGGCGAGATAGCGCGGGTGATACAGATACTGTCCCGGCGGACAAAAAACAATCCCGTGCTCGTCGGCGAGCCGGGAGTGGGCAAGACCGCCGTGGCGGAGGGGCTCGCGCAGCGCATAGTCTCCGGGCAGGTGCCGGACTGTCTCAGAGAGCGGCGGATAGTCACGCTCGATATGCCCGCGATGCTCGCGGGAACAAAATACCGCGGAGATTTTGAGGAGCGCGTCAAGACCGTGCTGCGCGAGGTGCAGCGCGTCGGCGACGTGATAGTGTTCGTCGACGAGCTCCATACGATAGTCGGCGCGGGCTCGGCGGAGGGCGCGATCGACGCCTCGAACATCATAAAGCCCGCCCTCGGACGCGGCGAGCTGCAGATGATCGGCGCCACCACGCTTGAGGAATATCGCCGCCATATCCAGAAGGACGCGGCGCTTGAGCGGAGGTTTCAGCCCGTCACCGTGCCGGAGCCGGACAACCAGTGCTGCATCAGAATGCTCAAGGCCCTGCGCCGCTCGCTCGAAAACCACCACGGTCTGCGGATATCCGACACCGCGATCGACGCCGCAGTGAGCCTCTCCGTGCGCTATATAGGCGACCGCTTTCTGCCGGACAAGGCCATAGATCTCCTCGACGAGGCGTCCTCGCGCGTGAGGATGTCCGCCTATACGCTGCCCGCGTCGCTGCGCTCGCTCGAGGGCGAGAGCGCGGAGCTCTCGGTAAAGAAGGACGCGGCGGTGAGAGCCGGGGACTTCGAGCGGGCGCGCGCTCTGGGCGAGCAGGAGGACGCGAAGCTGCGCGAGCTCTCAAAGCTGCGCATCCGCGCCGGCGCAAAGGTGCAGAGCGTGGAGGCCGACGACGTCGCCGCCGTGGTCTCGAGCTGGACCGGCGTGCCGGTAACCACGGTCTCCGAGGACGAGAAGGCGCGGCTGCTGCGGCTCGAGGAGGTGCTGCACAGGCGCGTCATAGGTCAGGACGAGGCCGTGTCCGCCGTTTCGCGCGCGATAAGGCGCGGCAGAGTCGGTCTGGGCGACCCCGCGCGGCCCATAGGGAGCTTTTTGTTTCTCGGGCCGACGGGCGTCGGGAAAACGGAGCTCTGCCGGGCGCTCGCGGAGGCGGTGTACGGCGACGAAAAGGCGCTCATCCGCATAGATATGTCCGAGTATATGGAGAAGCACTCGGTGTCGCGTCTCATAGGGTCGCCGCCGGGATATATCGGCTATGACGACGGCGGCCAGCTCACGGAAAAGGTGCGCCGCTCGCCGTGGTCGGTCGTTCTCTTCGACGAGATCGAGAAGGCGCATGAGGACGTCTGGAGCCTGCTGCTGCAAATAATGGACGACGGCCGGCTCACGGACTCGGCGGGACGCCGCGCGGATTTCCGCAACGCCATTGTTGTCATGACCTCCAACGTGGGCGCCAAGGCGATAACCGACGAGCGCCCGGCGCTCGGCTTCGGCGGTGAGGGGCGCGGGGGAGAGGAGGACGCCCGCAGAGCGGTCATGGCGGAGCTTCGCCGCACCTTCCGCCCGGAGTTTCTCAACCGCGTGGACGACACGATCGTGTTCCGCCGCCTCACCCGCGACGAGGTGAAAAAAATCGCCTCCGGCATGGCGGAGACGGTGGTGGAGCGCGCTGCGGCTCTCGGCGTGCGCCTGACCGTGGAGGACGGCGCGCTTGAGCTGCTCGCGGAGAAGGGCTTTGACCCCGTCTACGGCGCGCGGCCTCTGCGGCGACAGCTCCGCGCCCTGCTCGAGGATCCGGCGGCGGAAAAGCTGCTCTCCGGCGAGCTGCGCGGCGGCTGCAGCGCCAGAGCGGCGGCGGAGAACGGCGGTATAAGGTTTTATGTCAACTGACCAGGACCGTCCCCGGATAGTAGTGGGCGAGTATCTCGGCGTAGCTGCTGCCCTCGCGGGCCATCACGTTTGCGCCGTACTGGCTCATGCCGACGCCGTGGCCGTAGCCCGTGACCGTAAAGAGAAACGCGCCGTCGGTATATTCGAGCGTAAAGGCGGCGGAGCGCAGCTCAAACAGGGAGCGCACCTCCGCGCCCGTGAGAGTCGCGCCGCCGATGACCGCCTCCCCGACGCGCCCGCTCTCGTCCTCGGTGAGCGAGGATACCCAGGTGTCGGGCGTGCCTGAGAGATCGCAGGCGGTGTTTGCCGCTCGCAGCGTCGCGGCGAAGTTCGTCACCGAGACCTCGAGTGTGGTGACATAGTTCGGCACATCGGCCGAGGTTTCCGGGGAGCTGACGGATACGAGGTACGGCAGGGCGTTCCAGACGGCGCCGGAGTCCTCGGTCATGCCCGCCGAGGAGGAGTGGAAAACGGCCTGGATGGGCACATCCTCATAGGTCAGTATCTCGCCGTCGGTCGCTCTCACGGCGGAGAGAATACAGGACATGTACTCGTCGTAGCTGTCGCCCCAGCTCTCCATGAGTTCGTCCGTCGTGAGATGAGCCTTGCAGCAGCTCGGATCGTCGCAGACGTCAGCGTCGGGGTGGGAGAGAGTGCCTGTCCGGCGGCGGCTGAGTATGTAGGTGCGCGCTGCCACGGCCTGAGCCTTGAGAGCCTCCGGCTCGAAAAGCGCCGGCATCTCGGCCGCGACGACGCCCGGCAGCCACTCGTCCATGGTCGCCGTCGCGAGCTCTCCGCTTGAGAGCACGGTGAAGCTCAGCTCGCTGTCGGCCGTGGGGGCGGAGTCCGGCGTCTCCTCCGGCGGCTGGGCCTCGTCGGCGCTTCGGGCGAGGACGAGCGGCAGCAGCAGGGCGATGCACAGGGCGATAAGCGCCGCGAGAACGGTAAGTTTCATTGACATATCCTCCGATTGCGGTTGACTAAGGCGGGAGTGTGGTATAAAATACATCTATTGTAAATGATATTTGGAAGGTCAAGGGATTATGCGTAAAAACGCTCTTGTAATGTGCTGTGTCACCTGTGTGTTTGCCGCCTTTGGGGCTTTCTTCCGCTGGCTCCAGCTCATGACGGCATTCGAGGAGGACACCGGACTGTACATATCCGGGAGTATCTGGAGTGTCGCGATCGTCCTCGCCTGCGTTTGTGCGGCGGCGGCGATACTCATAATTATTTTCACGATGAAAAAGCATGACGGGCGCACGGTGCTGCCGGAGGACTATTGCGAGGCCATGCGCGGCACAACGGCGTTCTATAAGCCGCTCTATATTTTCATAGCCGTCGTTCTTGCCGCCGGCTCGATACTCAACTTCGTCTCCGCCGGAAAGGACGCCTACCCCGTGTTCCAGTATATCCTGTCGCTCATGGGACTGCTTGCGGCCGTGGGCTTTTGGCTGGTGGCCTCCGCCCCCGAAAAGCGCACTGACCCGTCCATCATCTGCGTGGGCTCGTCGCTGCTCATCCTGCTCTACTGCTTCTGGCTTGTTGTCAGCTACCGCGAGCACGGCTCAAACCCCGTGGTCTGGGAATATGGGCTGGAGATTCTGGCGATCGCGTTTTCCCTGCTGGGTTTTTACTATGTCGCCGGCATCGCCTTTTCCCGTCCGCGGCCGCTTATAACCGTCTTTTTCACCCAATACGCGGCCTTCCTGTGCATCGTCACGCTGCCGGATGACCGCTGTCTCGGTCAGCAGCTTGTGCTCGCGGCGACGATCATGATGCTCCTGTTCCTCTCGTGGATGGCGATGACGAATCTCCGCGAGCCGGCGCGCGAGGAGCCCGACCGGCCGGAGACGGACGCTTCCGGGGAATGATCGGAATATGAAAACGACGGACGATGAAAGCATCGTCCGTCGTTTTTTCGTTTCAGAGCATCAGCAGAAGGGGCAGAGGAAGCGCAGACAGAACTGCGCGAGGCACAGCCCCAGACACAGCCCCCCCGAATAATTTGTGCCGGTAGGGAAGCCGGAGGAGAAGTTCGTATATGCCTGGCCGCCGCTCTGCAGCTCCTGCAGGAAGGCGGCATAGTCGCCGTTGCCGGGCTCCATCTCGCAGGCTCTGCGGGCATATTCCATGGCCTGGATCTTGTTACCCTGCCCGGAGTGCGCGATGGCGGCGAGATAAAACCAGCGCGCGGTGCGCTCAGACGACGGCACGCCGGAGAGCGCCGTGAGCGCCTCCTGAAAGCGGCCGGCGCGCAGATAGGTCTCTGCCGCGCGCAGCTCGTTGCGCTCGGAGCGCGACTGCGACTGCTGCTGATAAGCGCCGCCCCAGTTGGCCCAGCTTGTCCAGTCGCCGTAGCCGCCGCCGGAGCCGGAGCCGCCAGCGGTGCGCGAGCGGGCCTCGCCGGATTTAATGGAGTCATAGGCCGCGTTGACCTCGTTCATCATCCTTGCCGCGGCGGCGTTGCCGGGATTGCGGTCGGGGTGGTATTTTTTCGCGAGGTTGCGGTATGCGGTTTTGATCTCGTCGTCCGAGGCGTCGCGCGAGACGCCGAGTACCTGATAAGGGTCAGCCATTCTTCTCAGCGGCCCCCTCTCCGTGCTTCTTTTCCATGTAGGCATTATAGCGCTGCCAGACGCCGGAATATAGGATGTTCCGGATAATATCCGCGTCCTTTACCATGGGCAGACGCTCGAAGCGGGAGGCGCATTCGCCTATCAGCATCGTGAGGATATAGCGCAGGTCGTCCTCCGTGCGTCCGGCGTCATGCAGGGCGCGCAGAGGGTTATAGCGTCCCTTTTTGATGTCGGAGTCGAGATCGACCGCGGCGTCCATAATATAAATAAACTCGCCCAGAGACTCGCCGAAGGCGCGGATCTCGCCGCCCCACAGGGAATCGCTCTGGTAGGCGAAAAGCTCGCCCATCAGCTTGCCGAAGCACCTGGCGCCGGCGTCGGGATCGGGGTCGTTCGCGCGCTCCACCTCGTCGAGCTCGTGCAGGCAGTTTTCCATGAAGGCGCATTTATCGGGGTATTTCTGCCTGACGTAGAAATACTCCTCGTCATATATGCCCGATTGGATAAGGCGCAGCACGCGCCTGTCGTCCTTCCAGTCGTCGAGCATGTTGAGATAGGCGAGGGCGAGATTCATGTCGGCGGCGTAGTCCGTAACGGCGCAGCTCCACCAGCCGTTCTTTTTGAAGGGGTGGGCGACGCAGCAATCCGCTCCGCTCGTCTCATCGGGCTCATACATGGATGAGAGCACCATGATGAGGAAGGTCATGTCGTAGTTGAGCGTCAGGCGCGAGAGCTGACCCCGACGCACCTTTAGGGCCCTGCACAGCCCGCAGTAGCAGGCCTTGTAGCGCCCCAGTTGATCCTCGGTCAGTATGTCCTTGTTGGCAATGACGTATCCGAACATGTCAGGTCTTCTTTATGAAGGAATTGCCGCACTTGCGGCAGATTATCTTGATCTTGCCCTTGCCGCGCGGAACGCGGAGCATGGTGCGGCAGGAGGGGCAGCGGAAGAACACATAGTCCTTTCTCTGGCTCCAGCGATCGCGGCCTCCGGTAAAGTCGCCGGTGATTTTGCGCCTGAGGGCGAGGTATTTGTCGTTCTCGGCGCGGCGCTTCGGGAGGTTTTTCGAGAACACGCGGAAGTAGATATAGACGAGCCCGACGACGCCGAGCCCCCAGAGCATGGAGGCGGCCTCGTCACCGGCGAAAGCGCCGATGAGCACCATCACGCATACGACGACAGAAAGGAACCGACAGAGGTTGTCGCTTCCGTTTCGTCCCGCCATAAATCTTGCAAACCTTGCGCGCATCGAATCACCTTAAATACACTGATATTGAATAAAGTTTATCCTACCACAAGCGCAAGGTGAAAATGTCAAGAAACTGTAAATAATCTCTCTTTCACAGCGCCGAGCGAACGGCTTTTATGAACGAGAGCGTGTCCGGCGTCTCCTTAACCTCGCCGGAGAAGATCCGCGCGAGGTCGCCGGTCATAACGCCGCCCTCGATGGTGTCAAGACAGGCGCGCTCGAGCCGCCGCGCAAAGGCCGTCAGCTCCGGCGTGCCGTCGATCTCGCCGCGCCTTGCAAGCGCTCCCGTCCAGGCGAAGATCGTGGCGACGGGGTTGGTGGAGGTCTTTTCGCCGTTTCTGTATCTGTACCAGTGCCGCGTCACCGTGCCGTGCGCCGCCTCGTACTCATAGCAGCCGTCGGGCGTGCACAGCACGCTCGTCATCATGGCGAGCGAGCCGAAGGCGGAGGAGACCATGTCGCTCATCACATCGCCGTCGTAGTTCTTGAGCGCCCATATCATGCCGCCCTCCGAGCGCATTATGCGCGCCACGGCGTCGTCTATGAGCGTGTAGAAGTATTTGATGCCCGCGGCGTCGAAGGCGTCCCTGTATTCCTCATAGCAGCGCGCCATAATGTCGCGGAAGTCGCCGTCGTAGGCCTTGCAGATGGTGTCCTTGGCGGAAAACCACAGATCGCGCTTCTCCCCGAGGGCAAAGGCGAAGCAGGAGCGGGCGAAGGCCTCTATCGAGGCGTCGCGGTTGTATATGCCCTGTATCACTCCGGGGCCGCTGAAGGCATACAGCTCCTTCTCCCACCTTTCGCCGTTCTCTCCGGCGAAGGAGAGCGTGGCCGTGCCCGCGCCGGGGACGCGGTACTCGCTCGCACTGTATTGATCGGCGGAGGAGTGGCGGGCAATCGTGATGGGCTTTTTCCAGCTCTGCACGGCGCTCTCCACGCCCCTCGCGACTATCGGAGTGCGGAAGGTGGTGCCGTCGAGCATATCGCGGATGGTGCCGTTGGGGCTCTTCCACTGCCCGTGCAGGTGGTATTCCTCCACTCTGGCGGCGTTTGGCGTTATCGTGGCGCACTTTACCCCCACTCTGAGGCGCTTTATCGCGTTTGCGGCGTCGCGCGTGACCACATCCTCCGTGCGGTCGCGCTCGGCGAGGCTCAGATCGTAATACTCGGTCTTGAGCTCGATATACGGCTCAAGCAGCTCCTCCCTGACCATGCGCCACATCACGCGGGTCATCTCGTCGCCGTCGATCTCCACGATCGGCGCGGCCATGCTTATTCTGCTCATTTGTTCTCCTCCCTGAAACGGTTCATCAGACAGCCCGCGAGGATTATGCCCCGCTCCTCGTCCGTAAGTCCCGGCAGTAAAAACGTTATGTCAACTGTGCCGCTCCCGGTCAGAGCCGTTGCCGAAACGCTCTCCGCGCCGCTCCCTATTGCCTCGCGTATGCCGCCCAGGAATATCCAGTCGCCGACGGAGAGCTCAAACGGCGCGTCCTCCGGCAGCTGCAGCGGCAGCATGCCCCAGTTAACAACATTGGAGCGGTAGCGCTTGGTGGCAAAGCGGTGGCAGATGTTCGCCGCGCCGCCGAGCACACGCTGGCAGCTCGCCGCCTGCTCGCGGGCGGAGCCGTCGCCGGGCATCACGGCGTATATGACGGAGCCGACGCCCGTTCTGTTGATTATGTCAACCGACTGACCCAGACGCGAGAGGACGGATGCCGTTTCCTCCGCTCCGATGGCGGCGGTATCCTTCGCGCGCCGCACATATTCGGGGTCGCGGCGCGAGAGGGTGAACTCGGCAAGGCGCAGGGGATTGGAGCGGTAGGAGCTGGTCTCGCCGGAGGGGATGAGCTCGTCGGTGGTGGTAACGGGATCGTGGATGACGGCGCACAGGCGCAGCAGCAGGGCCTCGGGCATTGCCGGGATGGCGGGCCAGGGCCTTATGCCGGGGCCGAAGCGCAGCGGCGCGGCAGGGTCGGCCCTGCCATAGCCCGCGTAAACCCGCTTGCCGTAAATCGAGGCGTCAAAGGAGCGGGGTGCCTGCTCCGGCTCCCGATAGTCCGTATCCGCCGCGGAGGTGAGCAGGCCGCCGTTGGCGGCGGTGGCCGCGATGGACCGGGCGTCCATGAGCATGACGGAGGCCAGCTGGCCGTCGGCGGGTCTGGAGCCCTCCCGGTTGGGGAAGTTGCGGGTGGTGTGGCGTATGGACAGAGCGCCGTTGGCCGGCGTGTCCCCCGCGCCGAAGCAGGGCCC
>CAYNMN010000034.1:0-16313 GCA_964398305.1 uncultured Oscillospiraceae bacterium
CCATGAAGTGCATGCCGTCTTGTTCGCCCACGGCGTACACGGTGACGATGTTGGGGTGCGAGAGCATGGCGACAGCCTGCGCCTCCGAGCCGAATTTGTCTCTGAACTGCTCGTCCCCGACAAAATCGTCCTTAAGTATCTTCACGGCAACGCTGCGCCCAAGGCGGCGGTCGACAGCGCGATAGACCACGGCCATGCCGCCCGTGCCTATACGCTCCTGTATCTCATATCTGTCCTCGAGAACCGTGCCGGTATATTTATCAAGATTCTCCATAAGTTCCTCCAGTGTCCAAATGCGTCGGTTTCGCCTCGCCGCTCATTTCGAAATGACCACAACGGTCACATTGTCTCTCGCCCCCCGGGCGAGCGCGGCGTCCATCAGAGCCCGCCCGAACGAATAAAGGTCGGGGTTCTTTCGCGCGATGGAGACTATTTCCTCATCCATCACCATGTTCGTGAGCCCGTCCGAGCAGAGCAGGAGCCTGTCCCCCGGGCGCAGCCTGGGTGTGAAAATGTCGCAGGGTACGGTCTCATCCACGCCGAGGGCGCGTGTGATGACGTTTCGTCTGGGGTGGACTCTCGCTCCGAGCGCGGTTATCTCTCCCCTGTCCACCATGTCCTGCACAAGCGAATGGTCGCGGCTTATCTGCGTGAGTCTCGAGCCGGAGAGCTTATAGGCGCGGCTGTCGCCCACGTTGAGAATATATGCCCTGTTGCCTATGAGCAGAGCCGCGACGATCGTCGTGCCCATGCCCGTATACTCGCTGTCGAAGCAGGAGTATGCGTATACGATGTTGTTCGCCTCGGCGCAGGCCCGCTCAAGCGCGGGCGCAAAATCCGCGCCGTGCCTCGTCTCCTGCCTGACGGCGGCGCCTGCCGAGGACACGAAGCTTTTGACGGCAAGGTCGCTCGCGATGTTCCCGGCCTTCTCGCCGCCCATGCCGTCGCACAGCACCGCAAGAAGGCAGTTCCTCTCGTCAATGCGCTCTATGGCGAAGCTGTCCTGATTGTCGTGTCTGACCTTGCCTCTGTCTGTCAAGCCAAAGCTGTTCATAGCTCACTCACCTTGTCGGCGGCCTTCTTCCTGAGCTGACCGCAGGATGCGTCGATATCCGAGCCGAGTCTGCGTCTCACGGTAACATTCACGCCGAGGCTCTCGAGGATCTTTACAAATTCCTTGATGTCCTCCGGCGGCGTCGGAGAAAGGCGGCTCTCCTCAACGTGGTTCAGCGGGATAAGATTAACATGCGCGCCGACCCGTCTCGCGTGCTTTGCGAGTAGTCTCGCCTGTGCCGGCGAGTCATTCACGCCGTCGATCATCGCATACTCGAAGGATATGCGTCTGCCCGTCGCGTCGCGGTATCTCTCGCAGGCGCTTATCAGCTCCTCTATCCCCCGGCCCCTGTTGGCCGGCATGAGCCTTGAGCGGGTCTCGTCGTCCGGCGCATGGAGCGATACCGACAGTGTCAATTGTAGATTAAGAGACGCCAGTTTGTCAAACTTTTCTGTAAGACCGCAGGTGGAGAGCGAAATATGCCGCATTCCGATGTCCAGACCGTCCGGGTGATTGACGAGCTCCAGGAAGCGCATGACGTTATCAAAATTGTCGAGCGGCTCTCCTATTCCCATCAGCACGATATGCGAGAGCCTCTTGCCGGAATCGATCTGTGAAAACAGCACCTCGTCGAGCATCTCGCCCGCCGAGAGACAGCGCACGAGTCCGCCGATGGTGGACGCGCAGAAGGCGCAGCCCTGCCGGCAGCCTACCTGAGTGGATATGCAGACCGTGTTTCCGTAGCTGTAGGTCATGACGACCGTCTCGACGGCGTTGCCGTCCGAGAGCTGCCAAAGATATTTTGTCGTGCCGTCGAGCTCGGAAACCTGCTTTCTGATCGGCACGGGAGCCGTGAGAGCGAAGCTCCCGGAAAGCTTGTCCCGCAGCGCCTTTGGCAGGTCGCTCATATCCTCGAACGAGCGCGCTCCGCGCGAGAGCCAGCGAAACACCTGCTTTGCGCGGTATTTCGGCTCTCCGAGCGCCGCAAGCTGCGTCTCGAGCTCATCGGGCAGCAGTGATTTTATTTCGATCTTATCATCCTGCATACGAAAAAACCGTCCGTTTGATGGATGTGCGGCCAGAAATCCGCCGCGGAGTCTATACTGAATTCCGGGTGTCTCGACACAAATTCCGCCGCGACGTCCCCGTTCTCGCGCCTCAGCACGGTGCAGGTGGAATATAGGAGCGTTCCGCCCCGCTTAACGCACTGCGCGAGCCCCTCGAGTATTGAAAGCTGTATCTCCGGCAGCGGGGCGTTCTCCTCGCGCGTCTTGCGGCGTATCTCCGGCTTCTTGCGGATGACGCCGAGGCCCGAGCAGGGCGCGTCGGCTATCACTACGTCGGCAGCCTCGCGCAGGGCGGCGTCCGGCGAGCGCGCGTCCATCGCTCTAACGCTGATATTGCCGACTCCCAGCCTCTCCGCGCCGCTTCTGATGCGCGCTAGCTTCTTCTCGCTCACGTCGCAGGCGATTATCTCCCCCGAGCCGCGAAGCAGCATGGCGGCGGCAAAGCTCTTTCCGCCGGGGGCGGCGCAGGCGTCGAGCACCGTCATCCCCGGAGCTATTCCCGCGGTCTCCACGGCTCTGCGCGCGGCCTCGTCCTGAATATAAAAGAGGCCCTCCCCGAACTCCGGCAGCGCGTCCGGTCTGCCCGCGCCCCGCAGTATCAGGCTGCCGGGCAGAGACCCCTCCCCGACCTCTACTCCCCTGGCGCGCAGCTTAAGCGCGAGGGCGTCGGCGTCGGTCCTGAGCGTGTTGGTCTGGGCGAATATCGGCGGCTCGGTATTGTTCGCGGCGAAAAACGCCTCCGTAAACTCATAGCCGCGCTCCGCGCAAAGCTCGCTCGCGAGCCAGAGCGGGTGACTGTATCTTGCGGCGAGATACTCCGGCGTTCCCCTTTCGGGCAGCTCCGGCTGGTCGCCGGCATTCTCCGAGATCCTGCGCAGCACGGCGTTGACAAGTCCCCCGGCGCGGCTCAGTCCCGCTTTGCGGCAGAGCTCCACGCCCTCGCTCACGGCGGCCGAATGCGGGATCCTGTCCATAAACAGCATCTGCGCGGCGGAGAGACGCAGTATATCGAGCACTATCGGCTCGAGCCGCTTCACGGCCACAGAGCTGTATTTGCCGATATAAAGATCGAGCAGCGTCTCGTTTTGCAGCGACGTATAGACTATGCGCGAGCACAGCGCGGCGTCCCGCTCGTCAAGACAGGCCGCATTGACGGCCTTGTTTATCGCTTCCTCCGAGAACTCGCCCCGGCGGCAGCCTGAGAGCGCCTTTAGCGCGGCCTCTCTCGCCGTCACGGCTTTATCGGATGGCCGAGAAGCCAGTCGGCGGCGCTCATGCGCTTTTTCCCGGCGGGCTGAAGCTCGGTTATCATCAGCGTCTTCCCGCCGCCGCAGGCGATCTCTATACCCGCCCTGCCGGCGGCTACGACGCTGCCGGGCGTTCTGCCTGTGGAGCTTTCCGTATACTCCGCGCGCCATAGCTTGAGCTGCGCGCCGTCAATAACGGCGGTCGCCCCCGGCCAGGGATCGAGACCGCAGATGTGCTTGACGATCTCCCGCGGGGTCTTTGTCCAGTCCACCGGGCTCATCGAGCGGTCAAGCTGCTTTACATAGCTCGCCTGAGAGCCGTCCTGCGGCGTCCTCGGCGCGGCGCCGGATTCGATATCGCGCAGGGTGCGGACGAGCAGCGCCGCGCCCAGCTCCGCGAGGCGGTCGAAGAGCTCCCCCGCCGTCTCATATTCGCCGATGGCAGTTTTGTCTGCATATATCACGTCGCCGGCGTCCATGTCGTGCGCGAGATACATCGTGCTCACTCCGGTCTCGGCGTCGCCGTTGAGCACCGCCCATTGGATCGGCGCTGCTCCGCGGTATTTCGGCAGCAGTGAGCCGTGGACGTTCACCGCGCCCAGAGGCGGTATGGCAAGAACGTCGTCCGGCAGCAGCTTGCCGTAGGCCACCACGACCAGAAGCTCGGGAGCGAGAGCGCGCAGAGTCTCC
Organism: uncultured Oscillospiraceae bacterium; assembly: GCA_964398305.1. Lineage (GTDB taxonomy): Bacteria > Bacillota > Clostridia > Oscillospirales > Oscillospiraceae > Scatomorpha. Next base: position 4,059 of record CAYNMN010000034.1, read on the forward strand.
GCCGCCTCGCCCGTCCGCATGGACTCCGGCTGAAGCACCGGCAGACCCTTTTCAAGCGCGAGCGCCTTAACGGGCGAATAAAGCGTGCTCATCCCCCGCCCTCCGGGCTTGTCCGGCTGGGTGAACACGCCGGCGATCTCATGCCCCGCGTCGATTAGCGCGGCAAGCGAGCGCGACGCAAAGTCCGGCGTTCCCATGAACACGAGACGCATTTCAATCCTCCTCCGCCGTTTGGCCCAGCTCCTCGGGAGTGAGCATATGCGTCGTTATGTCGGTAAAGAGCACGCCCTCAAGATGGTCGAGCTCATGGCAGAAGGCGCGCGCCGTCAGCCCCTCGCCCTTAACCTCAAACCAATTGCCGAGTCTGTCCTGAGCCTTAACCGTGACCTCCAGCGGGCGCTTGACGAGGCCGAATTCTCCGGGCACGGAGAGGCAGCCCTCCGCCCCGTCCTGTTCGCCGGAGCGCTCGGTTATCTCGGGGTTCACAAGCTCTATCATATACGGCTCCGCGTCCTCGGCGACATTGGTTTCAAGCACGACCACGGCCCGGCGCAGCAGGCCGACCTGCGGCGCGGCGAGACCGACGCCGTCCGCCTGGGCGAGCGTTTCGCGCATATCGTCGAGCAGCGTGGCAAGCCTGCCGTCAAAAGCCGTGACCGGCCGGCAGCGCTTGCGCAGGAGCGGATCCTCATATGTAACTATCCTTCGTGTTGCCATTTATTACCAATTCCTTCCGGATTATCGTTCAGTCGAGCGGGTCGTTGTCCGCGTAAACGTTGACGCCCTTGTAGGTCTTGCTGTCCGTGAAGCTCACGGCGATATCCGCCACGAGCCGCCGCAGCTCGCTCCCGCCGGGTGAGCAGAGCGTTACGCGGTAGCGGTAGTTGTTGTTCACCCGCACCACCGGCAGCGGGGCGGGGCCGAGTATCCGCGCTTCCTTTGCCTGCGCGGCGCCGCGCTCGAGCTCGGCGCGCATCGCGGTGACGCAACGGAGCACCGCGCTCTCATCCGCGCCCGTCGCCGTGAGCGTGAGCAGCTCGGAGAAGGGCGGCGTCATCTGAAGCCGGCGGAGCTCGATCTCCGAGGTATAAAACCCGTCATAGTCCTGCGCCGCCGCCTGACGTATGACCTGGTTTTCAGGAGTGAATGTCTGAATCACCGCGCGTCCCGGACGGCTGAAGCGTCCCGAACGGCCTATGACCTGGGTGATGAGCGAAAAGCTGCGCTCGGCGCTCCTGTAATCGGCGGAATACAGGCTCTGATCGGCGGAGACGACGCCCACGAGCGTGACGTTTTCAAAATTGAGCCCCTTGGTGACCATCTGCGTGCCTATGAGAATGGGCACGTTCTCCTCGCGAAAACGGCTGAGTATAGCCTCATGTCCTCCTGCGGACGCGACGGTGTCGGCGTCCATCCTGAGCGTCTCCACCCCGGGAAAGAGCTCAGCGAGCTCCTCCTCGATCTTCTGCGTGCCCGCGCCGACATAACGCAGAGCGCCGCCGCACTCCGGGCAGAGCGAGTCCACGGGTCGGGTATAGCCGCAGTAGTGACAAAGCAGCTTGCGCCCGTAGCTGTGGTAGGTGAGACTGACGCTGCAGCGCGGGCATTTATAGGTAAAGCCGCACTCGCCGCAGGTGATGAGCTTATTAGCGCCCCGGCGGTTGAGAAAAAGTATGCTCTGCTCGCCGGCGTCGATATTGCTCTGCAGCTCGTCGCGCAGCAGGGAGCTGACGCTCCCGCCGTTGCCGCGGCGAAGCTCCCGCTTCATGTCTACTATCTCCACTCTCGGCAGCGCCATCTCGTTGTAGCGCCCCGACAGGGTGAAATATGAGTACCTCCCCTGCTCCGCCCAGTAGCGGCTTTCAACGTCCGGCGTGGCCGAGCCAAGAAGCAGCAGGGCGTTTTCGAGCGCGCAGCGATATTTGGCGACGTCGCGGGCGTGGTAGCGCGGAGCGTTTTCGGATTTGTAGGTATCCTCCTGCTCCTCGTCGATAATTATTATACCCAGATCGGAGGCGGGCGCAAACACGGCGCTCCTTGTGCCTATCACAACATGAGCAAGCCCCTCGCGCACACGCTTCCACTCATCATAGCGCTCTCCCATCGACAGGCTGCTGTGGAGCACGGCGATCTCGTCGCCGAAGTGCGAGGAAAAGGTCTCGAGCATCTGCGGCGTGAGCGAGATCTCCGGCACAAGCAGTATGGAGGACTTGCCCGCCGCGAGCATATCCGATATTAGACGGATATAGATCGTCGTCTTGCCCGAGCCCGTAACGCCGAAGAGCAACGCGGCCGATGCCTTTCCCTGCTTTGTGAGCGCTTTGACGCCCTCATAGGCCTTCGCCTGCTCATCGTTGAGCTCCGGCGGCGGCACAAGAGGCCCCTTGTGCTTTTCGGGCGCGCGGAACACGCGCTCCTTTTCAACGCTCAGATACCCGGCGTTTACGAGAGCCTTGATCGACGGCGTCGAGGCGCCCGTGAAGCCGCGCAGCTCCGCGGACGAGGCCTGTCCCACGGAGCAGAGCGTTCTGAGCAGCTCGGCCTGCTGCGGAGCCTTTCGGGCTATGCGTCCGGCCTCCTCCATGGCGTCCCGCGCCGGAACGGCGAGAGAGACCATGTCCACGGTCTTGTCATTGGCACGGCGGCGGCCGTTTTTAAACCACAGTCCCGCCGGCAGCATGGCCTTTACAGCTTCAAAGACCGTGCAGAAAAAACGCTCCCGCATCCACATTGCGAGCCGAAGCTGGTCGGGAGTGAGCAGCGGGGCGTCGTCGAGCACGGCTGCGACGGATTTGAGCTTTTCATACGCGCTCACATTCGTCAGCGCGAGAATTACGCCCTCCGCGGGACGGTTGCCGCGCGAAAACGGCACCATCACCCGCGCCCCGGGCACGGCCCGCGCCGTAAGCTCCGGCGGCACGGCATAGTCGAAGGGTCGATCCACGCTGTAGCTGACGCCGGAGACGGCTATTTTTGCAATTGTCATTTCCGGCATGGTACTCCCCTCACTGATAATGGAGCGGGGATGAATCTCCGCTCCATATCGATATCACTCTTTGACGATCCCGAGCTTGCCCGTATAGACCTCGTTTATCGCTATGGACACGGGCTTGATGTCCAGAGGCTCCTGCTCCTCCTCGGCGAATTGGGCGATATCCCTCGCGCGCCTCGCGACAAGATTAACAAGAAGATAGCGGCTGCCGATCTTATCGACCAGCTCCGCCACGGGCGGATAAAGCATCATAACAGTTTTCCATTCCTTTCATTTCAGGAGGGCCCGGGTCAAGCCTCGAGCACCTCCGATAAATATTCAAGTCTCGCCTCGGCCCTGCAATGCTCGGCCGTCAGTATCGCGTCGAGCTCACGCGCGGCCTCGTCGGGGTCGCCGTTGAGCACGATATAGTCGTAGTTATGGGCCTGGGCATATTCGCGTCTCGCCTGCTCAAGCCGCTCGCGGATCTTCTCCTCGCTGTCTGTTCTGCGGGTGCGCAGACGCCGCTCAAGCTCAAGCGACGAGGGCGGGAGAATAAACACCGATATGGCGTCGGGTCTGAGCTTTTTTACCTGCGCCGCGCCCTGCACCTCGATATCGAGGATAACGTTGAGCCCCTCGTCGAGCTTGCGCTGGACGTAGTTTTCGGGCGTGCCGTAGCGGTTGCCCACATACTCGGCATATTCAAGGAGCATCCCGGAGTTTATTAGCTCGTCGAACCTGTCCGCGCTGACGAAGAAATAGTCCTCTCCGTCGCACTCGCCCTCCCGCGGCGGACGGGTGGTCGCGGAAACCGAAAAGCACACGTCAGTCCGCAGCTCCATGAGATGGGCGATCACCGTGCTCTTTCCCGCTCCCGACGGCCCTGAGACTACTACGAGCCTGCCGCTTTCAGTCATCGTCGCCGCCTCCGATCTCCTCGGGCCTGTCCTCGGCCCGGGCGGCAATGACCTCCGGTGTCAGCGCGGAGAGCAGCACATGGCCGCTGTCGGTGATAACTACGGCGCGGGTCTTGCGGCCATAGCTCGCGTCTATCAGACTGCCGCGCTCGCGCATATCCTGAATGATCCTCTTGACCGGCGCGGAGTCCGGCGAAATTATCGCCACCACGCGCTCCGTGGCTACCATGCTGCCAAAGCCGATGTTAATTAGCCTCAAACCCCGTCACTCCACATTCTGAATCTGCTCGCGGATCTTCTCGATCTCCGCCTTGAGATCCACGACCACATAGGCTATCTCGGACGACTGGCACTTGGAGCCGATCGTATTGGCCTCGCGGTTGAGCTCCTGGATGAGGAAGTCCATCTTCCTCCCCGCCGGAGATTCGCCAATTATCAGCTTGCGAAGCTGGGAGATATGACTGCGCAGACGCACGGTCTCCTCATCCACGGCTATCCTGTCGGCAAAGATCGCGGCCTCCGCGACTATCCTCGCCTCGTCAACGCTGCGATCCTCCAGCACCTCGCGCAGCTTCTGCTCAAGCCGCGCACGATAGGCCTCGACCGTCGCGGGTGCCTTCTTCTCGACCTCGGCGGTGAGCGTCTCGATCGTGTCGAGCCGGGAGAGCACGTCGCCGCGCAGCTTCTCACCCTCGCGCAGACGCATGGCGTCAAACTCGCCCAGCGCGCTTTCCGTGATCGCCTGCAATTCCGCGAGCACGGCGTCGTTGTCCTGCTCGGCTCTGTCGAGCGAGAGCACCTCGGGCAGCCGCGCGATGGAAATGCCAGCCGCGTCGGCCGGGAGACCGGTGAGCTTGTATATCTCGTCGAGCGCGGCCATATATCCGCGCAGGAGCGGCTCGTTGACACGAACCTTAACGTCCTCGCCGCCGGCGATGTCCACCGTGACGAAAACGTCCACCTTGCCGCGGGAGATGTGCCCCTGTACAGCGGTCTTGATGCTGTCCTCGGCAAAAATCATATTCCTCGGCAGTCGCGTGGAAACGTCAAGGTAGCGGTTGTTGACGCTCTTGAGCTCCACGGACACCGACATCACGCCCACGGCGCCCTTCGCGCCGCCATAGCCCGTCATGCTTTTAATCATAAGCTCGCCCCGTGTTCAAGAATTCTTGTTATCTCGTAGGTTATCGGCTTTTTGCTCCTGAGCCTGCCGATCACGACGGCCGCGGCGAGACCCACGGCGAAAAATGCAAAGCTCATTATGATGCACCTGCCCTGGCTCATGTCGGCCGCGGCGCCTATGCCGTATCCGATGAAGAACAGGATGAAGGGCAGGACATAAACAAGGAAGGCGGCGCCCATGATGCGCGAGGTGCGCGTCTCGATCTCGACCCTGTCGCCTACGTCCGCGTTCATGGCGTTGTCGGCCTCCACCCGGATCTTGGAGGCGTATTTGCACACCCCGCAGGAGGCGCAGTCGTCCCCGCAGGAGGTGCCGCGCAGCACCTCGACCTCCGCCTTAGCGGCGCCCATGAGCCGTTTTACTATTGCGTATTGTGTCATTTATTCAGCTCCTATCCGCTGATGTTTATTGTGATGGAATAGTCGCCGATCGCGCCGGAGACAGAGGAGAAGCCGTCGATATATATCTTCACTGCGACGGACTTGTCTCCCGTGCTCTCAACGTCGGTGAGATCCGCGACCGCGCGGATATTGTCAGCCTTGATACTGTCGAGCGTCTCGCGCGTCGCGCGAACGGTGACCACGAGCGATTTCGTGAGTATGCTGTAGTTGTATCCCGCCGGCACGTTGGTGCAGCTGAAGTTCGTGACTGTGAATTTCGCCGTTTCAAGACCGATGACCTCGACCGTGACGGTCGCCTCGGTGGTGCCGGTGACATTCTCCACGTCGTTGTCGAGCACTATCGGATAGGTATCCTCAAACGTGGATTCAAAGTCCGTAAGGTCGATCGTCGCGACGACAATCTTGTTGATGCCCTCGACTATGCTCGCGTCGCCGCTGATGGTGATGGTCGCCGGCTCAACGCTTACGGTGTAGTATTCCTCGCCCGTCGCTCCCGCGCCGGTGATTATCGTGGCTGTGAGCGGGACCTCCTTCTTCATGCTAACCGGCTGGGTGATGCTGACGGTATCGACGTCGAACTCGAGATCGGTATAGCTCAGCTCGTTGCCGTCCTTATCCACGACCGAGAAGGGCACATCCGCCGTCTTTGTGGCGGTCAGATCGTCTCCGCTCAGCGTCGCCCAGATATAGCCGATATTCTCAAGCTCGCTCTCCGGGCCGCTGACGGTAATCGTCTCCGGCGAATACTCGAGCTCCTCAAGAATATAACCCTCGGCCGCGCTGCCGATGAACGCGCACTTGACCTCGACGGTCGTTTTGCTCGTTTTGGAGACATAGAACGCGACGGTGGAGGGGTCGAGCCCCGTAATACTCAGCGAGGCCGCATCCACCGAGCTTGGGAAGGTGATGGTCGGCGCCCACATGTTGCGTCCGATGGTCGTGACCGAGGAGAGGTCGATCACGGCGGTGATGTCGGACTTCGAGAGGCTGCCGATATTGCTGCGCGTGCCCGTGACGCTGAACGAGACCGCATTGGCCTCAACATCCGTCACGACATAGCCCTTGGACTCGCGCAGAGCGTCGGTCCCCACAAACACGACCTCGACATTTTCGAAGTCGCGGGTGATGGTCTCCTCAAGCGTGCCGGTGTAATACACCCAGATTATCAGCGACGCGAGCAGCGAAACGACCACCCAGAATATCCTGTTGTCATAAAGGCTGGTCTTTTTGTTATTTTTCATTTTTCTTCACCATTGAGCCGACGCTCGCCAAAAGACCCGCGATGCCGCGCTTGGGCGTATCGTCGTCCTTGGGCAGGAGCTCGGCGCGCAGTATTCTCTCGAAGGTATCGAGCGTGAGATGGCGCTTGAGCATACCGTCTATCGCAACGGAGATGGCGCCTGTCTCCTCCGAAACTATGACCGACACGGAGTCTGAATGCTCGCTCATGCCGATTCCCGCCCTGTGGCGCATTCCGAGATCGCGGTTGAGATTGAGATTTTTGGACATCGGCAGCATGCAGCCGGCGGCGGCTATCCTGCCGGAGCGGATGATAACGGCCCCGTCATGCAGGGGGGTCTTGGGATAGAAGATGTTTCTTAAAAGCTCCGCCGTTGTATCCGCGTCTATGATCGTGCCCGTGCTCATGGGGTCGTTGAGCGTCGTCACGCGCTCGAATACGATCAGCGCGCCTGTGCGCGTGGCCGACATGTCCTGACAGGCGATGACGGTCTGGGTAATGGCCGTCTCGATGGACGCGGGCTTGGAGCCGAGACCGAAAAGCTCGGACAGCTTGCCGCTGCCCATGCGCTCGAGCAACCGGCGCAGCTCCGGCTGGAAGATTATTACAAGCGCGATAAGTCCGAGCTCGACTGTCTTGCGCAGAATATAGTTGACCATGGCAAGATTCAGCAGCCCGGATATCCAGAGCGAGATGATTATCACGACCACGCCGCCGGCGACCTTGGAGGAATTGGTTTTCCTGATGAGCTGGATGGCCTTGTAGATCAAAAGGGCGACGATAAGGATATCCACGGCGTCAGCAATGCTGATGGTGGACATATAGTTTATTGCATTTGAAAAGACATCCGGAATGTTCATGGCACGTCCTCAATAACCTGGGCGCACGAAGCGCCCAAAACAATTCAATATATTATAATATATACAGCGCGAAACAGCAAGCGGAAATTACCGCTCCCGCTCTTCCGCGACGGCTTTTTTTATCTCACGCGCCGCTCTTGTCACCTCAAGAGCCGTGTTGAAGGGCGAAAAGCTCAGACGTACCGTGCCTGTATCAAGCGTTCCGGCGCTTGAATGCGCGAGCGGAGCGCAGTGCAGCCCGGCTCTTACGGCGACGCCGCGCTCGCCGAGGACGGCGCCGAGCTCCTCGCAGCCCATGCCCCGCGCCCGCAGGGACAGCACCCCGGTCTGAGTCCGCTCGTCGTCCGAGGCGAAAAGCTCTATGGCGTCGTTCGCTCCGAGCTCCCTTATCATCTGACGCGCGAGAGCGGTCTCATGTTCCCGTATTGCGCTGAGCCCGCGGCGTCTTACATATCTCGCGCCCTCAAGCAGTCCGGCTATACCCGTTATATTATGCGTCCCTGCCTCGTAACAATCCGGCAGAATATCCGGCATATCGGCGCTGCGGCTGTTTGAGCCCGTACCGCCGGCCATAAGCGGCGTTCCCGGACGGCGGCAGAGCAGCACGCCCGTGCCCTGAGGGCCGAGCAGGCCCTTGTGTCCCGGCATGGCGATAAACTCCGCGCCGAGCGCCTCGAAATCGAGCGGCAGCGTTCCGGCGGACTGCGAGGCGTCTACAACGAGCGGCACGCCCTCGCGCCGGCAGAGTACGGCGATCTCCTCTATGGGCAGAACAAAACCGAAAACATTGGAAACGTGCGTGCAGAAAACGGCCGATGCGCCGGGAATGGCGCGGCGAAAGGCCTCAAGCGTGCCGGCGGTATCAAAAAGGTGCGAGTCCGCGACGACCGTATCCGCGTTTTTGAGCTTGAGTGCGCGCATGACGCTGTTATGCTCCCAGCCGGAGGTGACAACCCTGTCGCCCGGGCGCACGAGCGCGTTCGCGGCAATATTCAGACCGTGCGTGGCGTTCATCGTGAACACCACGCGCTCAGGCTCCCCCGCGCCGAACATTTCGGCAAGCTCGCTGCGGCACTCAAACGCCGTTTTCGCCGCCAGCATGGCCGGGGCATGACCTCCCCTGCCGGGGCTTGCGAGAGTGCGCATTGCCCGCGACGAGGCCTCGGCCACCGCGGCGGGCTTTTGAAGGCTCGTGGCGGCGCAGTCGAGATAAATCACAGCGCCGCCTCCCTGTAGCTGCCGTCGGCCGCGACAAGATACGCGCGTCCGAACGGCACATTTTTCGCGCGGAGCACTTCGAGAGCGAACGCAAAGCGCCTTTCGGAAACTCTGACGCTGTAGCCGCAGCCTCCCTCGGCAAGCTCCGCGGGCGTGCGGGCCACCGTCGCCGTAACGCCCGCTCTTTCAAGAGTCGAAGCCGCCCTCTGAGCATAGGTCAATGAGCGGCATAAAATCAGATATGAGAGCATAAAAAGACCTCCCGTATGGATTACTCCATTGTATGCGTGAGGTGCGAGACTGTTTATTTCTCTTCTATAAGAGCAATGGCCTGCGCCGCAATGCCGAGACCCTCGCCGGTAAAGCCGAGCCGCTCCTCAGTGGTGGCCTTAACGCTGACGCGCGACGCCGCGACGGAGCAGGCGCGGGCAATGTTTTCGCGCATTTGCCCGATATACGGCGCTATCCTCGGCGCCTGCGCGACCACGGTCGAGTCGATGTTAACCGGCTCGAAGCCGCCGGCTCTGAGTCTTTTGCATACCTCCGCAAGCAGCGCGAGGCTGTCCGCCCCCTCGTAGGCAGGATCGCTGTCCGGGAAGAGCGCGCCGATGTCGCCCATCGCCGCCGCTCCGAGAAGCGCATCCATAACGGCGTGCGTGAGCACGTCGGCGTCCGAGTGTCCGAGCAGGCCCTTTTCATACGGGAGCTCAACGCCGCCGAGAATGAGCGCGCGCCCGGATACGAGCCTGTGCACATCATAGCCCTGTCCTATTCTCAGTCCCATGTGCTCCACCGTCTTTCCTCAAGCATCGCCCTGGCCGCATACAGATCGGCGGGGGTGGTGAGCTTTATGTTCTCATCCGAGCCCGGAGACAGCGCAACCTCGACGCCGCGCAGCATCACGGCCTGGCAGTCGTCCGTCAGCGCAAGGCCCAGATGCGCGGCCTCCTCAAGCGCGGGCAGTATGATATCCGCGGCAAACACCTGCGGCGTCTGGATGCGGTAGGTGCTCTCCCTGTCCAGCGTCTTTGTGAACACGCCGCGAAGCGCCTGGCGCACCGTATCGCGCTCCTGCACCGCGGGAGCGGCGGCGCCCGTGCGCGCTGCAGTCTCAACCGCGGCGGCTATGAGAGCGACCGAGACGAGCGGCCGCGCCCCGTCATGTATGGCAATGAGCCCGGCCTTTTCGGCGCACATTCTAACGCCGCGCAGCACGGACTGCGTGCGGCTGTCTCCGCCCTCGACGATATGCTTCACCTTTTCGAGCGCATGGACTCCGCAGAGCCGCGCGATCTCCGGAATGCTGCCGGAGCGCGTAACCACGACGATCTCGTCCACGCACTCGCTGCGCTCGAAGGCCCTGAGCGTGTGCACGATCACCGGGGCTCCGGCCAGCTCTATAAAGAGCTTATCCTCGCCCATGCGCGCGGACTCCCCCGCCGCGGCGATCACCACCGAGCAAAACGGCCTTTCGGGCTGTTGAAGGTTTCTTTTAGACATAGCTACCTCACACATAAATAAAGGGCGGAAAGCTCCGCCCGGAAAAGCATCGTATGGAGTATCAGGAGCAGAGAGCCAGGGCGTTGAGCCGCTCCTCCACCTCGTCATAGCTCAAGCTGACGGACAGGGCGATCTCAGATACGAATATCTGCTTTGCGGAATGGAGCATCTTACGCTCGCCCGTGGAGAGACCGCGCTCCTTTTCCCGCGCCATCAGACCCTTGACCACCGAGGCGACCTCCATAAGGTCTCCGCTTTTTATCTTGAGCATATTCTCTCTGTATCGCTTGTTCCAGTTCTGGTTCATGCTGATATCTATGGCGGATATCGCTCCGAGGATCTTTTCGGCCTCAAGCGCGCCGACGATCGGGCGCACGCCGATATCCTCGCTCGTCTCGACCGGTATCATGACAAGCATATCCCCGGCCGGGAGCTTCATAACATAGTATTCCCGCTCCTCGCCGTTTATCTTCTTTTTTTCAATTCCGCTGATGACCCCAGCGCCGTGCATGGGGTGCGCTATGCGGTCGCCAATATGGTAAGTCATTCCGCCGCCTTTCTCCGTTCGTCTTCGTCGATCCTCACCTTATAATCAGATTATACACGTCTTTGATTATTTTAGCAAGGAAAAGTGCCCAAAAGCCCTTATCTGCCAATAAAACAACGCAAAAAACTCGTCCCCTACGATACGGCAGAGCAAAGGGTCTCGGTTGTCGGAACAGATTGTCACGAAATATGCGCCGTTCTGCGAATAGTCGAAGCCCTGTAGTCGTTGGGGTTTGCGTTTGGGGTGTTCGGTCAATATCATCACCTCGCCTATATTTGCGGAACGACTGCCCTGCCGCGCTCCGATGATGCCCGCGCCGACGGAGCATCACCTCGCCTATATTTGCGGAACGACACAGGGGTCGTTCCCTACGTTAAATAACCGCAGGACGATAAATCGTAGCTCGAAAATTGAAAAGGTTGCCGCATTCCCGTTCTCTCAGCCGCGAGCCCGGCGAAGCGGATCGCGGCTGAAAAGGAGGAGCCATGGAGCGGACAAAGCAAAAACCAGTCCGAAGACTGGTTTTTGTTGCGGGAGCGCAATGCGCTCCGACGTGGTACGCCCGATGCGATTCGAACGCACGGCCTACAGAGTCGGAGTCTGTCACTCTATCCAGCTGAGCTACGGGCGCGTATCACCCGTGCATTATAGCAAAACAGCGCTGCAAAGTAAAGAGTGAAGTTGCCTATTGATTTTTTATATGTTATACTGTAATACCGTAAAATATCCCGGAGGGCTAATGATATATGAAGCGTTTAAAGAAAGCCGTTTTGATCCTCCTGTGTCTCGCGCTGCTGCCCCTCTCCGGCTGCGGCGAGGGAAAAACCTATCAAAAAGAGATCTTCGCCATGGATACCTACATGACGCTCACCGCCTATGGCAAAAATGCCGAGACGGGGCTTTCGAGCGCCGTGGGGGTCATCAACTCCCTTGCCGCCATGCTCGACCCCGAGGACGAGGACAGCGAGGTCTATGCCCTTAACCACGCCAGAGGCGCGGCGATGGTCATGCCCGGTCAGATCGTCGATATGCTCAACGTGGCGCAGACGGTCTCCGACCGCACGGGCGGCGCGCTCGATCTCGCGATCTATCCGCTCGTGAAGGCCTGGGGCTTTATCGACGGCAGCTACACCGTCCCGACTGATGACGAGATAGACCTTCTGCTCTCGGAGATCGACTTTGACGGCGCGGACATCACGGCATTCACGGAGTCCGGCTCTTATCTCGTAACCATCCCGGACGGCACCGAGCTCACCTTCGGCGCGATCGCCAAGGGCTGCGCCTCCGACTACGCCATAGCTGCGCTCCGCTCCGCGGGAGTGGAGAGCGCGGTGGTCTCGCTGGGCGGAAACGTGCAGACCCTCGGCAAAAAGCCGGACGGCTCGAACTGGAACGTCGCCGTGCAGGACCCCAAC
>CAYNMN010000035.1:0-2995 GCA_964398305.1 uncultured Oscillospiraceae bacterium
CCCAGGGGTGTAAAATAGCTCCGCCTCTACTGTCAATTCCAAGCCGCCGTATTCATTCCCTACGTATTCGATTGGGGCAATCGCATTATCCAGCGTCGGTTATAACCGCACCGTCCATTCTCCTCGTAGGGGCGACCCTATGTGGTCGCCCGCCGGAACGGTTCGCCTTTCTCTTCGCCGCCGAAGAGAAAGGCGAAAAGAGAAGCCGCCAAAAGGGGGATTTCGTTTTCCCCCTTTTGGAAATCCCCTTAAATCGACTCCGCAAGGGGGGGCCTCGGCCCCCCCTGCAGGGTCACCCCCCCGGATAGCGCCTGCGGGCGCAGGGAACGGACGCGGGGTGCGGGCAACCACACAGGGTCGCCCCTACGTCAAAAAACATACCACCGCAAAATATTCTTGCCATACAAAAACCTCGCCGTAGGGAACGGTCTTGACCGTTCCGTGGGTGCGAATATCATCAACGTCGGTGATAAACGTGCCACGGAACGGTCAAGACCGTTCCCTACGTATTCGATTTGACGGTTGTGGCGGGGTATCCGGCGACGCGGCGGATGTCGCGCGCCGTTTTAGATTTCGGTTGTATTCTCACTCCGCCTGTGGCAAAATGGATTGACGGGAGGTGTGAGAATGGATAAGCTCAAAAGGGTCGCGGCGCTCGCCGCCGATTTCTCCGGCGGTATGGGCACAAGGCGCGTCAATACCTTCGCCGCTGCGGGCGCCTACTATATCTTCGTGTCGCTCGTGCCGCTCATCATGCTGCTGATCTCGCTGCTGCAATATACGCCCCTGACGGAGGAAATGGTGCTCGCCGCGCTGGGCGACTATGTGCCGGAGAGCATGTACGTTCTCGTCCGGCGCGTGATAAGCGGCGTCTATTCCACCGCCGGAACGACGATCACGCTCTCCATAGTGCTCACGCTCTGGTCGGCCTCCGCCGGCGTAAAGGCGCTGATGCGCGGTATCGACGCCGTATATGACGCGGAGAGGCTTGATAATTACATCGTGTTCAGAGCCAAGGCCATCGCCTATCTCCTGCTTCTCGCGCTCGTGCTGATAGTGTCTTTCGTGGTCGTGGCGCTCGGCGGCAAGCTCATTGATCTCGGGCTGGCGCAGCTGGAGGGGCTCGCCCTCCCCGGCGCTCTGTCGTTCCTGCTGGGCGGCTTCCGCTATCTGCGCTTCGTGATAGTCATGGCGCTGCTGACCGTCGTTTTCGCGCTGCTCTACCGCTGGATGCCGGCCGGACACGCCAAGGGCCGCTGCTGGCCGGGCGCGGTGTTCACCGCCGTTTCATGGGTGGTGTTCTCCGGCATATACTCTGTTTACGCCTCCGTCTCGGACAAATACGGCGCCTACGGCTTCCTCGGCAGCATACTCGTGGCGATGATATGGATATATTTCTGCTTCATGTTCCTGCTCGTCGGCGGGTATATCAATCACTGGTATGATCTGAACAGCCGGAAGCGGTAGCGGCGCGCTTTTCGGCGGCCGCGGCGCGCCGCTTCTTATCCTCGGAGTCGAGATATGAGCCGAGACCCACGCCGATGGCGAGGCCGACGCACAGCCCTATCGAGAGATTGTCGATGGCGGAGCCGCAGCCCACGCCGAGACACATGCCGATGCACATATATATCGACATCAGGCTCGACGCCGGCTTTTCCTTTTCAAAGCGCGGCCCCTCCTCGCCCTCGCCGGCGGGGGTGAGGCCGAGCTTTTCTATTACCCGCAGCGAGGCGGCGTTGTCCGGCGCGGATTCCGCCATGAACCAGTAGACGCCGCTCTGGGAAAACGCCCACTCCATGGCCGCCTTTGCGGCCTCGGTAGCGTAGCCCCTGCCCCACTCGCCCTCGTTTATGCCGTAGCCGATCTCTACCTCGGCGCGCTCTCCCGGCGGGCCCTTGAAGCAGAGGTCGCCTACCGTCTCGCCGGTCGTATTGAGCCGGATGTCCCAGTCGGTGTACCACAGGCGGTTCGCGCTGTCGCTTTGAGCCCCGGTGAGCATCTCGCCGTAGGCCTTCCTCATTTCGGGATCGCTCTCTGCGTTCATCTTAGCCTCGAGCTCCGCGTCCGTGAGCGGGACAATGTTCAGGCGCTTAGTACGCATCATCATTTTCATTTTTATCACCCACATATAGTTATAGCACGCCCTCACCGGGCGTGCTATAACTATATTTCCGTTGATTATTCAAGGTTTATGCGGTTTTTGAGGTTGTAGACGGTGATGAAGTACAGCCCGGCGTCAAAGATCGCCGCGAGGGCGATCGCCGCCCAGAGCACCGCATGGCCGCTGTTGTTGGCGAGCTCTATCGCCGTGACCAGATCGTTCACCGCTGCGGAGGACCTGATGATGAACACCTGGCCGATCGTGCCGATTATCTGCATAACGGTCTGGAACGCGAAGAAGAACAGCACCGAGAGAAACACCTTGTGCTTTGGGAAGCCGTAGCCCGTGGAGATGGCGGCATAGAACAGCAGGCAGGTGCCGAGGCTCCCGACTATGGCCAGCAGCAGGAACTCGAGAGCGTAGGCCACGACGTTTATGTCAAAGTTATCCGTCACATAGGCGATCATTTGCCGGATGTCCTGCCAGTCGTCGGCCAGGTTGAACGCCGCGACATTCACGTTGGCTATCAGCGCGGCCAGACACACGCTGATCACGATCGCCACGAAGGTGGCGGCAAACCAGACCGTGGAGACGATGAGCTTAGACCAGACAAGGCCGTGCACCGATACCGGCAGGGTCTCCATTATATAGCCCTCGTCGGTGAGGAGATTACGATAGAAGCGCTGGATCATGATGACCACGGACATCACCGCAAGAGCTATCACCGCGACGACGAAGAGCATCATGGCCAGGGTGATGATTATGTCCGCGGCGATGCTTGTCTTATCGCCGTTGCCGCCGAGCAGCGTTCCGCTGACGCCCGCGAGAAGGGAGAGAACGAGCGCCGCGAGCAGCATGGGGCCCATCGTGCGCGCCGTGGCGCGGAACTCGTGT
>CAYNMN010000035.1:3005-14606 GCA_964398305.1 uncultured Oscillospiraceae bacterium
CCTAACATCTGAATACCTCCCTGAAAAGCGCGTCCACGCTCTTGCCCTCCTTCGCGCGGATATCGTCCACGGAGGAGCGCAGGACGATCTGACCCCGATTGATGAAGATAACGTCGTCGAGCGCGCTCTCAACATCAGCTATGAGGTGGGTCGAGATAACGACGGCGGCCTCGGGGTCGTAGTTCGAGATGATGGTGCTGATGATATAGTCGCGCGTCGCGGGGTCCACGCCGCCTATCGGCTCGTCGAGCAGGTAAAGCCTTGCCCTGCGGCTCATTACGAGTATGAGCTGCACCTTCTCGCGCGTGCCCTTGCTCATGGTCTTTACCGGCTGCGCGGCAGGAATGCTCAGACGCTCGAGCATCTCGATGGCGCGCTGAGAGTCGAAGTCCTTATAGAAATCGGCGAAGAAATCTATGAGCTGCTGCGCCGTCATCCACAGCGGGATGCTCGTGCGCTCGGGCAGATAGGACACCATCGCCTTGGTCTCCGGACAGGGGGCCTTTCCGTCAATGAGCACCTCGCCGGAGCTCGGAGTCAGCAGACCCGTGGCGAGCTTTATGAGCGTCGTCTTGCCGCTGCCGTTGGGGCCGAGCAGCCCGACTATGCGCCCGGACTCTATCGCGAAGCTCACGCCCGAGAGCGCCGGCTCCGCGCCGTAGTGCTTCGTGAGATCCTTACATTCAAATATCGGCATCGCGCTTATCCTCCCTGATCTCGTTTTCCACGAGAGAGACTATTTCGTCCCGCATGAAGCCGAGGCGGGACATGGAGTCGAGAAACTTCTTAATGTTTTCCTCGGCGAGCTCTTTCCTCGCTTTATCTATCACTGCTTTGTCCTCCGTAACAAATCTTCCGGCCGTCCGCTGACTGTACACCAGACCGCTCCTTTCCAGCTCCTGCAGCGCCCGCTGCATCGTGTTGGGGTTCACCCCGGCGTCCACCGCGAGCTCGCGCACCGCGGGCAGGCGCTCTCCGCTCTTATATCCGCCCGAGGCTATGCCCAGCGTCATGCAGTTCACGAGCTGGGAGTATATCGGCGCGTTCGTGTCAAGCTGCCATTCCATTTCGCACCTCCTGTGTGTTGTTGTATTAAGCAAGTGATACAATAATACAATCACACAGTTTTGTCAATAGCCTTTTTAAAAATTTTTTTGATCGGCGGAGCGGGCACAAAAAGCTCCCGCGGCTCCGCCCCGTGGGGGCAAAAACGCGGGAGTCGGTTTTTATATTCGGCCGTACATTTTCGCGTAGGAGCGCAGCTTCTCCGCAAGGGCGTCCGACGCCTGTCCGGGCTCAAGACGCCAGCGCCAGTTGCCCTGGGTCGTGCCGGGGATGTTCATGCGCGCCTGCGCGCCGAGACCGAGGCAGTCCTGCATCTGGCAGACGAACAGCTTTGCGACGCTCGACATCCCGCCGCGGATGACGCCCCACGCCCTGCCCTCGGCGTCGTTGAGACCGAGGTACTTTTCCGCAAAGGCGAGATCGTCCCCGCCGGCGACGGAGAGCCACTCGGTGAGGGTCTCGTTGTCGTGCGTGCCGACATAGCACACGCACTCGGGGGAATAGGTGTGCGGCAGGTAGTTGGACGGCTCGCGCGAGTCGAAGGCGAATTCGAGCACCTTCATGCCGGGCAGGCCGGAGTCCCTGAGCAGAGCGCGCACGGCGTCGGTCTGGAAGCCGAGATCCTCGGCGATTATCCGCACGCCGGGAAACCAGCTCTTGAGCGTGCCGATGAGCGCCATGCCGGGGCCCTTGCGCCACTCGCCCTCGGCCGCTGTCGCCGCGCCTCTCGGCACGCACCAGTAGCTTTCAAGCCCGCGGAAGTGGTCGATGCGCAGAATGTCGTACAGCCTCCTCGCGCCCTCAATGCGGCGGATCCACCAGCCGTAGCCGTCGGCGGCCATGCGCTCCCAGTTATAGAGCGGGTTGCCCCAGAGCTGTCCGTCCTCGCAGAAGTAGTCCGGCGGCACGCCGCTGACCTCCGTGGGGGCATTCTTCTCGTCGAGCAGGAAGCACTCCGGCTCCGCCCAGACGTCGGCGGAATCGAGCGCGACATAGATTGGGATGTCGCCGACTATCTCTATGCCGAGCGCGTGCACATATTCGCGCAGGGCGCTCCACTGTCTGTAAAACTCGAACTGGATAAAGGTAAACAGGCGCACGTCCGCCGAAAGCTCCGCGCGGTATTTCTCCACGGCCTCCGGGCGGCGCAGACGTATATCCTCGTCCGGCCATTCTGTCCACGAGCTCATGCCAAAGCGCCGCTTGAGCGCCATGAAGAGCGCGTAATCCGGCAGCCACGACGCGTTTTCCATTTCAAACTCCGCTATCTCGCCGGAGTGCTTTTTCCACCCGGCGGCGCAGGCGCGCTCAAGCACCTCGAAGCGCCGCTCGTAGATCTTTCCGTAATCCACCCTGTCCGCCTCTCCGCCCCAGTCGATGGCGTCGAGGTATTTTCTGTTGAGCAGGCCGTCGCCGCAGAGCGTTTCAAGGTCGATATAATACGGGTTGCCGGCGTAGGTGGAGAACGCGGAGTAGGGCGAGTCGCCGTAGCCCGTCGGCCCGAGGGGCAGCATCTGCCACACCCGCTGGCCGGCGCTCTTGAGGAAGTCCGCGAAGTCATAGGCCGCTTTTCCGAGCGTGCCTATGCCGTATTTTGATGGCAGGGAGGATACCGCCATGAGTATCCCGCTTGCGCGCTGCATAAGTCCTTACCCCTTTACGGCGCCCGCCACGACGCCCTTGATGATGTATTTCTGGCAGACGAGATAGACGACTATGATCGGCAGTATGGTCATGACTATGCAGGCCATCATCGGCCCCATCTCAACGCGCCCGTAGCTGCCGCGGAAGTATTGGATGAGTATGGGTATGGTCATGTATTTCTTCCTGTCGAGCACGAGATAGGGCAGGAGGTAGTCGTTCCATATCCACATCGTTTCAAGGATGCCGACGGAGATATAGGTGGGCTTCATTATGGGCAGCACCACGGAGAAGAAGGTGCGCAGGGGGCTGCAGCCGTCTATCATGGCGGCCTCCTCTATCTCTATGGGGATGCTCTTGACAAAGCCGCAGAACATGAACACCGCGAGCCCCGCACCGAAGCCGAGATAGATTATACAGATATTGAAGGGCGTGTCGAGATTGAGCTTGTCCGCGAGGGATGAGAGCGTGAACATCAGCATCTGGAACGGCACGACCATCGAAAACACGAACAGAAAATAGAGCAGCTTGCTTATCCTGTCGTTCACGCGGGTGATGAACCACGCGCACATCGAGCAGCACACGAGGATGAGCACCACGGAGGTGACGGTAATGAGCAGCGTGTAGCCGAAGGCCTGCAAAAAGCCCTTGGCGGAGAGCGCGTTGATATAGTTTTCAAGCCCCGCAAAGGTGTCCTGTGTCGGCAGCTTGAAGGCGCCGGCGGTGGTGATCGAGGTCTCCTCCTTGAGGGAGTTTGCGACTATCATAAAAACCGGATATACCCACGCGAGAGAGAGTATGGTGAAAAATATCGTGAGAATGCGGCTGCCGAGCTTACGGGTCTCCTCCATTACTGCTGCACCTCCCTTGAGCGCGTGGCCTTTAGCTGTATCATCGAGATGAGTATCACGACGATGCAGAAGATCACGGCCTTTGCCTGGCCTATGCCCTTCCACTGCGCGCCCGCGCGGACGTAGAAGGTGTTATATATGTTCAGCGCCAGCATCTCGGAGTCGTGCGCGGGATCGCCGCCCGTCAGCGAGAGGTTCTGGTCGAAGAGTTTAAAGGAATTTGTGAGCGTTAGGAACAGGCAGATCGTGATCGAGGGCATGAGATTTGGTATCTTCACGCGCCAGATGGTCTGCCAGGCGCTCGCGCCGTCTATCTTCGCCGCCTCGATATATTCTCCCGGAATGGACTGGAGACCGGCGATGTAGATTATCATCATATAGCCTATCTGCTGCCAGCACATGAGGATGATAAGACCCCAGTAGCCGTAGGTCGCGTCGAGCGCGAGGAGCGGCTTGCCGAGCAGAGTGAGCACGCAGTTTATTAGCACCTGCCATATGTAGCCGAGAATGATGCCGCCAATGAGGTTCGGCATGAAGAATGTCGTCCTGAAGATGTTGGAGCCCCTGATATTGCGCGTGAGCGCCATGGCTATGGCGAGGGCTATCACGTTGATGAGCACACAGGAGAGCGCGGTGAACTTGAGCGTAAACCAGAACGCGTGCGCGAACTGCACGTCCTGAAAGGCCTTTAGGTAGTTGCCGACGCCCGTGAAGGTCGCCCTGTCTATGGTGGTGAACTGGCACAGCGACAGATACAGCCCCTGACAGAACGGTATCACGAAGCCGATGATGAACGCTGCGACGGTCGGCAGCACGAACACGGGCCAGTATTTTTTCAGAGCCTTTTGCACTGCGCTCCCTCCTTCTCTTTTTTTATGGCTAAGGGGCGGACGGATTACCGCCCGCCCCTTTTTTATAAGGTGATGGCTGCTTGCGTTATCAGCCGTTGGCCAGAGCGTACTCGTTCGCCCAGCCGTCCACGAACGCCGTGACAACGCCGTCCCAGTCGCCGGTGCCGGCGGCATAAGCGGTCAGCGCGGAGCCGACGCCGTTCTTCCACTCCTCGGAAGGCATGGTGGTGAAGCACCACTTAACGGAGGTCTTGCCGGCGTTGACATAGTTGGTGGCGATGTTCACCAGCGGGTTGGCGGCTTCCTTGGCGGCCTTGAACGGGCAGACAAAGCCCATGTCGTTGGCGAGGCAGGTGGTGCCGGTCTCGCTGGTAACGACCCAGTACATGAAGTCAAGCGTGGCCTGGATGTCCTCGGGAGACGCGCCGTTGTTAACGCACCAGTAGTTCTCGGAGCCGGTGCAGAGACCCTGATTCTCCTCGCCCTCGGCACCGATGTAGATCGGGAGCATATCGAGGTTCTCGTCGCCTATGGCGCTCACATCGCCATAAGCCCAGGTGCCGTTCTGATAGAACACGGCCTGGCCGTTGACGAACTCGGACACGGCGTCGTTGCCGGTCTTGGCGGCGAGCTCGGCGGGAGCGCAGGTGGCGTTGTTGATGTAGAGATCCCAGATGGCCTTGTAGTTGTCGAGATAGGTGCCCTTGATGGCGTCGGTGGAGCCGATGCCGTCGGCCTCGTACTCATAGTAGATGGGGAGGTTGGCAAGGTGGGTCTTGAAGCGCCAGTCGGAGGAGCCGTCCATGCCGGCGGAGGTGAAGGCGGAGAAGCCCAGCTCCGCGCTGCGGGCGGTGATGTCCTCGCAGACGGCCTTGAGAGTCTCAAAGTTGGTGATGTCGGCCATCGTGTAGCCGGCCTGCTCAAGCAGCGCGGTGTTGACGATGATGCCGTAGGTCTCGATGACGTAGGCTATGCCATAGACGGCGCTGCCGTCCATAAGGGCAAAGTCGTTGCTCGCGAGCTCGCCGTAGACGGCGGAGCCGGAGAGGTCATAGCAGTAGTCCTTCCAGGTGGCAAGGCCGACGGGGCCGTTGACCTGGAACATTGTCGGAGCCTCTTCCTTGGCTATCTCGCTCGTGAGAGTCTCCTCATAGGTGCCGGAGGCGGCGGTGACGACCGTTACGGGCACGCCGGTCTCCGCGGTATAAGCGGCGGCAAGAGCCTGCCACTGCTCGTCCTGCTCGGGCTTGAAGTTAAGGTAGTATACGCTGCCGGTCGCGGCGTCAGCCGTGGGCTCGGCGGACGCTCCGCCGGCTGCCGGGGTCTCCTTGGCCGCGCCGTTACCGCAGGCGGCAAGCCCCAGAACGAGGACGAGGCAAAGGAGCAATGCAAGAAACTTCTTCATTTTGTAGTACATCTCCTATACAAATTTTATTTTAACAGCTCGCGCTGGTAAAATACGTATGGATTGCGCAGGCTCGCGCTCGGCGTTATATCTCGCGCGGGCAAACCGACGCGCCCTCGCGCAGCTCTGCCTGCATCACGACGCTGCGGCACCCGCCGAGCGCTATCATGTCGAGCAGGATGGCGACGCTCTCCGCGCCCATCTCTCTGGAGGGCTGGCGGTAGGTCGTGAGCGTGGGGACGGTGTATTCCGAGAGCTTGAGCCCGTCTATCGCTATAACGGAGCAGTCGCGCGGCACGGCGCGCCCAAACTCGGAGAGGGCCTTGACGGCGGCTATCGCCATGGCGTCGGAGATCGCGAAGAGCGCCGTGAAATCGTCGTTCCTCTCGAGCAGGGCCTTTGTTGCGGCGTAGGCGTCGTCCATCTCGAAGTTGCCGGCCTCGCTGACGATGCTCTCGTCGAGCTCTATGCCGTGAGCGCGGAGCGCCTCGGTATAGCCGAGATAGCGCAGAGCGCTTATCGAGCGGTCGTTTTTTCCCGACACAAGCGCCGCTATGCGCCTGTGGCCGAGAGCTATGAGCTTTTCCACAGCCGTGCGGGCCACGGCGGCATCCTCTATTGAAACGGAGGAATACGAGCCTCCGGGCAGACTTCCGAAGCTGTTGGTATAGGAGCAGCAGACGAACGGCACCGTGACGGCGGAGAGCTCCCCGGGCGTATAGTCCGAGCGCCCGCCGAGGAATATGAGCCCGCGCAGGCGCTTGTCGCGCTCCATCTGCGCTCCGGCGCGAACCTCGTCCTCGCAGACGTCTATCTGCTGCATCACCATCGTGAGACCGGCGGCGTCTATGCCGCGCTCTATGGCCTTGATTACGTCCGTATAGAACGGGTTGCCGACGCCGCGCACCACGAGCCCTATGGCGTCCGAGCTCGAGCGCACCAGCACGCGCGCGGAGTCGCTGGGGATAAAGTTGAGCTTATCTATGGCGCCGAGCACTCTCTCGCGCACGGCGGGAGAGACGTCCGGGCGCTCGTTTATTACGCGCGAGACCGTGCTGACGGAGACTCCGCAGTATTTCGCGATGTCCTTTATCGTCAAGCTCTGTCCCTCCAATAATCGGCAACGTTCCCGGTAACGTTACCGCATCCATGCGTATACTTTATTCCTTCTTGTGCAAAAAATCAATCGCAAATCGTCCCGTGCTCGCAATTTTGTATAACGTGTGCAATTATGCCGGCGATATTTTGACTGTTTGACCGTTTGGGGCGCTTTGCCTCTTGCTGAGAGCGCGTATATGCGCTATAATAACGCGCATGGATATAAAGAGCTATGTGACCGCCGTGGGCGCCGCCAATGTGGACGTGCACGGCCGGAGCAAAAACACAATAGTGATGCGCGACTCGAACCCCGGGCACCTGCGCACCTCCGCCGGCGGCGTTACTCGCAACGTGGCGGAGAATCTGGCGCGGCAGGGCGTGGGTGTAAAGCTGCTCACGGCGGTGGGCGACGACGTTTACGGCGAGAAGATACTGCGCGACAGCCAGGGCGCCGGCATCGACGTGAGCGGCGTGGCTCGCATAGCGGGCGCGAGCTCCTCGTGCTACATTGCCGTGCTCGACGAGCGCGGCGATATGCTCATCGGAATGTCGGATATGTCCATCCTCTCGCACGTTACGCCCGCATACCTCGACGGCAAAAGGGACGTTCTTCTCGGCGCGGCGGCGATAGTCTGCGACCCCTGTCTGCCGATACCGATAGTGGAGTACCTCGCCTCGCTCGGCGTGCCCGTGTTCCTCGACCCCGTGTCCACGGCCTACTCCCGCGCGGTGGAGCCGATAGTCGGCTCTCTCTTCTGCGTCAAGCCCAACCGGCTGGAGCTCTCGGTGCTCGCGGGAACGGAGACCGACAGCGACGACGGCGTGGTGCGCGCGGCGGATGCGCTGCTCGCGCGCGGTGTGAGCCGGGTCGCCGTGAGTCTCGGCGAGCGCGGCTGCTACTGGGCGGACAGCGACGGGCGGCGGATGTTCCGCGCGCTGCGTCCGATACCCGTGATGGAAAACGCCACCGGCGCGGGCGACGCCTTCATGTCCGGCCTTGTCCACGGCTATGTGGGCGGCATGGGCGCGGAGGAGACCGTGGATTACGCCCTCGCCTGCGGCATTATCGCCATCTGCTCGGAGGACACCATTTCCCGCGATATGTCCGACGCCGCCGTGCGCCGCGCCATGCGCGAATACGCAATATGACAATAAGGAGATCATAAAATGAACAAGTACCTCGACATCCTGCCCGAAATAGAATACGCGATCTCACGCGGACGTCCTGTGGTCGCGCTTGAGAGCACCATACTCAGCCACGGCATGCCCTGGCCGGAAAATCTCGACTTCGCCGCAAGGGTGGAGCAGGTCATCCGCGACGAGGGCGTCGTTCCCGCGACCATCGCGCTCGTGGGCGGGCGCATCAAGATCGGTCTCGCCCCGGCGGAGCTGGAGATAATGTGCCGCGCCGAGAATGTCGGCAAGGTCAGCCGCCGCGACGTGCCGGTGTATATCGCCGAAAAGAAAAACGGCGCCACTACGGTCGCGACCACCATGCTCTGCGCCGCCATGGCGGGGATAAGAGTGTTCGCCACCGGCGGCGTCGGCGGAGTGCACAGGGGCGGCGAGGTCACAATGGACATCTCCGCCGATCTGCAGGAGCTCGCGCGCACAAGCGTGTGCGTGGTCTGCGCCGGAGCAAAGCAGATACTCGACATTGGCCGCACGCTCGAATATCTCGAAACCATGGGCGTGCCCGTGATCGGCAACGGCACGGACGATTTCCCCGCCTTCTACTGCCGCCGCAGCGGGCACAAGCTCGACTACGCCGCGAAGGACGAGCGCGAGATAGCCGACATCATCCGCACGAAGTGGGAGCTGGGGCTTGAGGGCGGAGTGCTCGTGGGCAACCCGATCCCAGAGGAGCTCGGCATGGACTTCGATTATATGGAGGGCATAATAAAGGTCGCCCTCGCCGCCGCCGACGAGGCCGGAGTGCACGGCAAGGACATCACGCCCTTCCTGCTCGCGAAGGTCAAGGAGCTCACGGGCGGGGAGAGCTTCGACGCAAACGTCGCTCTCGCGCTCAACAACGCCCGCGCCGCCGCGAGGATCGCCGCCGCGCTTTGACCCTTTGCGGGACAAGGTATCACAAAAGCTTCCGGCGCTCTGCAAAACATTGCAGAGCGCCGGTTTTTTCATCGGATAATCGGTCCTAAAGTATGCGCTTGAACTGCTTGTCGAGCTCGGCGCGGGTCAGAGTCCACGCCACGGGCCGCCCGTGCGGGCAGCAGCGCACCTGACCCGAGCACACGGCCTGAGCAAGGCGCTGCGCCTCCATGGGGTCGGAGCGCGCGCCGGCCTTGATCGCGGCCTTGCAGGCTACGGTTTTGAGTATTTCGTCGCGCGCGGAGGCGGGGTCTGCCCGTCGGTTTTGGCGCAGGGCGTCGAGCGCCTCCTCAAGCGCCGCGGGCGCGTCGGCGGCTTCAATATCATCGGGCGCGGAGCGCAGTATGAAGTCCTCCGCGCCATAGCTCTCTATGCCGAAGCCGAGCTCGGAGAGCAGCTCCATATTGCGCTCGATGAGCTCCGCATCCTGCCCCGTGGCCCGAAACGGCGCGGGCGTCAAGAGCGTCTGGCTCATTATCTCCCGCCCCTGCGCCTTGAGCGCGTCGAAATTCAGCCGCTCGTGCGCCGCGTGCTTGTCGATGACGATCAGCGCGCCGTTGTCCTCCACGAGCAGATATAGCCCCAGCGCCTCGCCGATCACGCGCACCGGCTCGCGCTCCGGCTCGTCGGCTGCCACCGGCGCGGGAGTCTCGCTTTTTACCGGCGGCGTCGGCGGGGTATAGGTCGGCGGGGAATAGGGCAGGTCGAGCCGCGTCTGATAATGCACGGCGGGCTGGCGCACCGGCGCGGCGTCGGAAAACGCGCGCGGGGGAATGTCAGCAGATTTACAGTCTGTCCCCTTTGGCCACTCGCGGGCGGGCTCGGGCGCGCGCGGGGTAAAGTCCGGCGCGGAGCGGGGGGCGGCGGGCTCGGGCGCCGGCACGGGCGGGGTCTTTTCCTCCACCGCGCCGAGAGCCGCGTAATACACGGCGTCAAAAACCTTCTTCTCGGCGGAGAACTTCACCTCGGTCTTGGCCGGGTGGACGTTGACGTCCACCGCGCCGGGCGCGAGAGTTATATACATCACGCAGGCGGGATAGCGCCCGACGAGCGTCGCGTTGCGGCAGGCCTGCTCAACGGCGGCCTGCAGAAGCTGGGACTTTATGTATCGCCCGTTGCAGAAGAAATACTGCGAGCTCCGGCTGCCGCGTCCCATCGCGGGCGCGGATACGAAGCCGCGCGCGGCCACGACGCCGTCGTCCGTCGCGGCGGGAAGGAGCGAGGCGGCGAGCTCCCGGCCGAGGAGACTGTATATAGCGGTCTCGCTCCTGCCGTCGCCTGCCGTGAAGAACTCCTCGCGGCCGTCCTTTATGCAGCGCACGGAGATCTCCGGCCTGCCGAGCGCGCAGCGCACAGCCGCCTGCACGCAGGCCGAGCCCTCCGCCCTGTCCGACTTCATGAACTTGAGCCGCGCGGGGGTGTTATAGAACAGCCCGCGCACGATTATCGTGGTGCCCTCCGGGCAGCCGCAGGGCGACATATCGCTTATCTCGCCGCCGTCGAGCAGCAGCCGGGTGCCCTCCGCCGCTCCGCGTTCGCGGGTCGTGAGCTCAACGTGCGAAACGCTGCCGATCGCGGCGAGCGCCTCGCCCCGAAAGCCGAGCGTGCCGATGGCCTCAAGCCCGCGCTCGTCGGCGAGCTTGCTCGTGGCATGGCGCAGAAAGCACACGCCGGCGTCCTCCGGCGCCATGCCGCAGCCGTCGTCCGTAACGCGGAGGTACTCCGCGCCGCCCGACCTGATCTCGATCGTAATATTCCTCGCCCCGGCGTCGATGGAGTTTTCCAAAAGCTCCTTCACGGCGCTCGCCGGACGCTCCACCACCTCGCCGGCGGCTATCATATCCGCCACGAGCGGCGGGAGCAGATTTATCCTTGGCATAATACACACCTCGTTCACGCGTCATTATAATGTAAAAGCGTTGAAGTTTCCACTCCAAAATGATAAGATATGCCGATACTTGAAAAAAGGACTGAGACCATGGCATATGTGAGAAAAGAGATAGGCGCCGGCGAGATAGCCGGACAGATGGATATATGCGCGCGCATAAGGGCGGAGAACGACGCCGCGCCGCGCCGCCCGCTGGCTCTGGTGGATACCTACGGCTGCCAGCAGAACGAGGCCGACAGCGAGAAGCTGCGCGGCTATATTTCGGCCATGGGCTTCGGCTTTACCGACGAGGAGAACGAGGCCGATCTGATCGTTGTGAACACCTGCGCCGTGCGCGAGCACGCGGAGATGCGCGTGATGGGCAACGTCGGCGCGCTCGTCCACGCCAAGGCGAAGAACCCGGGGCTCATCGTGGCGGTCTGCGGCTGCATGGTGCAGCAGCCCCACATGGCGGAGAAGATGAAAAAGTCCTTCCGCGTAGTCGATCTCGTTTTCGGCCCGCATGAGCTCTGGCGCTTTCCGGAGCTCTATGACCGCGCGAGGGCGCACAGCGGCCGCGTTTTCGACGCCCCGCCCTGCGACGGGGTCGTGGCCGAGGGGCTGCCGGTCGTGAGACAGGGAAATGTGAAGGCCTGGCTTTCCATCATGAACGGCTGCAACAACTTCTGCACCTACTGCGTGGTGCCCTATGTA
>CAYNMN010000035.1:14644-15997 GCA_964398305.1 uncultured Oscillospiraceae bacterium
CGCTCGAGAAGGCCGGACGACGTTCTTGCCGAGGCGCGGCAGCTCGTCGCGGACGGATATAAGGACATCATGCTGCTCGGCCAGAACGTCAACAGCTACGGCAGAGATCTCGGAGCGGAGGGCTGCGACTTTCCCGATCTTCTGCGGCAGGTTAACGCCATTCCCGGCGACTTCGTCATCCGCTTTATGACCAGCCACCCGCGCGACGCCACGGAAAAGCTCTTTCGCGCGATGGCGGACTGCGAGAAGGTGGAGCGGCACATCCATCTGCCCGTGCAGTCCGGCAGCGACCGCGTGCTCAAGGCGATGAACCGCCACTATGACCGCGCCGGGTACCTTGCGCTCGTTGACACGGCGCGCTCGCTCGTGCCGGACATCGTGCTCACGACCGACATCATCGTCGGCTTCCCCGGCGAGACCGCAGAGGAGTTCGACGAAACGCTCTCCCTCGTGGAGCGCGTGAGATACGACGCCATGTTCACCTTCATATTCTCTCCGCGCGTCGGCACGCCCGCGGCGGAGATGCCCGACCCCGCCACGCGCGAGGAAAAGCAGGTCTGGTTCGATAAGCTCGTGGACGCCGCCAACCGCATCTCCGGCGAGATACACGGCGGCTATGAGGGCGAGACGCTGCGCGTGCTCATCGACGGCGAGACCGGTCGGGACGAATACAACCTCTCCTCCCGCACGCTCGGCGGCAGGCTCGTGCACCTGCGCGGCGACCCGACGCTCGTCGGGAGCTTCGCGGATGTAAAAATAACCTCCTCCAACACCTGGGCGCTCTACGGCGAGCGAGTGTAGGACGAGGCTATGAGACTGCGCGGGCGGCTTACATGGCGGCGTCTTCCTCCGGCTGCTTGAAGAGCAGGGATATACACCAGATGGCCGCGAGACCCACGAGAGTATATATCACGCGGCTGAAGGCGGCCGTCTGTCCGCCGAAGATCCAGGCCACGAGATCGAAGCGAAAGAGACCGATAAGTCCCCAGTTGAGCCCGCCGACTATCGCCAGCGCGAGAGCTATTTTGTCGATTATCATTGTGACACTCCCTTCCGTATCGCCATTATGATAACCCGGATAAATTATTTTATTCATTCGACAAAACTTGTGCCCGTTTGAGCTTTCTCGCTCTTGCAAATCCTGCGGGAGCGCTGTATCCTTTAAGCATCCGATTGGTCCGCGTGGACCGGCTCATATCTTTATCCCACAACCCCTTTGGCGGACCGGCAACGGCCCGCCGCTTTTTTTGCGAGGCGCAGGTCGGCACCTTGCATTTAATTAAAAAGCGATGGCTTTCGCGGGATTCTGTCACGCCCGGCAGAGTAGTATGTTGACAATACTACACACGAAAG
>CAYNMN010000036.1:0-8167 GCA_964398305.1 uncultured Oscillospiraceae bacterium
GTGAACGGGAAGTGGTGCGGGCGGAAGCGCGTGACGGTGTCGGGGCCGTACATCTGTACCGCCATGTTGTGCAGCGAGCCCTTGAGATCGGCGAAGGTGATGTGCTTATCGACGACGAGCCCCTCCATCTGGTGGAACATCGGGGAGTGGGTCGCGTCCACCTCGTCCTTGCGGTAGCAGCGCCCGAACACGGCTGCGCGGATCGGCAGCTCGCGCGTCTCCATCACGCGCGGCTCCATCGGGGAGGTGTGCGTGCGCAGCAGGACGCGGCTGAGAGAGTCGAAATAGAAGGTGTCCGTCCATTCGCGGGCGGGGTGGCCCTCGTCGGTGTTCAGGCGGTCAAAGTTATAGGTGGAAAGCTCGATCTCCGGGCCGTCGTCTATCTCGAAGCCCATGCCGATGAAGATCTCCTTTATCTCGTCCACGACCACGTTCATCGGGTGCGCGTGGCCGATGCGGTGCTCCGCGCCGGGGAGCGTGACGTCCAGCGTCTCGCTCTCGAGCTTTTTCTCAAGCAGCTTTTCGTTTATCTGCTGCTTCGCCTGCTCAAGATTTTCCTCGAGCTCGGCGCGGATTTGGTTTGCGAGCTGACCTACGACCGGACGCTCCTCCGGCGAGAGCCTGCCCATCTGCTTGAGCATGGCCGTGAGCTCGCCCTTCTTGCCGAGATATTTGACGCGCAGGGCCTCGAGAGCCTCGGCGTCCCGCGCCTCGTCAACAGCGGATATTGCCGTTTCGCGCAGCTTTTGCAGCAGTTCCTTCATATATGACACTCCTTATTGTTTATTCGCAGCATAAAAAAATAGCCCCCGTCCCGGCAAAGGGACGAAAGGCATTCCTTCCGCGGTACCACCCGTGTTCCATACGATGCGTATGGCTCTCTGGCGCTTTAACGGGCGTACCCGCCGGGGATTGGCCGGTGCTCACGGGCGAACGAAGCGCGCTTCCGGCAGGGGGCTCACAGCCGACGACCCCCGTTCTCTGGGCTTTCCGCGTACTATTTTCCCGATCAACGCAATAAACTTATAACTGACTGATATTTATAGCACAGCCGGAGCAAATTGTCAAATGAAATCGGCAACGGATTGACTAATTTCCTCCCAGACTGTATAATCTGAAAATCGAAGGAGCTGCGATATGCGTCGATCAATGCTTGCGGTACTGATGATCGGGGCGCTCATGCTCTCCGCCTGCGGGAGCGAGGGCGTCAGATTCACGGCGTTCAGGGACGAGGCCGCGCGCGCCGCCGCCGTGAGCGTCACGGCCGCGGTCGGGGAATACACCCTCGCCGCCGAGTGTACGGCGGAGGGTTGTCGCGTCACGGTGCTCGCGCCGGAGCTCATAGCGGGCGTCTCGGCGCAGACCGACGCGGACGGAGCGAACATCATCTATGACGGCGTCGTCATAAGCGAGCTTGACTCCCCGCTGGAGGCGCTCACTCCCGTCGGCGCTCTGCCGGCGGCCGTCAACGCCCTGCGGGAGGGGCACATCGACTCCGTCTGGGCGGAGGGCGAGCTGCTCGCGGCGCAGCTGACGGTCTGCGACGAATACCTTGTAGAGCTCCGGCTCGACGCGGCGTCGATGACGCCGGTGAACGTCCGACTCGTGGACAGCGCCGACGGCGCCGTAGTCGTCGAGTGCGCGGTAACGGAATTCATTCTCTCATAGAAAGGCATTATATGAACAGCGAGGATAAACGCACGTGGGCCGAGATCGATCTCGGCAGCCTTGAACACAATTATAACGAGATCCGCCGCGCTCTGCCGGCGGGCACGCGCTTTGCGGGACTCTGCAAGGCCAACGCCTACGGCCACGGCGCCGTCGCCGTGGCGAAGAAGCTCGAGAGCATAGGCGCGGACTGTTTCGCCGTCTCCTGCTACGAGGAGGCCGCCGAGCTGCGCCGCGAGGGGATCGGCGTGCCGATACTCCTGCTCGCGCCGTCGCCCGCCTTTCTCGCGCCTCAGCTCGCGGCGCTCGGGTGCGTCCAGGCCGTCGGGGATATCGATACCGCCCGCGCCATGAGCGCTCTGCTCGCGTCCGGGCACGGGACGCTCGGCATACACATAAAGCTCGAGACCGGCATGGGGCGCACGGGCTTCAATATCGCCCTGCCGAACTGCGCCGCTGAGCTCGAGGAGCTCCTCGCTCTGCCGGGACTGCGCGTGGAGGGCGTGTTCACGCATTTCGCCGTAGCGGACGAGCCGGACAAGTCCTTCACGGACGAGCAGCTCGCTCGTTTCACGAATTTCGTGGACGCGCTGGAAAGGCGCACCGGGCGCTCCCTCGGCATACGCCATTGCGCGAACAGCGGCGCTGTGGTAAACTATAAACGCGCGGCGATGGATATGGTGCGCCCCGGGCTCCTGCTCTACGGGCTTTATCCCGACGCCGAGCGCGGCGGGCTCGATCTGCGGCCCGTGATGTCGCTCAAGACCCGCGTGTGCGCCGTGACTGAGCACTCCAGGGGCGACACGATCAGCTACGGGCGCGCCTTCACCTGCGATAAGCCGATGCGCCTCGCGGTGATCCCCGTGGGCTATGCCGACGGACTGCACCGAGTGCTCTCCGGAAAGATGGACGTGCTCATAGGCGACAGACGCGCGCATCAGGTCGGGCGCATCTGCATGGATATGTGCATGGTGGATATAACCGACATGCCCGACGTGCGCGTGGGCGACGTCGTAACGGTGTTCGGCGCGGGGCTGTCCGTGGACGAGCAGGCAAAAAAAGCCGGCACGGTATCCTATGAGCTGCTGTGCGCGATCTCGCCGCGGGTTCCGCGAATTTATCTCGATTGATGTATAATTTTTTGCTCTCCGTGTGAAAATACCAATGGCGGGGTAAGCTGCCCGGATAAAACCGGGGGTCGCCTGCCGCCGCTGCCCTACATACTATATGAATGGGCACTTTTCTTCGGAGAGTGAGCGCAGATGCAAAGCACTGTAAAACGAGGGGACATCTACTACGCCGACCTGAGCCCCGTGGTGGGCAGCGAGCAGGGAGGTATGCGTCCGGTGCTGATAGTCCAGAACGACACCGGCAACCGCCACAGCCCCACGGTGATCGCCGCCGCCATCACGAGCCGCACGGATAAGGCGCGGCTCCCCACCCACATCGAGCTGTCCGCAAGGGACTACGGCCTTTCGCGCGACAGCGTCATCCTGCTCGAGCAGATCAGAACGCTCGACAAATCCCGTCTGCGCGAGCGGATGGGCCAGCTCGACGCGCCGACGATGACCCGCGTGGACAGCGCCATGCGCGTGAGCTTCGGACTGCCACAGTGAGATAATCCACCGAGCCGTAAGGCTCGGTGGGAGAAAAGAGGATACATATGAAGCTGAAGAAATGGCATCTTGTATTGATAATCGTCGCGGCCGTGGTGCTCGGCGCGGGCGTGGGGGCATATGCCGCCACGACCTACGGCACACAGTCCGACCCGCTCGTTACGGTCAGCTATCTCAACGAAACGCTGCGCACGGAGATGACCAACCAGTTCGATACTCAGCTCAGTCAGGCGGTTGAGGAGCTTGAAAATCGCTTCGACAACAGCCTCGCCTCCGCCGGCGGCGCGTTCAAGGCCGTGACGCTCTCGAGCGGACAGACGCTCTCCGCCTCCTCCGGCTGCGAGATACTCTATCGCTCCGGCTCGGCCGCCGCCAGCGGCTCGCTTGTGGATCTCTCCGGCGGCAGCGCGGTGTCCTCCGG
This sequence comes from uncultured Oscillospiraceae bacterium, assembly GCA_964398305.1. Taxonomy (GTDB): domain Bacteria; phylum Bacillota; class Clostridia; order Oscillospirales; family Oscillospiraceae; genus Scatomorpha. The sequence continues at coordinate 3,706 of CAYNMN010000036.1, forward strand.
CGGCTCGCTCTCGGCAAACCACCTCTATCTCGTCTCAGACACGAATTCGGGCGTTAAGGCCTCCGGCTCCGTGTCGCTCATGGTGCGCGGCACATACACCATCGGCTGATAGCGGCATAATACAGCGTCCCCGTCAGTATTATTTGGCGGGGGCGATTTTTATGGGAACTTATCCTGTCTTTCTGCACGGCGAGCGCGCGGGAGTGCTCGAAACTCTGCGCGAGGGGCTGCTCACGCGCTTTTGGGCGAGCATACCGGGCGCGTCGGGGCTGGTGCGCCTGTCGGTATACGGGGAGGATCGCGAGGGCTATCTGGGCGTTATGCGCCCGGAGCGGGAGGGGCTGACGCTATCGCGCGCCATGAGCCGCTCGGCAATGTCCGTCTTTCCCAAGGCGATAGAATACGCCGCGCCGTCCGGAGATAGGCGGCGCGAGGAGCCGGCACCCGCCGCGCCCTCTGCCGCGCCTGCGGAGCGGCTCGGGTCGGAGGAGGATATGCTCTGGTACAGCGCGCCGGACGGGACGCTCTCCTGCTTCGACGGCGCGCGGCTGTGGATAGCTCTGCCGGCGGAGGGCGCGCGACTCCCGGGGAATGCGGAGCAGCTGAAAAAGCGCATAGGCGGGCGCGAATATATTGTCTTTCCGAGGTAAATTTGGTATAATAATATAATATTAATGCCAAGGAGACGACGACTCATGCAGATGAGCGATCTTATTACAAAAAAGCGCGACGGCGGCAGTCTCTCCACAGGGGAGATAGACTACATGATACAGGGCTATACCGCCGGCTCCATACCAGATTACCAGATGTCCGCCATGCTCATGGCGATAGTCTGGCGCGGGATGGACAGGCGCGAGACCCTTGATCTCACGATGTCAATGATGCGCTCTGGCGACACGCTCGACCTCTCCTCCATCTCGGGGGTGAAGGCGGACAAGCACTCCACCGGCGGCGTGGGCGACAAGACCTCGCTCGCTCTGCTGCCCATGGTCGCGGCGCAGGGGATCAGAATGGCGAAGATGTCCGGGCGCGGTCTCGGCCACACGGGCGGCACCATAGACAAGCTCGAGAGCTTCCCCGGCTTTTCCACGTCGCTCACGCTCGAAAAATTCCTCGCGAATGTCGAGAGTGTCGGCTTCGCCATCGCGGGGCAGACCGCCGATCTCGACCCCGCCGACAAAAAGCTCTACGCCCTGCGCGACGTCACAGGCACGGTGCCGGCCATACCGCTCATCGTGAGCAGCATCATGTCCAAGAAGCTCGCCGCGGGCGCGGATGTTATCGTGCTCGACGTCAAGTGCGGCTCCGGCTCCTTCATGAAGACCGAGGAGGACGCGCGCACGCTCGCCACCGAGATGGTGGAGATAGGCAAGCTTGCGGGGCGCAGGACCATAGCATGCATCACCGATATGGACGAGCCGCTCGGCAGCGCCGTGGGCAACGCGCTCGAGGTCAAGGAGGCCATCGCCCTGCTCAAGGGCGAGTTCGGCGGGAATCTGCTTGAGCTGTGTCTCACTCTGGGCAGCTGCATACTCACAGCCGCCGGCGCGGCCGGGGACGACGCCGAGGCGCGCGAGAAGCTCGAGCGCGGCATTTCGGACGGCAGCGCCCTTGAAAAGCTCGCGGAGTTCGTCGGCGCCCAGGGCGGTGACGAGCGCGCGGTCTATGACGTCTCGCTCCTGCCTCAGGCGCATGTGATGAAGGAGGTCCCGTCACCTTCAGAAGGTTATGTAAACCATATCTGCGCGGAGGACGTGGGCCGCGTCAGTATGCATCTTGGCGGCGGCAGAGCGACAAAGGAGAGCAATATAGATCTCTCCGTCGGTATCGTGCTGCATAGGAAGGTCGGGGATTATGTAAAGCGTGGTGAGAGTCTTGCCACCATCCATGCCCCAAGCCCCGTCAAGGCGGAGGAGGCCGCAGGGCTTCTCGCGGACTGCTATAGGATCGGCGCGGAGAGGCCGGAGAAGCGCCCGTTCATCAAGGCGATAATCCGATAGGACAAAGGTAGAGACGCTTTTGCGCCCTCTGAGAATACTGCGTAGGGAACGGTCTTGACCGTTCCGTCGTGTGATTACCATACAAGCCGGTGATTAACATTCCACGGAACGGCCAAGGCCGTTCCCTACGTATTCGTTTCAGGTTGCGGCGAAGGGTGAAACGTAAAACGTTGCCGTAGGGCGAGCTTGTCCGCAAAGACAAAGAGATCGGGCGTTGGAAAGAAATCCATCGCCCGATCTGTATTTGCTTATCCCTCGAACCGTTATCCGCCGAAGCAGCCGGTGAACGCGGTCTGCGCGGCGGCGGTCTCGCTCTGGCCGAGGATGGTGTAGAGCACATAGCTGCCCTGAACCGTGACGTCCGCGTCCTCAAGCTTGGGGAGCTCCTCGGGCGTGTAGCCCATCCAGGTGTCTATGCGCTGCTGGATATACGCCTCAACGGCTGTCTTTACGGCCTCGGCGCCCTTCGCGTCGGCGGCCTTGAACACGCCGTACTCGTCTATCGCCGTTCCGCTGGAGGTGACAAGCACCTCGGCGTCGGTATAGGCGTCGGAGTCGAGACCCATCATGCCCTTGATATAGCCGCTGTCCACCGGGGTCATGGCGTCGGTTTTGGCGGCGGAGTCCACGGCGGAGCTGACGTCGGCAAAGGCGGGCTCCGCCTTCGCGCCGCAGGCGGCAAGGCCGAATACGAGCGCGAGCGCGAGGACGGATATTACGATTCTTTTTGCTTTCATTTGGGTCTCCTTCTCACAGCCACGCGTGGGTGCGGATATAGTTGAGCACGAGAGTAAAGGCGTCAGCGCTCAGATGAATGCCGTCGTCAAGATCGTAGTCCTCCGGCAGAGCGCCGTCGGAGCCGACGAGGACGGAGGCGCTGTCGCAGTATTTGGTGCCGGTCTCATTGGCCACGGTCTTGATCCAGCTGTTGGCGGCAGGAATGTTGGTGTTGTTTATCGAGCCGAGCTGCGGGTAGCTGTTGCAGACGGGGTAGATGGAGTTGCAGATGATACGGGTGTCGGGGCTCACAGCCTGAATGCTGTTGATGAGCGCCGTATACTCGCTCTTGAAATATGCCTCATCCATCGAGGCGACGCCGTTGACGCCGAGGGTTATCACAAGATACTCCGGCTGCGCGAGCGTGGCGGCCTGCACGATGGTCATCTCCTCGCCGGTCTCGGGATAGACGATCTGAGCCGTGGCCTGATTGAACAGCGCAAGAGTGCCGCTCGTGGTGGTCCAGACCTGCTTGGTGTCCTTGCCGCCGGAGAGCAGACCGTGATACTTGAGCCCGTAAGTGGTGCTGTCGCCGAGGAAGATGAGCTTGTCTATGTAATCCTGTCCGGCGTCCGCCGTCTCCGCGAGCACGGTGGAGTCCGCGGGAGGGGCCGACTCGCCTCCGTCCGGCTGGGCAGTATTCCCGCCGTCAACGGGAGCCGCCGTAACGTCCGCCGCCGGGGTCTGTGCGGCTTCGTCTTCCCCCTTGTATTTGGAGCAGGAGGAGAAGAGCAGCGAGAACATAACGAGCAGCAGGCAAAGAACTATCGCGCCTGCCCAGAAGAGGTACATACCTCCGCCGCGCTTTCTGGTATTCATTGAAAAATCAGACCTTTCAACAGGCGGAGCCGCCGCAGGCGTTTCGCTGGCAAGGCCGGTGGCCTTGCCGGCGAGCGGGAGATGCGCTGCGCTCAGCGCACTCGGCTTTGCCTCGCACATTCGCTCCGCGATAAGTGTTTTCGTTCGCGTACACGCCGCTCCGAAAACGACATTTTATTCTATTTCGCCGCTCCGGCGGCGAAACTCCATGAGATTTTCAACGAGCGGAGCCGCCGCACGGTAGTGCGGCAGCTCCGCCGCCGTTTATACTGTTTGTGTCTTTGGTCGCTTATTCAGCGTCGCCGGCCTTCTTCGCTTCCTCTATGACCTTCTGCTGCACAGCGGCGGGAGCCTCGCTGTAGCGCAGGAAGTCGAGGGTGAAGAAGCCGCGTCCCTGCGTGATGGAGCGCAGGTCGATGGCATAGCTGGACATCTCGGCTATCGGGACCTCGGCCTCGACGGTCTGCATGCCGCCCTCGGCGGTCATGCCGAGCACTGTGCCGCGGCGCTTGGAGGAGATGTCGGACATAATGTCGCCCATGTTGGCGTCGGGAATGGTGACCTTGAGAGAGCCGATGGGCTCGAGCAGCACGGGGCTTGCGTTGACGAGCTCCTTGTATGCCAGACCCGCTGCCGTCTTGAACGCCATTTCCGAGGAGTCGACGGGGTGGAAGTCGCCGTCAAAGAGGGTGGCCTTGAGATAGACCATCGGGTAGCCGGCGATGACGCCGCGGGTGACGCACTCGCGCAGACCCTTTTCAACGGCGGGGAAGTAGTTTTTCGGGACGCTGCCGCCGAAGACCTCTTCGTTGAAGACCATGTCCTCCTGATCCTCCTGCGGCTCAAAGCGGATCCACACGTCGCCA
>CAYNMN010000036.1:8177-15867 GCA_964398305.1 uncultured Oscillospiraceae bacterium
CGGATCTTGACGTCCGCGAACTGGCCGTGTCCGCCGGTCTGCTTCTTGTGGCGGCCGTGAGCCTCGTAGACCTTGCGGATCTTCTCGCGGTAGGGGACTCTGGCGGGCGTGAGAGTGACCTCGACGCCGAACTTGTTCTTGAGCTTGGAGCAGAGCACATCGAGATGGATGTCGCCCGCGCCGGAAATGACCATCTGCTTGGTCTCGGCGTTGTTGACTATAGTGAAGCTGCGATCCTCCTCGGCGAGTCTCGAAAGACCCTGCGCGACCTTATCCTCCTGACCCTTGGTCTTGGGGGCGATGCACATGGAGTAGCAGGGGATGGCGAAGTCGATGCCGGGCGCGGCCTCAACGGCCTTGGCGTCGCAAAGGGTGTCGCCGGTCTTGGTGTCGGAAAGCTTGGCGACCGCGCCGATATCGCCGCAGCAGAGCTCCTGGACCTCGGTGTTCTTCTTGCCCTGCATCGTATAGATGTGGCCGAGCTTCTCCTGAGTGTCGCTGCGGGCGTTGGTGAGCGTCATATCGGCCGTGACCTTGCCGGAGATTATCTTGAACAGAGAGAACTTGCCGAACTGGTCGGAGACGGTCTTATATACGATAGCCTTGGTGGGGCCGTTCGGGTCGACGCTCCTGCCGAGCTCCATCGGGGCGGGGAAGAAGCTCTTGATGGCGTCGAGCAGGATCGTGGTGCCCAGACCCGTGAAGGCGCTGCCGCAGAAAACGGGGCAGATCTCGCAGTCGGCGATGCCGGACTTGAGCGCGCCGTGGATCTCGTCCTCGGACAGCTCCATTGTCTCAAGATATTTTTCCATGAGCTCCTCGCTCGTGCCGGCGGCGTTCTCGGCGATCTCGTTATAGAGATCCTCCACCTTTCCGGCGAGGTCTGCGGGCATGGGGATCTCCGTGCGCTTGCCGCCCTCGATCCTGAAGGCCTTGCGCGCGATGATGTCGGCTATGCCCACGACCTTCTCGCCCTCTGTTACGGGGCCGGTCACGGGGCTCAAAGAGGAGCCGAACCTGTCGCGAAGCTGCTGGAAGGTGCGGTAGAAGTCCGCGTGCTCCTCGTCGGTCTTGGAGATATAGATGGCGCGGGGCTTGTTCGCGTCGGTGAGATATTTCCACGCCTTCTCCGCGCCGACGTTAAGGCCGTCCTTGGCGGAGACAACTATGATGCCGGCGTCCGCAACGCGAAGGGCCTGCATTGCCTCGCCCGCAAAGTCGAAGTATCCCGGGGTGTCGATGATGTTGATCTTCACGCCCTCGTAATTCGCGAACATGGTGGTGGCGGAGATGCTGATGCCGCGGCGGATTTCCTCGGCGTCAAAGTCGGAAACGGTGTTGCCGTCGGTGACCTTGCCCTGCCTGTCGACCGATTTGGTCAGAAACAGGATGTTCTCGGCGAGGCTCGTTTTGCCGTTGCCTCCGTGTCCCAGAAGGGCGATATTGCGTATGCTTGCGGTCTCGTAGCTCATGTGATGGTCCTCTCCTTATATGCCAAAATTAAATAAAATTCTGAAGTTCGCAACAATTCATTATACAATATTCTCAATCGCTTGGCAATAGCGATTTGCGCTCTATCTGCCCAGACCGAAGCCCAGCAGTATTATCGGGACGAGCCAGAGGAAGAGGTATGTAAGCAGATTGCTCACGGATGCGGAATCGAGCGAGCCGCTCAGACACAGCATGAACATCAGCGCCATGCCGACGAGCGTGCAGACCACAGCGAGGATCGTGCAGACCATGGCCACGAGATAGCCGCGTCTGCCGTGGTCCGAGAGATCAACCAGCGGGCCGAGCCCCTCGCGGGAGATGATAGCGGAGATCTGACTGTCCGGCGAGGGCTCCGCCGCGGATATCTCATAGCGCCGGGCGAAGGGCGGGAAGTCGAAGCCGTCGGTCGGCATCCTGAACTTTTTGCGGATCATGAGCGGGGTGATGTTGAAGTCGCGGATGGCGAAGATCGGGTCGCGGCGGGTGTGCAGCAGGCTCACCAGGGCGTCCTGCACCGAGGTGACGGGGGTGTATTTCATCACAAACACCGCCGAGAGCACGCCGTTCACCGCGATGAACACGCTGCTTTTGGAGGCGAGCTTCATCGGCAGGCGTATGCTCATGAGGCGCATGAAGCCCGCGTTGCCGCAGAGCACCTCCTCGCCGTTTATCATGGCGGTCAGGCCGCCGCCCTCGTGGCAGCAGAAATCCTCGACCCGCTGCATCGTGCAGTTGTTGCGGTTCATAAGCTCAGTAAAGACCGGAGCGAGACAGCTGCCGGAGGCGCAGATGACGCTGCCGGCGCAGGATATGGCTTTTTCCGGCCAGACGCCCTCGAGCACGCGGATGGATTCCATTGATATTGTGCCGGCGGGGAAGATGTCCCGGTCGGTGATGATCAGGTGCTTCGAGCGGCCTATATCGCGCAGCCCCGACCAGCCGGCGATCGCCGCGCCGTTCGTGAACGCGCGCTTGGAGGCTATCCAGTAGGACATGGGGAAGGCGAGGAAGGCGGCGAAGGGCGCGCAGGGCGCCGTGAGCGCCGCGAGAATGCGGAAGAACGCGCTCCAGTTGTCGCTCCGCCACGCGGCGATGAGCGAGAGGATGAGCGCGGCGAGCAGCAGGAAGGGCGCGAGCGAGCGGAATATCTCCTCGGCCGGGCCGGGCTCCTCGCAGCGGCGCAGATAACCCGACGTTCCCCGGCGCGATTTGAGCAGCGTGACGCCGTCCTCCTCCACGCCGGTCTCGGCGGTCACGGAGAAGGGGCTTTTGGCGAGCGTCACGGCGCGCAGCGAAAGGCGCAGCCCGCGGCTCGTCAGCATCGCGCCGCCGATGGCGAAGGTCATTGATATTCCGGCCGCCCCGCAGAAGGGGAGACCCCAGCCGCTCTCGCCGATGGCGGCCGTAACTGCGGCGTCGAGCGCTGCCGTCACGCAGGAGACGCAGAGCAGCGACCACATGGACAGCCGTCCGCGCAGAAGGCTCATCATGCCGGCGGTGAAAATGTCGAGTCCGAGCAGCACGATCGTGAGCTCAAGTATCAGACACACGAGCGACGCCACCTTGAGATCGTTGAGCGCGCCGGCCACAGGGAGACCGAAGCTTATCCAGGCGAGCGCCAGGCACACGAATACCGCCAGTCTCAGCCGCAGACGCAGGGACTTCAGATGACCGCCGTAGTAGCGCACGGCCTCGTCGGCGTCGAGCTCGGGGCCGAGATCCTCCTCCTCGGCCGCCTCCCCGGCGGCGTCGCCTGCCTCGCCGCGCCCGGCGCGGCGCATGGCTATCATGGCAAGCAGGGAGACTATCGGCGCGGAGAGCCGCTCAAGCAGTCCCCGCTGCTCCTCGTCCCCGACCTCCATGCGTATCGGACGGGGCTTTTCCGGCACGCTCTCGGCGTCGCCGTCCGTCCCGTCGGGCTCGTCTGCATCGTCGGACTCGAAGTAGTCGTCTACGTCCTCGCTCGGCAGGGTGCGCCGCGGCATATGTATCCGCACGTTCTCGTCGTCGAGCACGGGCGACGCCTTTTCCTCAAGCTCAAACTCCTCCTCCGGCTCCTCGTCATAGACGTCCTCGGATTCCGGCTCGGGTTCGGGTTCGGGTTCGGGTTCCGGTTCGGGCTCCGGCTCGTCGCTTGCGAGCTCGGCCGTGAGCGTGCCGCCCTCGTCCTCGGCGGCCCTGACAGGGCGCGAGGATACCTCGGACGGCGCGGGCCTCGGCGGCTCGTCGTCCCCATATTCGGCCAGAATAGACTCGAGCGCGAACTCGCAGTCCTCGGGCACGCTTATTATATCGTCGAGTTTTATGTCTTCGCCCAGCAAATCCATACTCCGTTCGATCCTGTGATTATTTTTGCCGCTGACGCACGACCTCGTACATCATTACCGCCGCGGCTGCGGAGGCGTTGAGGGAGTCTATCTTACCCAGCAGGGGGATTGAAACGATAAAGTCGCATTTTTCCGTAACGAGCCGGCCGAGACCGACGCCCTCCGAGCCGATTACGAGGCACACGGCGCCGGAGAAGTCCGTGCTCCAGAGCTCCGAGTTGCCGCCGGCGGCAGCGCCGTAGACCCAGAGCCCGGCGGCCTTGAGCTCCTCGAGAGCGGAGGGAAGGTTCGCCACGCGCGCGACCGTCAGGTGCTCCACGGCGCCCGCGCTGGTCTTGCCGACGATGGCCGTCAGCCCCGCCGAGCGGTGGCGCGGTATCACCACGCCGTGCGCTCCGGCGCACTCGGCCGTGCGTATCACGGCGCCGAGATTGTGGGGGTCGGAGAGCTCGTCGCACACGATAACGAAGGGCGGCTCGCCCCGCTCGGCGGCAACGGCGAGAATATCGGCGATGGTGCCGTACTCCCGCACGGCGCAGACGGCGATAACGCCCTGATGCGCGTGCGTAACGCTCATGCCGTCAAGCTTGCGGCGGTCGCAGTCGGCTATGGCTACGCCGGCCTCCCGTGCCCTGTGGGCTATCAGTCCGAGCGCCCTGTCCGTGTCGCCGCGGGCGATATATATCTTATCTATCGGGCTGCCGGCCTTCAGAGCCTCCATTACCGCGTTGCGGCCCTCGATAAGGTCGTTTCTTTCTTCATCCATTCAGCTATCTCTGTCCTCTCATGTGGATATAAGCATACGTCTAACAATATAACATAGACCGACAAAAACATAAAGAACAAAAATGATGTATTATTCAAAAAAATGTGGTAGTATATATTTCAATCAACTCTGGAGGTCTGTCCCCTATGCGTGAACTCATGAAGAAGATCGATATGTTCTGCTATAAGCATCCGCGCTTCGGCATTCCGAACCTGATGCTTTATATCGTCATCGGCAACGCGCTCGTCTGGCTCTTCGGCGCGATGGATACCACCGGCCTTATAAGAACCGCTCTCGCCTTCTCGGCGTCGGGCGTGCTGCATGGGCAGGTCTGGCGGCTCGTCACCTTTGTGCTCGTGCCGGAATCCTCCGGGCTGTGGCTGCTGCTGTTCCTTTATTTTTACTACTTCGTCGGCTCCTCCCTTGAGCGGGAGTGGGGCGCGGGACGCTTCACCATATACTATTTGATGGGAATGCTGCTCACGGTGATATACGGCTTCGTCGCGTATTTTGCCACGGGCGTCAGCCGGGGTCTCACGGCGTCGTATATCAACCTTTCCATGTTCTTCGCCTTCGCCACGCTTTTCCCGGACGTGCAGCTCCTGCTGTTCTTCATTATACCCATAAAGGTCAAGTGGCTGGGCATAGTCAACGCGATCTTCTTTGTGTATGAAATCTTCTCCATGCTCGGCGCGGGCTACGGCATGATGGCCTTTCTCCCGCTCGTGGCGGTGCTCAACTACTTCATCTTCTGCGGCGATCAGCTCTTTTCCCGGGTGATACCGAGCGGCAGGCAGCAGCGAAAAAACACCGTGGACTTCAAGCGCGAGGCGCAGAAGATCAGATATGAGCAAAGGAACAAGTCGTATAACTACAAATGCAGCGTCTGCGGCAGGACGGACGCCGACCACCCCGAGCTCGAGTTCCGCTATTGCTCGCGCTGCGTCGGCTATCACTGCTTCTGTCAGGATCATATCAACAACCACGTCCATTTCACTGAGTAGTTGCATTTGCGCTTCGATTGCTTTATAATTGCCCTGCTTGATTTGAGACATTCAAAATTATTCCGGCGGTGTGAAGATGAAAAACGACACTGGGAAAAAGAATAGCGCGCTCGTCGGCCTTATCGTCCAGACCGTGATCCTCGCGGTGCTTGTGGGCGTGCTTGCGTTCCTTATATATGCGCAGGCGAATCTCGGCGCGGTCTCCGGGGGCGACGTTGCGGAAACCCCGCAGCAGACCGTTGAGACGCCGGACGGCTCCGCCGGGGCGACCCCGGAGCCCACACCGACCCCGACTCCCACTCCGACGCCCTTCGAGCCCTACTCAACGGACGAGACGGATCCGTCCAACGGTATAAACGCCACGGCCATAATGGTAGGCGGCGAGATAGTAGACAGCTACGAGGCGGACGCCGGCAGCACCATCAGCTTCGGCGAGGGGAGCGAATATACCTCGGTCGTCGGCATAACGACCTTCCGCGGCAACAACTTCCGCGACGGTGCGTCCTACGGCGTTGCCGATCTCACGGATAAAAAATTCGGCAGCTACTGGACAGTCGGCACGGCCTCGCTCCAGGCGCCGGACGGCGAGGTCTGGACAGGCTGCGGCTGGACGGGTCAGCCCCTGATCGTGGAGTGGCCGCAGGAGACCCGCAAGAATATGAATATGTATGAATGGGCGCGGGAGGCGGACGAGCTTACGGAGGTCATCTGCCCGACCATGGACGGTTATATCTATTTCATGGAGCTTGCGAGCGGCCAGTATACCCGGGAGCCGCTGTATATAGGTTACACCTTCAAGGGCACGGGCTCCCTTGACCCGCGGGGCTATCCCATTCTCTATGTCGGCTCGGGCTATACGAGCAGCCTCGGCGATTCGCGCGTGTTCGTCATAAACCTCATAGACGGCTCCATAATGTATACCTTCGGCAATAACGACAGCTTTGCGCTGCGCGCGTGGCCGATGTTCGACGGCGCGCCGCTTGTGGACGCCGAGACGGATCAGCTCATTTACCCCGGCGAGAACGGCGTAGTCTACATCATCAAGCTCAACTCCGACTATAACGAGAGCGCCGGCACGGTCTCCATCGAGCCGGAGGAGCCCGTCAAGTGGCGCTATAACACCACCCGCACAACTATCTCGAGCTACTGGCTCGGCTTTGAGACCTCTCCCGTCATCTGGCAGGGACACATGATAATCGCGGACAACAGCGGGCATCTTATGTGTCTCGACCTCAACTCGCTCACTCTCAAGTGGGTGCAGGATGTGGAGGACGACACCAATTCCACCCCCGTGCTCGAGCTGGAGGACGGCCGCCCCTATATTTACATCAGCACCTCCTTCCACGGCGGCTGGCGCGCGGCGGTGAACGCCACGGCCGACGTGCCGATCTGGAAGATCGACGCCGTGACAGGCGAGATCGTATGGAGCACCTCCTATGTGTGCCATACCGTCTCCGGCATCTCCGGCGGCGTGCAGGGCACGGTGGCCGTCGGCAAGAACAGCCTTTCCGATCTCGTATTCGTGTCCGTCGCCCGCACGCCGGACGGCAGCACGGGCCTGCTCGTGGCGCTCGATAAAAAAACGGGGCAGGAGGTCTGGAACCTTTCCACCCAGATGTACAGCTGGAGCTCGCCCGTGGACTTCTACGACAGCGACGGCAACGGTTATATTATTTACTGCACGACCGGGCACTACATCTACCTGCTTGACGGACGCACCGGCGAGAAGCTCGACGCCATGAACCTCGGCGGACTTATAGAGGCCTCGCCCGCGGTGTTCAACAACTATGTGGTCGTAGGCACGCGCGCGGACTCGATCTACGGCATAGAGCTCAAGTGAGTTAAATAACTGCATTATTTGATCCCCGGCGGTCTTGCGACCGCCGGGGATTTCAGCTTGTCAAGGAGCACCGCGGCCGACGTGCGATCACGGCGCGGCGGGGGGCGAGAGGGGAAAACCCCGCGCGCGTGAGAAAAAAACTGCTCCCACATCCCCCGGGGGGGCTTGTGAGGCGGTCAATGGTACGGTAAAATCTATACGATCACAAAACACGGAGGAAACACCATGCAGATCGTACAGGGCGAACTCATTAACGAGATAG
>CAYNMN010000037.1:0-15793 GCA_964398305.1 uncultured Oscillospiraceae bacterium
GCATCGACCGCCTTGCGGGGCTTGTCCCGACCGACGCCGCCGGTCTGCGCGCGCATGTCGCGGGCGATATTCCCGGCCCGCCCTACGGCTTCGGCCAGACCTTCCTGCTCGGAAAATAAAAAACGGCATGCGCCCGCCTGACTACCCTGCGCGGAGACTCCTGCAAGAGCGCATGCAAAGGGAAGAACGACCCCGGCAGCTTTTCTGCCGGGGTCGTTCAGTCTGTCGTGGAACGCCGTACCGCGCGCAGGAAGTACAGATAAGCGATGCTCATGGCGATATTCTGGAGATATGCCGAGTAGATCTCCGCCTGTCCGTCTCCGAATCCGTAAACGAACAGAAGCTGTATCACAACGCACACAGCAAGCGCGAGAGCGCCGAACGGGGCCTGCCGCCTGCGCTCGGCTTCGGTCGCGCAGTCGTTCTTGCCGAATTTGAAATAGGTGACGACAATGGCGATGTCAAGGAGGAACCATGCCGCGTTGGCGACCCCCTGCAGGGAAGCCACGCTTCTGCCGAGCACCTCGTAATAGGCGCAGACGCCCTCCCACGCGATGTTCAGCCCAAGCGCAAAATATGAGGAAGCCTTTGTCAGCGGCGCGTTTTTGCGGGCGTCGTCCCCCTGGAACGGGATCTAAGAGTTCAGCGTCGCCTTGACCTCTCTCCACATGGGCATGTAATGATCCATCAGGCCGGCAAATCTCCGGCTGTGTTTTTTCTCGATAAGGTGCATCAGCTCATGCAGGATAACATATTCGAGGCATTCGGGCGGCTTTTTTGCGAGCTGAAGATTCAGCCATATCTTTTTGGTCTGAGTATTGCACGTCCCCCAGCGGGTCTTCATGTTCTTTGTCTGCCATCCGGAAGCCCGCAGCCCGGTGGTCTTCTCCCACGCCGGGAGCGCGCGTTCCGTCTCTGCCTTGAGCTGCCCGCGATACCATTCCCGGACATAGGCCTCCCGCTGAGCGGCGGAGCTTCCCTTCCGGACCGTGAGCAGAGCCTTGTCCCCGGACAGGACGAGCGAGTTTCGGCTCCCGTATTCTACCGCAAGACGGTACTGCCGGCCCCAGACGTCAAGCGTTTCTCCCGAAACGTATTCGCGCTTTGCCTGCGGCGGACGGCCTTCAAATCTGGCCGTCTGCTTTTTAATCCAGTCGATCTTTGAGAGCACGAGCCGCTCGAGCGCGCCGTCGCTCATGGTCATCGGCGCGGTCACGGATACCGCGCCGTCCGGCGGCTTTACATGGAGATGCACGTTTTTGATATTTTTCCTGTACACCTCGACCGGAATGCCTGATATGTTCAGCATCGTCTTACGCTCTCCCTCTTCCCGCGCCGCTTCGGCAGGCCGCTTTTTCCTTTTCTGTGTATTAATGTAATGGCGCTCGCCGCAGCAGATAACGCGATGCTTCTAAAAGACGAACAGCGCCGTCCCGGGCAAGGCAGGACGACGTTATACGTCTTTCATTCGAGGGTGCTGAAAGGACTGCTGCACTGTTAAGGCAGAAGAGAATAATGGCAGCGGGGAACTCAAAGCCTCGTAAGCCTGATTGAGTATCCTTTATCAGAGCTTCAGCGCTTAGTATTTTGTGCTCACAAGTCCCTTCTCTATTCTGAAGAACCCATCAAGCGTGTCCGGCTTTTTGAGAGCGATCATTGTATAGATCACATCTACCAGGGCCATCTGCGCCAGGCGCGATGACAGCGCCACATTGCGGTACTTTGTTTCATTTGAGGCTGTGTGCAGGGCTACGTCCGAGATATCCGCAAGCGGAGAGCGGCCCACATTAGTAAGTGAGATCACTTTTGCGCCGTTGCTCAGCGCTATTTCGGCCGCATGCACTACGTCGCGCGACGAACCCGAGTGGCTCACGGCAAACAGGACGTCGCCAGGGGTAAGAAAGCTTGAGCTTATTACCTGCAGATGATTGTCAGCGTAAGCGGTGGCATTGAGGCCGAGTCGCATGAGCTTGTGCTGAATATCCGCCGCTATCGCGTGGGAGTTTCCGAGGCCGCAGATACATATCTTGCCCGCCGCCAGAAGAATATCGGCCGCCTTGTCCAGCTTTGTGCTGTCCTGAATCTTGTAAGTGAGGTTGAGCGTGTTGAACACACCGCGGAATACTTTATCTGTGATTACCTCGGGAGGATCTGTCTGTGTTATTTCTTCGTTGACCGCCTGCATTGGAGTGACTATGTCCTGAGCAAGCGATATTTTCAGATCCTGATAAGAGCTGCTGCCTATTTTCTGGCTGGTACGGATAACGGTAGCGTTGCTGACCCCGCTTTTTAAGGCCAGCTCAGATACCGACAGATAGATGACCTCATCGGGATGCTGGATGATATAATCACATACACGCAGCTCCGATTTGCTCATTTTATCTTTTATGCCCTGTATCTTCACGAGCATATCCGGGGTCTTGTTGATTATTTCCAATACTATCATATCCTTTATCTGGAATGAGGCATGTAAAAGCGTCTGTTGAAATATTATATCAACATTTTAGACAGAAAACAAGTGCAACAGGCCTCTGAACCCTATGGCGAGCCTCTTGTTGAGTGTGAAACATTATTCCATATGTAATTTTATTCAATGATTGTCTCCGCGATTTGTGCATAGTATCGAAAATGAAAAATCTCTGTTAATTTGCTTGAAATCATTGCCGAGGAGGGCTATTTTATTATTGTAGTTTCAATTACTGTTCGACAATGCCGCCGACATTGCAGTTTAGCTTTAGTCAGGCGGCAAATTCAGAGCGTGATATGAAACATTGTTACATTTCCGGTCGAAAAGTACATCTTTTAACGGGTCTATTACCAAGCGAGAGGGGTCGCCGCGCCAACGCGGTGATTTTGAAATACTGAAACAAAATGTGAATTGGAGGAAGAAAATGAAAAAGTTCTTTGCAATCCTGTTGGCTCTGACAATGGTCTTTGCGCTCGCCGCCTGCGGCGAGAGGGGAGGTGCCACCACTAATCCGGAAGCCACGGACGGCGGCGACACCGCTCAGTACGAGCTGGTTATCGCCCACGTCTACACCGAGGACTCACTTGAACACGCCCAGATGCAAAAGATCAAGGAGTTAGTCGAGGAAAAGACCGCGGGAGCCTGCAAGGTTACCATTTATGCCAACGAGCAACTCGGCGACGAGCAGTCAATAGCCGAGCAGTGCGTAACCGGCGCCTGCGACGTGGGATTCAGCGAAGGCTCTGTTTGGGCTACCGTTACCGACAAGCCCGAGTTCGCGGTGTTCGGCCTGCCCTTCCAGTACAGCGGCATAGAGGCCGCCGAGGGTGTCACGGCCGATCTCATTAAGCCCGAGCTCAACAAAATAGCCGACGGCACCGGGCTCTATGTGCTCGGCAACGTCTATTCCGGCTTCCGCCATATGCTTACCGTCAACAAGCCCATCCATACGCTTGAGGATCTCAGCGGACTGAAAATGAGGGTGCCCAACGCCACTATCTATGTACAGATGTTTAAGTGCATGGGCGCCAATCCCACCACCACGGCCTTCTCCGAGACTTATCAGGCTCTGCAGCAGGGAGTTGTCGAGGGCTGCGAGTGCGACCTTGCCAACATTGTCCAGCAGAACTGGCAGGAGGTCAACAATTACATGTCCTACACCTATCATCTGGCCGCGATGAATATCATCTGCATCAATCAGGAGAAGTGGAACAGCTATCCCGAGGACATCCAGAATGCCATTCAGGAAGCCGTAACTGAGTCTGAGACCTACTGCTTCGAGCTCAGGGCCGACGCGGACGCCGAGTACATCGGGGCCATCGAGGACGCCGGCGTGGAGATCTACACCATGCCCGCCGAGGAGCTTGCGAGGATGAAAGAGGCCTGCCAGCCCATATACGACGAGTTCTACGGATACGGTCTTGGCGACCTGCTTGACTCCATAGCCGCTTACAGCAAATAAGCCGATACCGCATCAGGTTGTATAGTTGGCCGGCTTGCTCTGGCCAACTATACATTACCCGGCAATACCCGAAGTGTCAGGAGGAGACAATGCTTGGTTTTTTTAAGAAAGCGGATAAGGGCGTTGAATTGATACAGCTTGTTTTTTGCGGCGTAATTATGCTCGCAATAATGTGGCTGACTTTTTTCATGGTGTTTTTCCGCTATGTTCTCAACAACTCCATCGTCTGGGCCGAAGAAGTACTGCGGTACCTGATGATGTGGGCAGTGCTGGTCGGAGCTGGACTTGCAGCGAGAGACGACCAGCATGTCTGCATGGACGTATTGCAGACTTCTCTCAAGCGCTGGCCTAAGGTGCGGGCGATACACTATATTATTACGCGCCTGATAGTGTTCGTTTTCATGATTTATCTCTGGGGGCCGACAATGGACCTTATAGTGAAGGCGGGTAATTCAACGGCCACATCGCTCACATGGCTGCACAAATCTGTGATCTATTCCGCGTTTCTCTGCGGGATAGTTTCGGTCAATCTGAGCCTTTTGGGTCAGGTTCCCCGAAAGGTATGCAGCATACTTAAGGGCGTCGAGGACGACGAGATGATTCTGGACGCTCAGGCAAAGGCGGCCGAATACGACCGGATGCTGGAGGAGAACAAACAAGAATCCGAAGCGCCGGAGGACTGCGGCGACAGGCTGGACGACGGAGGTGGCGGGCAATGATACAGATAACGATCATTACTCTGATAGTGTGCCTGCTGTTCGGAGTTCCGATAGCGTTCTCCATAGGCATCGCGGGTACTGTGGGTCTTTACTTCGGGAGCAGTCTTCCGATGTTCATGATCGTAAAGCAGTTTTTTGAGGGAATAAACTCCTTCTCGTATATGGCCATCCCCCTCTTTATCCTTGCCGGCGCCATAATGGGCAAGGGCGGCATCTCGAAAAGGATAGTCAACTTCGCCTCGGCCCTGCTGTCGTGGCTCAGAGGCGGAACTGCCATCACCTCGGTCGGCTCGAGCATGATCTTCGCGAGCATTTCCGGTTCCGGCGCCGCGACGATAAGCGCCATAGGCGGCATCACCGTACCCGAGATGCTCAAGAAGGGCTACGATCGCGGCTTTGTTTCCGCGATGTCTGCGGGCGCCGGCAGCCTCGGCCCGATCATTCCGCCGAGCGTGGATATGATCGTGTTCGGCTGTATAACGGGCATGTCCATCGCGCGAATGTTCATAGGCGGCATAATCCCCGGTTTTATGATCGGGATTGCGCTTATGATCTACTGCTACATATACGCTAAAAGAAAAAACATCGATTACGGCGGAAAGTTCCAGGGCGCCGTGGTATGGAAGGCGTTCAAGGACTCTTTCTGGGCGCTGCTCATGCCGCTTATCATAATAGGCGGCGTCATGGCCGGAATATTCACCGCCACTGAGGCCGGAGCAGTCTCCTGTGTCTATGGACTCGTTGTCGCCGTGTTCGTCTATAAATCCATGACCTTCAAGGATTTTATCGACGTCCTTCGCACCTCCGTCGTCAACATGGCGATGGTAATGATGATAATCGGCATGTCCTCCCTGTTCTCCTACATTCTCGGCGTGGAGAACGTCGGCCAGAGTATAGTGAGCTGGATGCTGAGCATCACGACAAATCCCACCGGGCTGTTCTTCCTTGTCATAGCGTTCATGGTGCTTATCGGATGCTTTATGGAGTCGCTCGCGGCCCTGCCGATAATCCTGCCCATAATCTATCCGATGTTCGCATCGATGGGCGTCAACCTCAACCAGCTCGGCGTCGTGTTTGCGCTGAGCACCGTGCTGGGAGGCCTCACGCCGCCCGTCGGCATTTATTTGTTCCTGTCGATGAACCTCACGAACTCCAGCATGAAAAAGACGGTATTCCCGCACATGCTTATCGTCATCGGCATTATTCTGGTCGTTATCGTGCTGTGCATACTGCTGCCAATACCGCAGTTCCTGCCTGAGCTTATCTACGGAAAAATGTGATTATCAGGAGGCTAAGGGAAATGAAACTCGACAAAAGCAAAGAATTGTGGGAAGAGGGTAAAAAATATATGCCCGTCGGCGTTTCCGCCGGCGGCAGAGTGAACGTGGCCTGTGGTATGCCGCACTATATCGATCACGCCGAGGGCTGCAGGCTCTACACAGTTGACGGACAGGAATTTATCGATTATCACGGCGGCTCAGGAGCCTCGATGTTCGGCCATAAGCATCCGCGCATACAGGAGGCTCTTGAGGAGTGCATAGACAAGGGTTTCTTCATGAATTTTGACTCTGAAAAGACGCTTGAATTTGCCCGCAATTTTACAACTCTTGTGCCGACCGTCGAAAAGTTCAGGCTTCTCAATTCCGGCACAGAGGCAACCATGGCGGCCATCCGCATAGCCAGGGGCTACACGAGAAAAGACATTGTCATAAAGCTGGACGGCCATTTTCACGGTATGCACGAAATGGTCTGGTACAACCACAATAACTATCCCCCGATAAACGACGGCATCTGCGAGACCATACCCGACAGCGCCGGCATACCACACGCCTTCACCGACCTCATCAAGGTCGCGGAGTCGAACAATATTGAAGCGGTCGCAAAGCTCGTCGACAAATACCGCGGCAACGTTGCAGCAATTATTCTCGAGCCTGTCAGCTTCAACATGGGATGCTCGATGATGAGTGCCGATTTCGTGCATGGCGTCCGCAGGCTGTGCGACGACGAGGGCATCTGCATGATCATGGACGAGGTCATAACGGGCCTGCGCTTCCGCCCGGGCAGCGCGGCGGGCTACTACGGCGTGCAGCCGGACATCACGACCTTCGCCAAGGCTCTGGCGGGAGGCGCTTCTGTCTCGCTGGTCGGCGGCAAGGCCAAGGTGATGGATATTTGCAGCCCCGGAGGCATCGTCGGCGTCAGTGGTACATACAGCGGAAACCAACTTGCGGTCTATGCGGCGAACGCCTGCGTCAAGATGGCTCTTGAGCCTGGCTTCTACGATAATATCGAGGCTCTTGGCAGCAAACTGTACGGCGGCATGGAGAACCTTATGAAGCAGCACGGTCTGCCCGGCCACGTCGGCGGTCTCGGCGCCAGATTCGCCCTCTATTGGGGATATGAGGACCGCGAGATCGACAAGGATCTCCGTCTCTCCCAGAAGCTGTTCCGCAGAGATATGGCCAACGCCTTCATAAACGGCGCTCTTGATAACGGCCTGTACTTCCACTCCTATTGGAACGCCAACATCCCGTCCCACTGCGGCTTCTCCGTCCAGCATACTCTCGACGACGTGGACTACTCGCTTGAGAGGATGGACGTCGTCATGAAGGATATGGAAAAGCTGCTGTAAGGAAAGCGGTGTGTCATGGCAAACAAAGACAAAAGACAAAAGTTCAGTTTGGGAAAATTCCTGCTGAACAAACTCATGCTGATCGCCGCGCTGATATGCGAGGTCATAGCGTATCTCATGGATCAGGGGTTGATGACGGGCAGCGAAAGAGTGATCAGCGGTCTGACCGTGGCCGGCGTGGTCATAGCCTTCATCTACCTCGTATTGGACGGACTACGCAGAAAGTATAAGCGTTACAGCGAGCAATGGGGCTTTAGCTCCTCCGGCGGCGCCGAAAAAGACGATCGAACCGAATCTGTACCGCAGGAAAAGTCAGGTGTGTGATTCCTTACCTCCACCGGCGAGCGGAGGAAAAATAAACATTTCGGAGGTATCTTTATGAATGGTCAGAGTTTTGAGATGGAAGCGCGCGAAACAAAAAGGATCGAGACCAAGCATCGCCGCATTGTGACCCCGATTCCTGTCCCGGAGTCCTTCCCGCTCCTGAAAGAAATGCAGGAGTATGAGCCTATTTCCAACAGTGGACAGCCTCTCATAGTCTGGGATCACACGGAAGACGGCTACAAGGTATGCGATCCTTACGGCAATAAGTTCATTGACTTCTCCTCTGGCGTTATGATCACCAACGCAGGACACGCCAATCCTGAGATAGTGGCGGCGATACAGAAGACCCTTGACAAGCCGCTGTGCGCCGCCTATCTCCACCCCACGCGCGAGCGCGTCGAGGCCGCCAAGGCCATAGTCGGCATAAGCCCGATCCCCGACTCAAAGGCTTTTATGCTCTCCGCCGGCACCGAGGCCGTCGAGTGCGCGTTCAAGCTCGCGAGAACCCACGGCAAGCTCAAGGGCGGGCCGGACAAGAAGGTCATCGTGTCCTTCGAGGGCGCCTTCCACGGCCGCACGCTCGCCTCTCAGCTCGTCGGAGGACAGCCTACGCTCAAGGAGTGGATAGGCAACATGGACCCCGACGTCTTCCAGGCTCCGTGGCCGAACGGCTATGACCATGAGTGGGCGAACCCCGAGAACCCCGATTTTGACGAGGATAAGATGTTCCAGACCCTGCTCGACACCATAGACGCGCACGGTGTTGAGTACAAGAACATCGCCGGTATAGTCATAGAGTCCTATTACGGCAACCTCTGCTACCCTCTGCCGGTTTCCTATGCCAAGCGTCTGCGCGCGTTCTGCGACAAGTACGACATCCTTCTCGTAATGGACGAGATCCAGATAGGCTGCTGCCGCAGCGGCAAGTGGTTTGGCTTCGAGAACTACGGCATACTGCCCGATCTTTTCACTACCGCGAAGGGTCTCAGCGGCGCTCTGCCCCAGTCCGCTCTTGTCGGCCGCCGCGAGATAATGGATCTTTACGCGCCCAACACCATGACCTCCACGCATTCCGGCAGCCCCATCTGCTCGGCTGCGACCGCCGCCAACATCAAGTTCCTCAAGGAGCACAATATGTGTGCTGAGGCCGCGCGCAAGGGTAAGATCATGGAGGAGCGTCTCAACGCCATAAAGGCCCGCTTCCCACACCGCATCAGCTATGTCGGCGGTATGGGCATGGCCCGCGCCTGCACCTTCGCCGACCCCGAGACGCATGAGCTGCACCCCGAGTTCGCCCTTGAGGTGACAAAAAAGAGCAACGAGAACGGCCTTACGTTCTTCGCCGCCGTCGGAGCCGGCATCACCATGAAACTCACGCCTCCGCTTATCATTCCGGACGATGCTCTTATTGAAGGCCTCGAGGCGTATGAGACCGCGATCGCAGAGGCCGATGCGATCATGCCCGCGTATAAATAAACCTTCAGACCGCCTGCTCCCCGTCCGCGTATGCAACGGTATACGCGGACGGGCGCGGCGGAATTCCCCTCACGGTTAAGCCAGACTGTTGCCGACATGCGCGGATGGATGCCGGTCATAAACGCACACAGACGAGATCATCCGCATGTAGCACAAGAAATTGGAGGAACGCTGATGGAATTCAGAGGTTTTATGCGCGATATGATCCTCTCTGAACTGGAGGACGCAGTCGGCGCTGAAAACGCCAGCTGTAATCTGGGGCAGAAGCTCGCCTATGGCACCGACTATTTCTGGCTGTCCAGAATGGTAGTGGATAAGGGCGGAGAGCCTGCATTGCCCGATTATGTCGTGCGGCCCGGCTCCGCGGAAGAGGTTTCCAAGGTGCTGAAGATCGCCAATTACTATAAGCTCCCCGTACAGACATGGGGCGGGGGCTCCGGCTCTCAGGGGGGAGCTCTGCCCATGGCGGGCGGAATAATACTGGACATCAAGCGCATGGATAAGCTGCTCGATATAGATACCGTTTCCGGAACTATAAGCTGCGAGACCGGTATGATCTTTCAAACGCTGGAGTGGTATGCCAACGAGCGCGGCTACTCGGTCATGCATATACCGAGCTGCCTGACATGCTGTACGGTCGGAGGCGCCCTGGCGCATAACGGCATAGGCATTCTATCTACAAAATATGGAAAAATCGACGACCAATGTCTCTCGCTGGAGGTCGTCCTACCCAATGGGGATATAATCAACACCCTCCCGGTTCCAAAGCACTCCAGCGGACCAAATCTCATGCCGCTGTTCCTCGGAAGCGAAGGCACGCTCGGCATAATGACAAAGGCAAAGTTCAAGATGGTCAGGCTGCCGGAGGTAAGGCGCCATCACGCTTTCCTGTTCCCGGATATAAGCGTGGGCTATAAGGCCTGCCGCGAGATTGTCCAGACAGTTAAGCCGTCGCTGATGCGCCTGTTTGACGAAGCGGAGACGGTGTCTATCATCAAAAAGGTTATAGGCTTTGAAAAGAAAGGCTCGTTTATGAACCTCTCGGTGGAGGGCAACGCGAAGATTGTGGACTGCGAGGAAGAGATCATACTCGGCATCTGCGAAAAGTATAATGCGGAATATCTTGGAACGGAGTATGGAGAAAAATGGTTCGAGAACAGGATTACTTTCTTCTACCCCGGATACATAATGAACAATCCTCAAATGTTCGGCACGCTCGATACCATCTCGACTTATGATAATATAGAAAAAATATACTGGGCTATGAAGAAAGCCATAGAGGATAACTTCCCCGGCGTCCGTTTTATTTCCCACAGCTCTCACTGGTATGACTGGGGGGCAATGAACTACTCGCGCTTCATAATGGATGATCCTCCGGAGGACATCGACGAATGCGTGCGTCTGCACAACCAGATATGGAACGCGGGCGTCAGAGCTGCCCTGGACAACGGCGGCGTTATCAACGACCACCACGGCGTAGGGCTCAAGCTGGGCCGGTTTATGAAGGAGGCCTACGGCCCCGCCATGCAGGTGCTCGAGGGTATAAAGAAAACGCTTGATCCAAACGGCATTATGAATCCTTATAAGATGGGCCTCTAATCTGTGGTTTTGGCCGCGGACAAGACAATACACCAAACAAATCCTGATAAAGAGGTTATGATATGTTTTCAAAGGAAAGTGCCAGACACGCGGATGCCTGCAGGTTCTGCTGGATGTGCCGCCACATATGCCCCGTTGCGAACAGCACCGGCAACGAGGGCTGGACCCCGAGGGCAAAGGGGCTGATGGTCTCGATGATGGAGCGGGGTCTCAACTACGACGCCGAGCTCGCGGAGGCGATGTATCACTGCACCCTTTGCGACGCCTGCGCCAACGACTGCGCCACCGGATACAAGCCCAGTACCTTTATCAGAGAGGCCCGTACCCTTGCGGTGGTCGAGGACATTGAGCCCACAAAAATCAAGGAGCTCATCAACAATATCAACGAGAAGAAAAGCGTATTCGGTCTGCCGCAGTCGGACAGGCTGCGCGCTGTCGCGTCAGACCTGCCGGAAAAGGCCGAAGTGCTGCTGTATGTCGGCCAGACCGCGTCAGCGGTATTCCCCGACGCCGCGATCAACGCCTGCGAACTGTTGAAGAAGGCGGGTGTGGATTTCACCATACTTGCGGACGAGCCGCCGTCCGGCGCGTATCTGAGCGAGCTGATGGGCTACACCGGAGAGGTTCAGAGCCTCGCCGCCGTCGCCGCGGAGAGGATAGCCGCCACCGAGGCAAAGACGCTTGTGGCGCTCAACCCCGCTGACGCCGTTATATTCATTAACGAATACAGCAAATGGAGACTTTTGCAGGGAATCGAGACCGTAACGGCCACGGCTTATTTCGCCGGGCTCGTCCGCTCCGGCGCGCTCACACTGTCCGCAGCGTCTGTACAGGCCGCCATACAGGAGCCGGTAAAGCTCACGCGCGGACTTGACGAGGAGGCGCCGCTTGCGGAGCTGGCCGCCGCAGCCGGTATAGAGGTTAAGCCTATGTTCCTCAACGGGAAGATGAGCCGCTGCATCGGGACCGTTCCGTTCGAGCTCTACGCTCCGGACGTGGTCGCCAAAATGGTGGCGGTCAGGTGCGACGATGCCATGCGTATGGACTGCGCGATAATCGTCACTGCCAGTCCCGACGACAGCTATATTATGGGCAAATACGCGCCGGACGGTATCATAATCAGAAACATTTATGATATAATGAACAACAACTGCTGACGGGAGGCGTCGAAATGGCGGAAAGAATGACGCTCGGCATAGATCTTGGCGGCAGCTCCTCCAAGGCCACGCTCATCAACGCGCGCGGCGAAACGGTCGCTACCTTCTCAAGGGAATACGCATCTTATTCACCGCACCCCGGGTGGCTTGAACAGGACGCCGATGAGCTGTTCGATGCCGCTGTATACAACATCAGACAGTGCGCCAAATGTGCGGCCGACCACGACGGAATCATTGAGGCCATCGCGATAGATGCGGCGACGCATATGGCCGTGCTCTGCAATGGGGACTCCAGACCGCTGCGCAGATTCATACACTGGTCGGACGCGCGCAGCTCGGCTCAGACCGCTTTCCTCAAGGAAAACTACTCCGCTCTGCTCAGGAAGCACTCCGTGAACTCCGTCAGCCCTGCGTGGAGTCTGCCGCAGCTGATGTGGCTCAGAGAGAACGAGCCCGAGGTGATGGAAAAGACCCGGAAGCTGTACTTTGCCAAGGACTATGTGCGCCATCGTTTGACCGGCGACTTCTGCACGGATTCGATCGAGGTCATGGGCGCAATGCTCTGCGACGATTTCACGGGAGAGTGGGTCCCCGAGCTGTGCGAGCTCGCGGGGCTGGATATGTCCGTGATGCCGGAGATCAAAGATCCTCTTGACACAGCCGGGTACATATCTCCGGAAACGGCTGAGATAACGGGGCTCAGAGCCGGTACGCCGGTGCTGGTCGGCACCACGGACACGGCTCTTGAGGTATACGCATCCGGCGCTGTGCGGGAGGGCTGCGCTACTATCAAACTGGCCACCGCCGGCCGCATCTGTCCGATAACCACCGGGCCGGTGCCCAGCCACCAGTTCTTTAACTACAGGCACGTTATCCCGGGCCTCTGGTATCCCGGGACGGGTACAAGGAGCTGCGCCGCATCCTATAAATGGTACAGGGATGTGTTTGGCGCGGCGGAGTCAGCACTCGCGTCCGAGCAGGGCGTGAGCGCGTACGAGCTCCTCAACAGGGAGGCCGAAGCCGCGCCTCCGGGCTGCGACAATCTATTCTTCCATCCATATCTTCTCGGGGAGATGACGCCCTACTACGACGACAAGCTCCGCGCCAGCTTCACCGGCGTGGGGATGCACCACACGAAGGGATACTTCAGCCGCGCCGTAATGGAGGGTATTTCCTATTCCATGCGCGACTGCCTCGAGGAGATAAAAGCGCAAAACATCGACGTGCTCGAGTATAGGCTCATCGGCGGCGGAGCCAAGGGAAAGCTTTGGCGGCAGATACTTGCCGATGTGCTCAATATGCAGCTTACCAGCACAAGAAACAACGACTCCTCCCTGGGTTCGGCCATGCTGGCCGGCGTGGCAACGGGTATATTTGCCGACTTCCGGGACAGCGTCGAAAAATGTGTTTTTGTTTCCGACGTGGTTAACCCAATTCCCGAAAACGCTGAGATATATGACAGAGGCTTCGAGAAATACCGCATGGTTCAAAAAGCCATGGCCGGAGTGTATCACGAAATAATATAAGGATCCACGGATGAACATTTTAGTCTGCATAAAGCTCATAGCCCAGGCGCAGTTTACCGACGTCATCGGCGACAGTGAGGAACGGCTTGCCGGCGGACAGCTCGGCATAAATCCTGCGGATATGTATGCGCTGGAGCTGGCTCTGAGAGTCAAGGAAAGCGTGGGGAACGCCATAGTGACGGCAGTCGCTATGGCTCCCGACTGCGCCGAGCCGTCTCTTCGCGAGGCTCTGGCCATGGGCGCGGACAGGGCTGTTCTGATCAAT
Source organism: uncultured Oscillospiraceae bacterium (assembly GCA_964398305.1). Taxonomy (GTDB): domain Bacteria; phylum Bacillota; class Clostridia; order Oscillospirales; family Oscillospiraceae; genus Scatomorpha. The sequence goes on from CAYNMN010000037.1 coordinate 13,628, forward strand.
GACGCCCGCCTCGCGGGATCGGATACCCTTGCCACGGCGCGTGTGCTGGCCGCGGCCGTCGACGTCATCGGGAAGCAGGATCTGATAATGTGTGGGAAAAAAGCCATAGACAGCGAAACGGGCCATATAGGCCCGCAGCTGTCTGTTTTGCTGTCCATGCCGCTTGCAACTAATGTCGTGAGCTTCTCGTGTGACGGCACGGATATTCGTTTTATGCGGGCGGGGGATTGCGGGATGTCTGAATACTCCGGCAGACTCCCGGCTGTTATTACGGTCTGCAACGGGGTGGATATGATCCGCCGCCCGACCATAGCCGGATTTAGACGGGCAAGGGACGAGAAGGTGGTAAGACTGACCGCCGACGACCTGCATATAGACCCGGCCACAGTCGGCGCGGAGGGATCGCTGACCCGAATGGCGGATATCATCGACGTGAGCTTCCGTCGCGGTAAAAATGCCGTCGCGCGAGATCCCGACGAAGGAGCGGACGGTATTATGAGCCTCGTCGGAGGAGTTGGAAATGGAGCTTCCGATGAATAGCGCGTGGGTAATCGGCGGCAGAGTCGATCCGTCCTTTCTGGGGCTTATTAACAAAGCGAGGGAACTGGCGGCGGGAAAGACCTGCTCGCTGGATATTATAGCCGTTATGCCGGAGCTTTCCGACGCCGACGCCGCAATACTCGCTGGAACGGGCGCGAGGCGGGTGTATCACCTGCCGCTCGACAGCATGGATATGCTCTGCGAGAAAAGAGCGGCGGATTCACTGTTCGGACTGTGGCGCCGCGAGCGGCCCTCCTTCATTTTGGTCGAGAGCTCTGTCTTCTTTTGCGACACAGCCGCCATGCTCTCCGCGATGACCCGCTGTGGCATCACCGCCGACTGTACTGACCTCGTGTCGGACAGGAACGGGAGCCTGCTTCAGATTAGGCCCGCCTTCGGCGGCAGAAAGCTCGTGAGCAACATCACGGCCGGCGCAACGGCCATAGCGACGGTGCGGCGCGGCGTTTTCGCCCCGCCCGCGGCCAACCGCGAGTTGGGCACGGAGATAATTCGTCTGATGCCGGAGGAGGCGCGTGATGCGTGGACGCTCCTGCAGACCTGCATCGATGACAACGGGACGGACGATCTCGGTGCGGCAGACATGATCGTGTCGGGCGGTCTGGGTCTCGGCAGCAAGGAAAACTTCCACAGACTGTTTCTGTTGGGTAAGCTGATGGGAGCCGCCGTGGGCGCATCAAGGTCGGCAGTGGCGGCAGGGTTCGCGACCTACGCCCATCAGGTCGGGCAGACCGGGGTATATGTGCGCCCGAGTCTGTATATCGCCTTCGGTATATCGGGCGCCGTTCAGCATCTCAGCGGTATCACCGCAGCCAAAAGGATAGTTGCCGTAAACCCCGATCCGAAGGCCCCTATACATGAATACAGCGACCTCTCGGTTCTGGCAGACTGCAACGCGGTCATCGACATGCTGATCGAAAAGCTGAAAAGGGAGAATTAATAAACTGTCGCGAAGCAGGCGCGGATTGCCGTTGCGGCGCGTCTGCCGGGCCCGACATGCGAGACCCGTCCGCTGCCGTTGCCCGGGCCGGCAGCCTCATTTTTGATATATGATTGTGGAATAAAGTACGCCCCTCAAGCGGTTTTCGCTTGAGGGGCGTATTCCACTTTCTCAGTATTTATCGTTTTTAGCGGGAAACATGCGGGGGTTGACGAGAAACATGCTCGACTGCGTAAGCTGGGAACTGAGTTGTCATTATTCAGATCACCCGACCGTTTTTAACTGTAAGACCGCTTCGCTTGCAACGACGTCGGGGCCGACAAAGAGGCCGTCCTTGACTGCCTCGCGTACTCCGACTTCTTGCCCTTCTGTCCCGCCCATTGAGCGCACAGTGGTAAACCCGCATTCTAAATACTTACGCGCATTTCCTGCTGTACGCATAGCTGCGCGTATTGGTTCCTCACGAGTGCCCACTGGGAGATCTGGCCCGGCATGTATGTGAACGTGAGAATCGATCAGTCCGGGTAAAAGATAACCATTTTTACAATCAATTACTTCATAATCGCAGTCCGAAGACACGAATTCCAGGTTGATATCTGCTATATGTCCGTTTTCTATCAGGACAGGGGCCAGAATTGTGTTCGTCAAGTAAAAATGTTAGCAAAAGG
>CAYNMN010000038.1:0-15692 GCA_964398305.1 uncultured Oscillospiraceae bacterium
TAAGCAGGTCGACCGCCTCCTGCGGGATGGAGATGCTGCGCATGGAATTGTCTGTCTTGGGCCTGCCCACACGGATTTCCCCGTTGGGACCCCGCACCGCCTGCTTCGTTACCGACAGGGTTTTCTTCTCGACGTCAAGGTCGCTCCAGAGCAGTGCCACCATCTCACCCTTCCGGACGCCGCTGGTCAGCTCCAGATAAAACATCGGCAGAACGCCGCGCGCCTCTGCCGCCTTGAGATAAACATGGATGTTGTCGGGGTGCAGGATTTTCATTTCTTTTCTCTGAATTTTTGGGATGATACATTCCTCCGTGGGGTTGCGGGAGATGAGATGCTCCTTGACCGCCCGGTCAAGGCAGTTGTGCAGCATCATGTGGATGCCCCGCACCGAGGCGTTGGACAGTCCCGGATTCTTTTCCTTCTGCGCTTCCCGTACCCGACCATGATCTTTCAGATCATTGTAAAACTTCTGGATATCGCGAGCGGTCAGCTTATTGAGCTTGATGTCGCCCAACTCCGGGATGATACGCATGTTTATGAACCGTTCGTAGTATTCCGCAGTCGATGGCCGGATGACAGGCTTCGAGTACAACTCAAACCATGTCTGCGCCCAAGTCCCCACGGTGTATGAATCTGACCGCACGACGTCCAGATCGCTGACGGCCTCCTGTGCTGCTTTCAGCTTTTCCTTGACCTCGGCCTGCGTCTTGCCCAGGACATTTTTGGTGATGCGCTTGCCCGTCGCGGGATCGTAGGCGGCGGTATACCGCCCCTCCCAACGCCCGTCGCTGCGCTTTCGGATGTTACCTTCACCGTTTGCTCGGCGTTTTGCCATTAAGTTGCCTCCTATTCTTTTCCTTTGATGTACAATTCTCCGGCGTGTTTTTTTCTCCCTGTCGAAGAGGTAGTGGATCAATTTGATCCACTACCAGCTTTGCGTGCTGATTTCCACGAAAACCGTCTGCAGTTCCATTGGCTTTTTTAGGTTTCCTCCTGTTCTTTTTCTTTGATGTACAATTCTTCCGCATGTTTTTCTTCCTCCCTGTCGAAGGAGTATGGCGGCTGATCGGTCAACTCCTGCTTGATGCCCTCCGCCAGCCGGAAGCCGGCGATGAAGCTGTAGAGCGAAGCCTCGTCGCGGATAGCGCTCTCCAGATCGATGATGCGGAGGAGTAGCTTTTGCTCCTGCCCGTTTAACGCCTCATGCAGCTCGCCGTGTACCTGCTCCAGCTCCTGATTCAGCTTCTCGCAGCCGGGCGGCGTATAGAACCGCTGCCGCAGCGCCCTCATGTAATCCTGCATCGTGTCGCCTCCTTTTTCTGCTTTTGCAACACGAACATATACCACACTTTGCCGACGAAAGCTACTGATTTATTCAGTGTTTCCAATGGTTTGACGCTTCACCCATGCGATAAACTCGTCCTTGGGGACGATGATGCGAGAGCCTATCGTCAGAGAGGGGAAGCCCGTTGTCCGCGCCAGCTTATACGCTCCGGCCCGGGAGATTCCCAGCACCGACGCTACCTGTGGCACAGACAGCATCAGCGGCAGCTCGTCATAATTTTTGTATGGAGATTGTTTCATAAAATCCTTTCTACCTCCTGCTTGGGAGGGCTTTTATTCTGTTGTTCAGCTTTGTATTATTCCTTCCGCCGCCTGACGGCGAACCCGCCCCTGCTGGGCGTCGGGGTTACATGGTCATTTCGAAGCCGTGGTACTGCTCATATTCCTCGTCCTCATCTTCAACGGCGTACTGCACCGTGCGGTCGATCTTACCGTCGTGGGCGAGGATGCGCTCGATCTCATCCCGGCTGTGATGAACCGTCTCCAGATGAAATCGGTCATTGTCGCCCACGGCCAGCGCCTCGAAGATGGAGGCAAGGCCGCAGACCACATCATCCAGCGTCGGCTCCGGTTCACCGTAATCGCATTCCATTTGACGGCTCTCCAGATACTCACGCCCTCCCAGGGCAAAGTAGCGCTCCATATTTTCACGGCTGAGCGTCTGATCGAACAGCTTCCGATCCCGGCACACTTGATTTTCCGGCGTGGTGTAGGTGATATACTTTTGCCCCGGCTCCCACTTGACCTTGTAGCCAAACGCTTCCATGTACATCAGGAAATCCTCGCGGTCATAGCTGAGCTCCATCGCCCGCTTGATATTTCGACGCAGACGCTTCTTCCACTCCGGAATCTCAAACGGATCGGCTTTTGTTTCTGTGATGGAGAGCTCATACCTTTGACAAAGCTGATTGCTGAATTCTTTCACCTGTCGCATCTCCTGCGCCGATTGATGGAACTTCATGCCGGTTTCAAAATTTACCGAGTTCATGACAATGTGGTTGTGGATGTGCTTGGTGTTCATGTGCGTCACCACCACGCATTGGTAGCCGGGGAAGAACGCAGCGAACTGCAAGCCGATCTCGTGAGCAGTTTCAAAGTCCAGGGGATCGTCGGGAGAGAAAGCCTGCACGATATGGTAGTACCCACGGCCATCGGTTTTGCGGAATTGCTTTTTCACTGTTTCAAACTCATCCAACGCCGTCTGCGCCACACAGTTCACGCCGGTGATGAGTGCATCGGTAGTTTTCTCCCGGTTGGTCACATAGTCGAGGATGTCCTTCAGACCACGCGAGACGCCAATGAATTTAACGCTTGCCATGTTTTTTGATACACCTCCATGAACGGTTTGAAGTCCACGAATTCGATGCGGCCCTGCCGCGCCATGACCGTGAGCTGGTTGAGGTTGTTGCCCTGCCGACGCAGCTCCGTGGTGAGCTCGTCCAGTCCGTTGATGACGGTGACGTCCTTGTTCAGCGCGGCAGTTCGGATGAACTCGCTCTCGGACATTTTTGCTTTCGCGGCGTTCGTCCGTATTACATACTTTTCCCATGCGGCGACCCGCGCACGGATGAAATCTGTCTTTGCCATTTGTACCTCCATTCGTTTCAAAGGGGTGCGGGCCTTGCCCGCTTACTGCCGAAGTGGGCGGACGGGGCAATTGCCCCGATCCGTACCACAAAGGCGAAACTTGTCACACCCTAACGGGCGTAATTCTGTACTCCGCACCCTCTGCGTCTCCGCTGCCCGCACTGCGGGAAGCTGTGCGGGCAGCGGTTATCCTGCTTCGCCTATCGTCCCTCGTTCCTCGTCCGAAACGGCCTCAATTCTGCCAGCATTATTCTCGGTGGGACTGGGACTCTCCGAGCGTTCCAAAGTCCCACACAGCGGCTCACAGGCGGTCACGGCAGGTGTTCTTTGCTCCGGCTTAGAACGGCAGTTCATCGCGACCCACCTCCTGTTCGGGAGTGCTTTTTCGTTTGATGTAGGCAGGCAGCTCCAGCACATGATAGTAGTTCGCGCCGTGCCACTTGCCGCCGTCGGGCGCGTCCTTGAAGTCCGGCGATATGGAGACGAGCCGCAGCTCCTCCAACGTGTGCGCCGCCTGTCGCGCGGAGCTGACCGCGCACCCAGCTTCGGATGCTATGGTAGACATGCGAAGATGCGAGAGATGATGCGCGTTCCCATGCCGACACAGACAGTTGTAGACCGCCATCTGAATTGGCGTGAGACCAAACATGGTAATGCGGTTGTCGATGAGATAGAAGCCGTTTGGGTATTCGCGTTTGTCTTTGGTTTTCTTTTGCGTCATTTGTATCCTCCTTGGTGTGATAATAAAGGTGGGGGCAGTATCTATTTTTCTTATGCGTTCAATGCGGCTTGTCCTTCTTTCACTTTTTTGATATGATAAGAATAGAAAAATACCGCGCCCCCGGCGGCGCGGTGCAGAAATAAAAGCCTTCCGCAGACAAGTCATGATGCCGGTATACGGCCAATACCGTTGCTGCATAGTGATCTGTCGGAAAGCCGAATGTCCGTCGGCGCAGTGCTGTGCCGTAACCGGATGGGGGATAATTGCAGCCGGGTGAATTACCTCTCTATAAAAGAGTGGAAGAAAAACGCAAAAGCGGAAGGTGCTTTTCAAAAATATTTGAAATATTTTTTGCGAGGTGAGAGGTGTGGCTTGGCAGAAGGGGGCAAAAAAAGAGATCGCGGAAGGCTGGAAGTGGATGAGACAGCAGAACCCCAACGCTGCCAAGGATGCGGAGGCTTGGGCAAAGGAAAACAAGGATGACATGAAGGAAGTCGACCGTATCCTCTACCGCAGCGACGAGCGCTACTACGGTAAGACCTCCAAACTCCATGCCGAGGACGCGCACTCTATTGCCAGCGATAAGAAGCATATCGATACGGACGCTCACCTGACACAGGCGGAGCGTGACTGCATCTACGATGACCACGCCTATATTCCAAACGAGTTTTACCGTGAGGGCACGGATGACGACGATATGGTTCGTCTGCCGGCAGAGCTTGCGAAGGGAATGGGAGACCTCACCGATCTCCAGCGGGAGGTCATCTTCCGAAATGTGATAAACGGTGAGTCCACCTCCATCATCGCAAAAGAAAAGAATTGCTCCACTCGAAATATCCGCGATGTCCGCGCCCGCGCACTGAAGGTGCTGCGTATCGCGGCGACGAAGGGCAAGCCGGGAGAAGTCTATATCGATGCTGCCATCTATATCCTTTGGAGCATTCTGGTTATGGCGGCGATTGCCATCCTGCTTGCGCCGGACTCAGCCGAGCCATGGATGCGCACGGCGGTATTCATTGCGCTGCCTATCGTTACCGTGGCCTCCGCCATCATGCTGATCTGGAAATCGTGGCGCTCCGACCGCATCCGCAGATACCTTTCATCGTTCAGAAAGAAAATAAGATAACAAAGCAGCAGCCCCTGCGGCACGATGGCCGCAGGGGCTGCTGTTCCTATTTCACTTTGCGAAGAATGTTATTTCGCTACGTTTTCGAAGAATCTCTGGAGGATGGCCGCGACCTGTGCACGGGTGGCGTCGCTGGCAGGCATGAGCTTGTTGCCGGAGCCCTGAATCAGTCCGGCGTTGATCGCCCAGACAAAAGCGGTTTCCGCGTAAGACGAAACGCTCTCGTATTGGCAATCGATCAAATAACAACAGAAGCATTCATTCAGTTCAGAGACGACAAAATACTTGCTTTTGTTACGATACCAAGCATCGTTCCGCTCTCATCGGTGACAGCGATTGGATAGGATGATTCTGTAACGATTGAGATAGCATCTGAAATGAGCGTATCTTCCGCAACGGCGTTTATACCGGTCTGCAGCACTTGCGTTATTGTCTTGCCATCTTTTCGAGCCTGTATTGCTTCCCCAATAAACAGCATTCCCTTGGGATGAAGCTCGTTATCCATCACGATAACAGAAGACAAGTTGTTCCTGCGCATTTCCAAAATGGCTCTGTCCATACTATCGCCAAGACGTACAACGCATGATGGCGTGATCATGATATTACGGACTGTCAACACCTTGGTTTTATCCGCCGACTCTATAAAATCGCGTACATAGTCGTCTGCGGGATTCATGCTCAGTTCCTCGGGCGTGCCGATTTGTACGACCTTGCCGTCGCGCATAATACAAACGACGTCCCCCATTTTGAATGCCTCATCAATATCATGCGTTATGAATACAACGGTTTTCTTGAGTTTCCTCTGGATTTGAAGAAGCTCGAACTGCATATCCCGACGCACTAAAGGATCCAACGCTGAAAAAGGCTCGTCCATTAGCAGGACTTCCGGATTGTTGACCAGCGCTCTGGCAATTCCGACGCGCTGGCGCATGCCGCCGGAGAGTTGTTCGCAGGACTGGTGTTCCCAGCCATTCAATCCCACCATGGAGATAAATTCTTCTGCTATTTTCTCGCGCTTACTTTGTGCCACCCCTTTTACTTCAAGGCCGTAGCTGACATTGCCGAGAACATCTCTGTGACTCATCAGTCCAAAGGACTGAAACACCATGGAGATTTTGTTGCGGCGGTATTCAAGCAGCTCCTTTTTGTCCATTTCATGCACATTCCGCCCTTCAAAAATGACTTTCCCGCTGGTGGGCGTGGTCAGCCTGTTGAAGCAGCGTACCGCGGTCGATTTTCCGGAGCCGGAAAGGCCGATAATCACAAAAATCTGTCCCTTGGGTATTTCCAGATTCACATCCCACAGTGCTACGGTGCATCCGGTCTTCTTATATACCGCTTCTTTCTCAGAGCCGTTTTTCATCATTTTTATGGCTTCAGATCGGTTGGGACCGTAGAGCTTCGTCACATGTTCCATTCTGAGTATGCTTTCATTTTGCTCCATTTTCCGGTCCTCCATCCTTCTTGTTTTTCGTGCTGTCTATTGGCTTTTCCGTGGATTTCCGTTTGTTCGGAACAACTCCCTGGGTCAGCCTGTCAAGCACGATTGCAAGAATCACGACACTGCTTCCGGCTACAAGACCGCGGCCAATCTCGATACGATTGACCGCATTGAGGACTTCCATACCAAGTCCGCGCACACCGATCATTGATGTGGTAACTACCATGGCCATGGCCATCATAAGCGTTTGATTAACACCGGTCATGATAGTCGGCATTGCCTGCGGGATCTGCACCTTGCGCAGAAGCTGCCCTTTTGTTGAACCAAACGACTTAGCTGCTTCGACCACCTCTTTATCGACCTGCCGAATTCCGAGGCTGGTCAGGCGAATGACCGGAACGACCGCGTAAATCACGGTGGCGATAACACCGGAAGCATTGCCCGTGCCAAACAAAAGCAGCGCCGGTATCAAATACACAAATACCGGCATGGTCTGCATGGTATCTAAAATAGGCCGAACGATCTTGTTCGCTTTCTCAGAATTTGAGATTAATATCCCAATAGGAATCCCTATCACAAGTGCGATAGCCACACTGGCCAATACTACTGACAGCGTTGTTCGCATCAAATTCCACAAACCGACAGCGCCGATCAAAAAAATGAGCACAGCGTAAAGTATGCCGCTTTTCAGGCTTTTACGAATTCTCCATCCTGCCCAAAAAATCAGCAACAAGAAAACCGGCCATGGTATATACATCAGGATCATCCCGATGAAGTTCACCAGTCCGTTCAAACCGCCTTTGATTACATCCAGCATGCCTTCCGCGCTTACTGCGAAAGAGCGCACAGCGTTATCAATTGCCGAAGTATCCAAATCAAAAATATCTGGAAAATTAAACAACCAATCCATCAAATTCCCCCGTTTTTCAAAATATTACTTTGAATGCCCGTGACTTTACAGCGCTTTCTCCAGTATGGCCGCCTGTTCCGTATCCAGCCACTGTCCAATTAGCTCCGGGTGTGCCTCCGAAAGCAGCCATTTTGCCGCTTTTTCATAATCTGCGCCCGTTTCATTCATATAGGCCAGCGCCTCACTGATGATTGCGGAGGTCATCTTAAATTTGCTTAGGAATTCACAGTATACCGGGTTGGATTCCGCAAAATCATTGCTGACCGCAACCGTCACAGTGACAGGCGGACAAGCTCCATAGCCAGTCTGGTATTTCTCTGCGTTATAGGCCTCGTCCTCCAACAACACGAAGTCATATCTTCCAAGCAGCCAAGTCGGCTCCCAATAATATGCAACGATTGGTTCCTGCTTGTCCCACGCCGATGTCATCGCCGCACTGAGAATAGCATCGCTGCCGCTTTCAAAATAGTTATAGTATGCATCAAGGCCGTAAAGCTCGACCTTTTTAGCCATGATCTCCGTGATCTCCCAACCGGTCACGCCGCCATAAATAATGCCCTTGGCAGAGTCCTCCGGATCCGGGAACAATTCAGCATATTCAGCCAGGTCCTGCACGGTTTTAAGCTCAGGATACTGATCAGCGATGTATTGGGGAATATAGAAGCCCTGATAGTTGTCGTCGAAGTTGATTCCCAACTCGGTAAATTTCTCTTCTTCCAGATCTGGCGCATAAGAGGGAATGTTGTTAGTCCATTCCTCCATGTGTATGTCCACTTCGCCCTTGATCAGCGCCTCATGAGAAATAGGTGTGGAGCCGGGAGTTTCCTGCCATGTATAACCGAATACTTCCTCCGCCACCAAACCGGCCAAAGCATTGTTCAGTTTGATGGAGTCCCATCCGACGTCGGCAAAAGAGATCGTCGTCTTTTCTTTTCCTCCATCACTGCTTGCGCCATTGCAGCCAACCAGAGTGAACAGAGACAGTAAAGCTAAAATGAATGCTATCGGTTTCTTCATTGAAAAATACCTTCCTTCCGTTTTTAGGATGTAGAATGATTGATGATCTGCATCCTCTTCTCAAAAGAACAGCGCCATTGCGCTAATTCGCGAAGTGACTACTTAATTATATATTGAAGTTGGCGCTTTGTCAAATGAGGCGCTTTATGATATAATAACATTCAAACAAACAAGAACATGCTGCGAACCACAATTGTGAAATACGGTCGCTGCTGAAATCACTCGTCATCTTAGAGCCAGTCTGCAGTCTGGGATATGACGGAAAAGAGGATGGTTATACATGAAAGAAGTATATTCGGAAGCAATTCCAAAGTATCAGCAAATAGCAATTGAGGTAGCAACAAGAATCATGAATGGAACCTTGTCCGAAGGGGATAAAATATCTGGACGTTCTTCCATCGCCAGTCAATTCAGCGTATCTCCAGAAACAGCAAGGCGAGCGTTTTGCATACTTGCTGATTTGGAGATTGTGTCTCCTGAAAAGGGCAGCGGAACACGAGTGCTGTCAAAAGAAAAAGCTGTTGTTTTCTTATCTCAATTTGCCAACCAGAAGAATCTTGAGTCCATTAAGGCAGATATTTTTCAATGTATTGAACGCCAAATTAGAGAGACTACTCAGATGAATGGACTGTTATCCGACCTGATTACCGCAACAGAACACTACCGTTCTATGAATCCTTTGGCACCTTATAGCATCCCGATTAGTAAGTCCTGCCGATTCCTTGGAAAAACCATTCAGGATATCCAGCTTTGGCAAAACACCGGGGCCACCCTTGTGGCCATCAGGCGGGATAATAAACTATTGTTGTCTCCAGGGCCTTATGCGTCTTTGACCGAAAATGATACAATTTACTTTATCACTCAGGATCTCTCCGATAAAAAGGTCAACGATTATCTGTGCGGCGACTAAATTAAAAACATGGGCGGTACAGAGTTATAAGCAGCGGCAAATTTTTGCGGATTTCGAATATAATTAACGGAAAACGTGAACGCAAAGCATAATGGGCCTACACAAAGCATACGGAGCAAACGGGAACGAGGCGACCGGGTGCATTTTGTGTGCCATCTGCAGACCGCTGAGGATATGCCCGCTCAGATCATCTTGAGCATGGGATCCTTGGCCCGTCAAAAAGCCGGTTTTCCTGTGCTGGTAGAAAATTGAGCCCCAGGGCAATGTTGTCCCGATTCTTTATAGCAGTGCCGCCAATGCCATAGTCTTGCCAAGATAGCTGTGTTTGCGGAAATGGTTGCTGCATTAGGGCGGTTGAGAGAAGCGCTATCTGTATTCTTCAGCTTGTTCTTATTCATTTCGCTGTCTGGCGGTGTACCCTCCGATTTTAAGCGGCGGGGTATGGTTTCCGTTTTCATCTTAACTACAGCGTGGCAGATTTTGATTTGACCCACAACCTGACCCACAATAGGAAATCAGCGGGTGGATACAGCGGACTGGGCAGCGCCGGAAAGCAACCAGATACCCACAGGAAAGGCTCAAACAGGCTTGGAAAGCGCCCAACGGACGCTCGTTCCAATTTTCGTAATCAGCAGGTCGAGTGTTCGAGTCACTTCACCAGCTCCAAAAGACGCCTGATTTCAAGTGAAATCAGGCGTCTTTTGATATCTCTTAACACTTATTAGATTTAATGAAAACCTTTGCGCGGCGTTGTCCTCCTGATAAACCGTCTGATCCGCGTAGTATTTTTTGCGAAAAAGAATTAATGGCCTTTTCCATCCAATAATCCATCGGGAGTGTCAAAGGGGAAGCAAGAGCGATCTATCGCTCCCATTCGCACCTGCCGCCATTTCTTATTCATTTCGGTTCAATTTGACATAAGCGGTTTTGAGTGGTATGTTATTGTTATATTATGATATATTATCACATAAAGGAGTCAAAAAATGAACGTCGAACGGCGAGAGAGGATACGCGAGAGCGCAGAGGGGCGCGACTTCATCGGCATCCGGGAGCTACGGGAGATGTTTCCCGAAGTGTCGGTGATGACACTACATCGGGATCTGGACGCGTTGGAGGCAGCGGGTTTCCTTCGCAAGGTGCGGGGCGGCGCGCGGGTAGTCCGCCACGCAACGGAACCGCTCTTCGACCTGCGCACACACGCGAACATGGAGGAAAAGCTGATCATCGCCCGCAAGGCCGCAGCTCTTGTCCGGCCGGATTCCTCCGTGTTTCTCGACGCGGGTACCACCAATCTCGTCCTCGCTCGCGAGCTTCCGGACACACGGCTCGATGTTTTCACCACCGGCCCGAACATCGCGCTGGAGCTGTGCAGGCTCGAAAACTACTCCGTCAACCTCTGTGGCGGGAACATAAACCGCTCGAACCTGGCAATTTCCGGCCAGAGCACGCTGGATATGCTTGCCAATATCAACATCGACCTCGCCTTCATCGGCGTCTCCGGCTGCGACGCGGAGTGCGGCTTCACCTGTGGCAAGGAGAGCGAAATGCTGGTGAAACGGCTGGTTATTAAAAAAGCCCGAACCTCCGTTTTGCTCTGCGACGCGAGCAAGCTGGGTCGCATCCTGCCCTTCACCTTCGCCGCCTTCGGTGAAGCTGATTGCATTATCTGCGAAAGCGAGCCGCCGGAGGAATACCTCCGAGCCGCCCATGGCGCCGGCATGACGGTGCTGTAACCGAATACTCTGCAAGCCCGCCGGACGTGCTCCGGCGGGCTTCTTTTCCTGCCGTTATTGACAGACAGGAAGAATTGTGATATATAACATTATATATCATAATATAACATATCATCTCATAGGAGGCAATAAAAATGGCGAATGCCGTTATCATGCCCAAGGCGGGCATAACCGTGGAGTCCTGCATCATCGGGCGCTGGGAAAAGAAGGTCGGTGACCGTGTGAGTGTCGGCGACGTGCTCTTTGGCTACGAGACGGACAAAGCGAGCTTCGACTGCGAGTCCACAGCCGAGGGCGTTCTTTTGGAAATATTCTTTGGGGACGGGGACGAGGTTCCCTGCCTCGTGAATGTCTGCGCCATCGGCGCTAAGGGCGAGGACTGTTCCGCCCTGCGCCCGAACGGGGTCGCTCCGACCGCGATCCAACCGGATGGAGCGTCGCCCGCCCGATCCGCCGCTCCGGCTTCAATTCCCGCCGCGAGTGGCGCCGCCTGCTCCGGCGCGGTCTCCCCCAGAGCCAGGAGCCTTGCGGAGAGCGCGGGGGTGGATGTTTCTCTCGCCTCACCCACCGGGCCGAAGGGCCGCGTTATAGAGTCCGACGTGCGCCGCCTGATGGCGGAGGGCGCCCCGGAGGCAGCGGCGCAGCCCGTTGCCCAGACGGATGTATCGGCTCCGGCGGAGTCAGAATACGAGGACGCAAAATTCTCCGGCATACGCCGCGCCATAGCCAAGTCCATGCACTCCTCGCTTCAGGGAATGGCCCAGCTCACGCACCAGTTCAGCTTCGACGCCGGTGACATCCTTGCCTACCGCGCCCTGCTCAAGACTCTGCCGGATGATCGCTCCGGCATCACAGTCGGCGACCTCATACTCTATGCCGTTTCCCGCACGCTGACAAAATACCCGGACCTGAACGCCAACATGCTCGGTGACAGCTCCATCCGCCGCTTCCGCCACGTAAACCTCGGCGTGGCGGTGGACACGCCGCGCGGCCTCATGGTGCCCACGGTGTTCAACGCGGACACAAAGAGCCTTTTGGAGATTTCCCGGGAGGTCAAGGCCCTCTCCGCGGAGTGCCGCGGCGGGGCCATAAGTCCGGACAAGCTCAGCGGCGGCAGCTTTACCGTTACTAATCTCGGCTCCATGGGCGTGGAGATGTTCACGCCGGTAATAAACCCGCCGCAGACGGGCATTCTCGGCGTCTGCGCCAGTGTTAAGCGCGTCCGCGAGGGGCACGACGGCGGAGTGGAGCTCTACCCCGCTATGGGCCTGAGCCTGAGCTACGACCACCGCGCGATAGACGGCGCTCCCGCCTCCCGCTTCATGCAGGAGCTGTGCGCCGCGCTGGAGCGCTTCACCGCTCTGCTGGCAATATAGGAGGGGGTAATCATGAATACATACGACGTACTGGTGCTCGGCGGTGGTCCGGGGGGCTATCTCTGCGCCCAGCGGGCCGCAGAGGGCGGACTCAGCGCCGCGCTGTTTGAGGATACGCACCTCGGCGGGACCTGCCTGAACGAGGGCTGCATCCCCACCAAGACCCTGCTGCATTCCGCAAAGCTCTACCGCGAGGCAGGAAATAGCGTGCCCTTCGGCGTCACCGCGCAGGGCGTGAGCTTCGACCCGGCGCGGGTCATAGAGCGCAAGGAGAAGGTCGTCAAGACACTCGTCTCCGGAGTACAGGGCGCGATGCGGGCCAACAAGGTAGAGGTCGTGCGGGCAAAGGCCGTAATCACCGGTCGGAGCGCAGAGGGCTTTGCCGTCGCTGCGAACGGGAATACATACACCGGCCGCCGTCTGGTCATCGCCACCGGCTCCGCGAACAGTGTGCCACCCATTCCGGGGCTGCGTGAGGCTCTGGAACGGGGCCACGTCTTCACCAGCCGGGAGGCGCTGGAGAAAAAGACCCTGCCGGAGCGTGTCGCCATTATCGGCGGCGGCGTTATCGGTCTGGAATTTGCAGGTTATTACTCCTCGATCGGCGTCAAGACCGCCGTCATCGAGGCCGCGCCCAAAATTGGCGGGGCCGTGGACGCGGATATATGCAAGCTCATCATGGAGGAATACTCCGAGCGGGGCGTGGAGTTCTTCCTCGGCTCCCGCGTGACGGAGGTAAAGGTCGGCTCCGTTATCTTTGAGCGTGCAGGCGAGAGCCGCGAGTACCCCTGCGACGCCGTGCTGCTCGCCGCGGGCCGCGCCCCGGTAATTCAGGGCGTCGGGCTGGAAACGCTGGGTGTGGAGTGCAGAAGCGGGGCCATTGCCACGGACTCGCATATGTGCACCAACGTTGCCGGAGCGTACGCCGTGGGCGACTGCAACGGCAAGATGATGCTGGCGCACACAGCCTACCGCGAGGCGGAGGTCGCCGCGAACCATATGCTCGGCGTCCGGGACGCCATGCGCTATGAGACCGTGCCCTCCCTCATCCACACCGACCCGCCTGTGGCATGCGTGGGCGAGAGTCTGGAGAGCGCACGGGCCAAGGGTCTGGAGGCTAAGGAGGTGAGGCTGCCCATGCTCTATTCCGGCCTCTACGTGGCCGAGTCGGAGGACGGCCGCTCCTTTATAAAGCTGGTGGCAGACACAAAGCGGCATCAGCTCATCGGCTGCCACATCGTCGGGCCCTGCGCCACATAGCTTATACTTACCGCCGGGATGATGATAGACACGCAGCTTCCCCCGGCGCGGCTCAAAAAGCTGGTGTTCCCGCACCCCACCTTCGGCGAGATCATCCGCGAAGCCATATTCAGGATATAAGGGAGAGATAACAATGCCAAAAAGCATCTTTGTGAACCCGGCGGAGCTGCGCGCCCCGGGCATGATACAATTCCGGGACATCCCCGTGAACGCTTACAACAGGACCGTGACGCAGGAGCGCTCCCGCTTTTCGGACGCGGAGCTCGTCCGCATCTGGCGGGACATCACCATTCTGCGTGAGTTTGAGTCTATGCTCAATCAGATAAAGACCCAGGGTGTGTACAACGGCGTGGAGACGACCTATCCCGGCCCGGCGCACCTCTCGCTCGGTCAGGAGGCTGCCGCCGTGGGTCAGGCCTTCCTGCTGGGGCGGGATGACTTCTCCTTCGGCAGTCACCGCAGCCACAGTGAGATCCTGGCAAAAAGCCTTTCCTGCATCGAAAAGCTCTCCGACACAGAGCTGATGGAGATTATGGAGGGCTTTCTCGGCGGCGCGACCCTCCGTGCCGTGGAAAAGCTCGGCCCAGCCAAGGACGCGAAAGAGCTGGCCATACGCTTCGTCGTATACGGCGCGCTGGCCGAGATATTTGCCCGCGAGACCGGCTTCCACCACGGCATGGGCGGCTCCATGCACGCCTTCTTCCTGCCCTTCGGTGTATATCCCAACAACGCCATCGTCGGCGGCAGTGCGGGCATCGCCACGGGCGCGGCGCTCTTCAAAAAATGCAACGATCGCCCCGGCGTGGTGGTCTGCAACATCGGCGACGGCTCCATGGGACGCGGCCCGGTGTGGGAGGCCATGAACTTTGCCTCCATGGATCAGTTCACCCGGCTATGGGAGGAGGGCCGCAACGGCGGTATGCCAATCCTCTTCAACATCTTTGATAACTCCTACGGCATGGGCGGCCAGACACGGGGCGAAACCATGGCCTTTGACCTGCTGGCCCGCGTCGGCGCGGGGGTCAGCCCCACGCAGCTCCACGCGGAGCGGGTGGACGGCTACAACCCCCTTGCCGTCATCGACGCGATGGAGCGCAAGCTCCCCCTCCTGCGCTCCGGCGAGGGCCCCGTGCTGCTGGACACCATAACCTACCGCCTGAGCGGGCACTCCACCTCCGACCAGAACGCCTACCGCACAAAGGAGGAGATAGAGGCCTGGCGTGCCGCGGATCCCATCGTGACCTACCGCGCCGCGCTAACCGGGGCAGGCGTTGCGCCCGACAGTCGCTTTGATGAGATAATGACCGAGACTGTGGAGCGCATGACCGCGATATGCCGCCACGCCTCCGACCCCGCACAGAGCCCCTACGCCGACCTCGTGGCTGACCCCGGCTTTATCGAGCGGCGGATGTTCTCGAACGCGCGCGTGCCCGCCATGGACTCCCGTGAGCCCAGGACGCTTATGCCCAAGGCGGACTGCCCGCGCTACAAGCAGCTTCGGGACAAGGAGCGCGCCGCAGTCGTGGACGGCAAGCCAGTCAGCAAGATGAAGCTTTATAACCTGCGCGACGCCGTCTCCGAGTCGCTGCTCGACAAGTTCTACGAGGACCCCACACTTATCTCCTACGGCGAGGATGTGCGCGACTGGGGCGGCGCCTTCGCCGTATACCGTGGGTTTATGGAGGCGCTACCGTACAGCCGACTTTTCAACTCGCCCATCTCCGAGGCCGCCATCGTCGGCAGCGCCGTGGGCTACGGGATGTGCGGCGGCCGCGTCGTCGTGGAGCTGATGTACGCCGACTTCATCGGCTGCGCCGGGGACGAGATTTTTAACCAGCTCTCCAAGTGGCAGGCCATGTCCGCCGGAATACTCAAAATGCCCGTAGTGCTGCGGGTCTCCGTCGGCTCCAAATACGGCGCGCAGCACAGTCAGGACTGGACCGCCCTCATAGCGCACATTCCCGGACTCAAAGCCATGTTCCCCACCACACCGTACGACGCAAAAGGAATGCTCAATCTCGCACTCCGCGGAACAGACCCCGTAATCTTCTTCGAAAGTCAGCTCTTATACGATATGCCTGAACTCTTCGAAAAGACATTGGACTATACAGAATTCTTACTTAATATTTCTTTTACGGATAAGGACGGTGTTGTAAATCATTTAGTTAATGATATAGATGAAGAAGATTTTACAGAAGCAGTAGAGATTATCGGGTGGCTTTATCAATATTATAATACAGAGCCAAAAGAAGAAGTGTTTGCACTGC
>CAYNMN010000039.1:0-2818 GCA_964398305.1 uncultured Oscillospiraceae bacterium
AATCGAATACGTAGGGAACGGTCTTGACCGTTCCGTGGTCGGATTATCACCGACGTGGCAGGAGATCGCACCCGCGGAACGGTCAAGACCGTTCCCTACGGAAAAAATTTTTTGTATGGCAAATCTTTTTTGGTTGTTTAAAAAATTGACGTAGGGGCGACCCTGTGTGGTCGCCCGTGGGGCGACAAACAACCCGGCGCCGGAGCAAATGCCCCGGCGCCGTTATTATACTTGCCGATACTATTCCGATTAACTTCTCAGCCCTTTGCGGCCTCGTATTCGCGCTCTATCACGGCGTCGGGCTCGCCGGTGGCGAGGCTAACGACCACGATGAATACGCACGCGACGATGAAGGCGGGCAGCAGCTCATAGATGTTCCAGCCGCCGCCGAGGGGACGGACGAGGTACTTCCAGATGAACACCATCGCGCCGCCCGAGAGCATTCCGGCGAGGGCGCCCCAGCGGTTGGCGCGCTTCCAGAAGAGCGCGAAGAGCATCACGGGGCCGAAGGCCGCGCCGAAGCCCGCCCACGCAAAGGAGACTATCGAGAACACCGAGCTGTTCGGGTCGCGCGCGAGGAACACGCCGAGCGCCGCAATAACTATGACCGTGCAGCGGGCGATGGTCATGCTCGCCTTGTCGGAGAGCTTGACGCCGAACACGCCCTGAAGAATATTCTGGCTGATGCCGGACGCGGCGGCGAGGAGCTGCGCGTCGGCCGTGGACATCGTGGAGGCGAGGATGCCCGCGAGGATGACGCCCGCGATGAGCGCAGGGACTACGCCGTTGGTGGAGAGCAGCGCCGCGATCTTGACTATGACGGCCTCGGCCGCGCTGCCGGATTCGAAGGTGATTATCGCGCCGACACGGCTCATGGCGTAGCCCATGATGCCGATGAACACGGCTATGCCCATCGCTATGACCACCCAGACCGTGCCGATGCGGCGGGAGATCTTGAGCTTGTTCTCATCCTCGGCAGCCATGAAGTGCAGCAGGACGTGGGGCATGCCGAAGTAGCCGAGACCCCAGGCGAGCGTGGAGCAGATGGTTATGAAGCCGTAGCCGCTCGCCTCGCCCGTGCCTATGTTGCCGAGACTTGTGAGGCTCAGATAGCCGGGGATGGTGCGCGCGTTGTCGATGACGGCCCCGAGCCCACCGGCGGCGCTCACTCCGAACCAGAGCACGATAACGAGCGCGACGGTCATGACGATGCTCTGGATAAGGCTCGTCACCGACGCGGCCATAAAGCCGCCCATCGCGCAGTAGGCGACGATGACGACGGCGCTGATTATCATCATGGTCATGTAGTTGGCGTCGAAAAGGTTTGTGAAAAGCTTGCCGCAGGCCGCGAAGCCGGAGGCTGTGTAGGGCACGAAGAACACAATTATTATAAGCGCCGCGATGCCCTCTATGAGCTTGGAGTTATCGTGGAAGCGGCGGGAGAAGAAGTCCGGTATGGTGATTGCGCCGAGGCTCGCGGAATAGCGGCGCAGGCGCTTGGCCACGAACAGCCAGTTGAGATATGTACCCACGGCCAGACCTATGGCCGTCCAGGTGGCGTCCGCAAGACCGGTGAAGTACGCCACGCCCGGCAGACCCATCAGCAGCCAGCCGGACATATCCGAGGCCTCCGTGCTCATGGCCGTCACCACCGGGCCGAGCTTGCGCCCGCCGAGATAAAAGTCGCCGGAGGTGTTGTTTCCCTTTGAATAGACCGCGCCTATTATAAGCATACCGATAAGGTATACCACTATCGCAATAAGCACGCATACGGTTGCAGTCGTCATTGTTTTTCCCTCTCACTCTCTCTGCCTTGCCGGCAATACAAGAGATTATAACGGGCGGGAAAAATCCCGGCAAGGTCAAAAATCGCGTCCGGGGCTTGTTTTCGGTCAAAAATCCGCTATACTATAAGCGTCATTAATTATAATCATATTTTCATGAAAGGATTTCATGTTATGGCGATAAGCAGGTATGAGGCGCTGGTGAAGGTGATGGAGAGCGGCAGTCTGACGATCACGGCGGAGGAGCTTGGCTGCACGCAGTCGGCGGTGTCGCATATGATAAGCGCGCTCGAAGCGGAGCTCGGCTTCGCGGTGCTGCGGCGCTCTCGCTCGGGCGTGGCGCTCACACCGGAGGGCGAGCGGCTGATGCCGGCGGTGCGCGGCGTGGTCAACAGCGCGGAGCGGCTCGCGCAGACCGCCGCCGCCATCCGCGGACTCGACGCCGGCACGGTGAGGATAGCGACCTTTACCTCCGTAGCCGTGCACTGGCTGCCGGGGATGATAAAGCGCTTTCAGACGGATTACCCGCGCGTGGAGATAAAGCTGATGAACGGCGACTATCACGACGTGGCGCGGTGGATCACGGAGGGCAGCGCGGACATCGGCTTCACAAGGCTGCCGACCACCCTGCGCGGCAGATCCACGGCGCTGCTTGAGGACAGGCTGCTCGCCATTGTCCCGCGCGACCACCCGCTCGCCTCGCTGCCGCGCTTTCCGCTGCGGGAGGCCGAGCACGAGCCGTTCATAAGCCTGCTCGAGAGCTCCGACCACGACGCGCGCCGCGCGCTCGAGGCCGCGGGGGTGAAGCCGGACATCAAGTTCACCACCAAGGACGACTATGCCATCATCGCAATGGTGGAGCAGGGGCTGGGCGTGTCGATAATGCCGGAGCTGCTGCTGACGGGACGCGCGGACAACGTGCGCGTGATGGAGCTCGTGCCCGGCGCCTCGCGCACGATCGGCATGGTGGTGCGCGAGGGCGACGCCGCCGGCCCCGCCGCCCAGCGCTTCGCGGAGTATGTTGTGGACTGGGT
>CAYNMN010000039.1:2918-14616 GCA_964398305.1 uncultured Oscillospiraceae bacterium
ATAGTTCTCGTCGCATAGTTCGTCAACAAAAAAATGCCGCGTTTTGTCGGATTTCACAAACCGGCGCCCGATGCGGCCTTTCCCATGGATTTATCGGTAAATAACATTGTCAAATCGTTGACATCGGCGTCCTGCGTATGTTAGAATAGCGTTGTGATAGGGGCTGTATGCAGATCCGTTCGTCTTATCGGTTTTCATTGCCGGCGGAAACGTATATTCGGCTCCGATTTTAAACGTTCAGCCACATACACAGTCCGTTGGGGGAAACGATCGCGGTGAACCGTGATCGAATATTTATCAGTAGGAGTAAAATATGAAAAAGATCATTTCTGTCATCCTCTTAGCTTGCATGGTATTCACCCTGGCAGCCTGCGGCGAGACCGCGGCCACATACACTCTCGGCATGGGCGTTGAGCTGAGCACCGCTTCCTCGAAGACCGCCAACGCTCAGGTAGACGCCACTGTCGCCGCCGTTGTGCTCGACGCCAACGGCAAGATCGTCGCCTGCCGCCTTGACAGCGCGCAGAGCAAGATGGACGTGACCGACGGCGCCGTCGATACAGCCGCCGTTTTCCAGACCAAGATGGAAAAGGGCGAGGCTTACGGCATGGTCGCCTACGGCAACGCCATCGCCGAGTGGGACGCTCAGGCCAAGGCCTTTGAGGAATATGTGGTCGGCAAGACCGGCGCCGAGGTCGCGGCCATGGAGACAGTCGTGAACGACTCCGGCCATACCGTCACCACCGACGAGACCCTTTACGCGAGCTGCACAATGAGCATCGCGGACTTCATCGCCGCCGTCGTCAAGGCCTGCGCCGATACCAGGAGCGCCACCTTCACGACAGCCGGCACGTTCACTCTCGGTCTCGCCGCCATCACCGACGCGAGCGAGTCCACCGCCGCCACCGAGGCTGAGAACGGCGTTGTGAAGATGTACACCGAGTTCGGCGCCGCCGTTGTGGGCGCGGACGGCAAGATCCTCGCCGCCGCCACCGACGCCACACAGCCGAAGATCACCATCGACACCGCCGGCGAGATAGTCGAGGCCGCCTTCAAGGGCACCAAGATGGAGCTCGGCTCGGATTACGGCATGGTAGCCTACGGCAACGCCGTTGCCGAGTGGTGCGATCAGGCCAAGGCCTTCACGGACTATGTGGTCGGCAAGACCTCCGCTGAGGTTCGCGCCATCGAGACCGTCACCAACGAAGAGGGCCACTCCGTCTCCACCGACGAGACGCTGCTCGCCACCTGCACCATGTCCATTTCCGGCATGATGGCAGTGGTCGCCCAGGCCGCGGATTACGCCCGCTGAGCCAAATAACAAAGCATAGGAGAAGCTGTCGCGTTGAAATCGTATAAGGCCGTATTCGCAATAATATGCGCCGCCGTGCTCTTCGCTCTCGCCGCCGGCTGCACCCCCAACAGTCAGCAGGAGGAGCCGAAGGGAAAATCGTATTTCACATACTTCGACACCGTCTCTTATGTCTATAGCTACGCAGGAGATTCGGCAGAGCGGTTCGACGACCGCTCTGCCGATGTTTCGTCCATACTCTCGGAGTACCACAAGCTTTTTGACGTCTACCACGAGTATTCCGGCGTCAACAATCTCTGCACGCTCAACAAGGCGGCGGGCGGGGAGAGCCTTGTGCTCGACGAAAAGCTCATAGACTTCCTTGTCTACGCCCGCGAGCTGTATTATCTCACGAACGGCGAGATGAACGTGATGATGGGCGCCGTCCTCTCGCTCTGGCACGACTGCCGCAGCGCTGCGGAGGACGACCCGGCGGGCGCTTGCATACCGACCGACGCGGAGCTCGCCGCGGCGGCGGAGCACATTGATTTTTCCGCGCTGGAGATCGACGAGGAGAACAACACCGCCCGCATAAGCGACCCGGACGCCTCCATAGACGTCGGCGCTCTCGGCAAGGGCTACGCCACCGAGATGGCCGCGCATTTTCTCGAGGAGGACGGCGCGGACGGCTATGTTCTGAACATCGGCGGGAACATCCGCATCATCGGCACGAAGCCCGACGGCTCGGGCTGGGTGACCGGCATACGCGACCCCGCGGATACCGACGCCTTCGCGCTGAGTCTGACGCTTGCGGACACGTCCTGCGTCACCTCCGGCGTGTATGAGAGATATTTTACCGTTGACGGACGGCAATACCACCATATAATAGATAAGGACACACTGTATCCGGCGGACTACTTCGCCTCGCTCACGGTAATAACGCCCGACAGCGCCCTTGCCGACTGCCTCTCGACCGCTCTGTTCTGCATGTCGTATGAGGAGGGGCTCGCGCTCGCGCAGGAGCTCGGCGATGTGGAGGTCGTCTGGATATTCGATAACAGCGAGATCAAATATACCCCCGGAGTCGGGGCGCTCATAACCCAATAACAGCATTACAGAGAAATAGGAGGCGGGAGGCTGAATGAACCTGAAAAAAAGCATCTCATCACTGAAGCTGCCCCATTTGAAGGGCACGAGCGATCTCCATTCGGTGGCGATAGCGCCGCCGCCGGAGGTCGTGCTGCCCATGAACATGCACTCGGGCAAGCCGGCTGTGCCCATCGTGGCGGTCGGCGACCATGTCCGCATCGGACAGCTCATAGCCCGCGAGGAGGGTAACGTCTCCTCCCCCGTGCACGCGACCGTTTCCGGCGTGGTGAAGTCCGTGGATGAAAAGGCTGTCCGCATAGAGAGCGACGGAAAAATGGAGACGGACCCCGACATAAGACCGCCGGAGTTCACGGATCTCGACGGCTTCCTCAGCGCCGTGCGCGAGAGCGGCATAGTCGGTCTCGGCGGCGCCGCCTTCCCGCTCTGGGCGAAGCTCGACGCCATCCGCAAGGGGCCGATCCCGACCGTGCTCGTCAACGGCGCCGAGTGCGAGCCCTATATCACGAGCGACAACCGCACGATGGTGGAGCACAGCGACATGGTCGTAAAGGGCGTAGCGCTGCTCAGAGAATATCTCCACAGCGAGGAGTTCATCTTCGGCGTGGAGGAGAACAAGCCCAACGCCATAGCGGAGCTGCGCCGCGTGTTCGAGGGCGACGCCTCCGTAAAGGTCATGCCGCTCGGAAGCGTCTATCCGCAGGGCGCCAAGCAGGTGCTGCTCTACAACGCCACGGGCAAGGTCGTGGGCGAGGGTCAGCGTCTTGCGTCCCTCGGCGTGATAATCATTAACGTCACCTCGCTCGCCAAGATGGCGCAGTACATCACCGACGGCATGCCGCTCGTGAGCAAGTGCATCACGCTCGACGGCAGCGCCGTGAAGGAGCCGAAGAACCTCGTGGTGCCCATAGGCACGCCGATAAGCTATGTCATCGAGCAGGCCGGCGGCCTCTCCTGCGAGCCCGGCAAGGTCATTCTCGGCGGGCCGATGATGGGCAAGACCGTCGCCTCCATCGACGCGCCGATCATCAAGGCCACCAACGCCGTGCTGGTCTTTAACGAGAAGGACGCAAGGGCTCTTGAGCCGACGCCCTGCATACACTGCGGGCGCTGTGCCTCTACCTGCCCGCTCGGGCTCAACCCCACGGTCTTTGCAAAGGCCATGGAGCTTGACGACGAGGCGGAGCGACTGAACATACTCAACGCCTCCAAGGTGCAGCTTTGCATGGAGTGCGGCTGCTGCTCGTATGTCTGCCCCGCTCACCGTCCGCTTGCGGAGACCAACAGCAAGGCGCGGCGCTTCGCCAAGAAGGCCAACGCCGCTCTGAAGGAGGCGAAGAAGTGATGGACAAGCTCATAAGCTCCGCGGCGCCCCACATACACAGCGGCGCCTCCAGCCGCAGGATAATGCTCGACGTTATCCTCGCGCTCCTGCCCGTCACCGTCGCGGCGATAGTCATATTCGGCGCGAAGGCCGCCGCGGTCATCGCCGTGTGCGTGGTGAGCGCGGTAGTCTCCGAGGCGCTCTTCGACCTGCTCGCGAAGAAAAAGCAGACGGTCGGCGATCTGAGCGCGGCGCTCACGGGGCTGCTGCTCGGTCTGAATCTCAGCACGGCCGTGCCGCTCTGGCAGTGCGCGATCGGCTCGGTTTTCGCCATCGTCGTCGTGAAGTGCCTCTTCGGCGGACTGGGCAAGAACTTCGCCAACCCCGCCATCACGGGGCGCGTGTTCATGCTCCTCGCGTTCTCCTCCGTCGCCGGCGGGGCGATGCCCGCCGCAGTGGAGCTCACGGCCTCCGCCACCCCGCTCGAGGCGCTCTCCGCGGGCTCGGCGCTGCCGACGCTCACGCAGATGTTCCTGGGTCTGCGCGGCGGCGCGGTGGGCGAGAGCTGCATAGCGGCGCTCCTGCTCGGCTACATATACCTCGTGGCGCGCAGGGTCATCAAGTGGTATGTCCCGGCGATATTCGTCGGCACGGTTTTCGTGTGCTTCACAGCCGCCACGGGCGACCTCACCTTCGCGCTCTATGAGATCATGGCCGGCGGAGTTTTCCTCGGCGCGATCTTCATGGCCACCGACTATGTCACGACGCCCATCACGAACAGCGGCAAGGCGCTCTTCGCGCTCGGCTGCGGCGTCATCACGTTTATCATCCGATATTTCTGCGCGTATCCGGAGGGCGTATCCTTCTCGATACTCGCCATGAACATCCTCACCCCGTTTCTTGAGAGCTGGACGGCCAAAAAGCCGTTGGGAGGGAGCTGAAAATGAGTAAGAATAAAAGTGTTTTCAGTTCGGCGCTCGCGCTCGTGCTCATCTTCGCGCTCTTTACTGCGGCGCTGCTGGGCGTGAACGTATTCGCAGCGCCCATGATCGAGAGCAACGGCTCGGCGCAGCTCCTCGCCCCGCTCTATGAGGTGATGCCCGACGCGGCCGGCTTTGAGCTCCTATACGACGCTGCCGACCCCGCGGCGAGCGCGCTTGCGGACGTGCCGGAGACGGTGCGGAGCATCTACGCCGAGACCTCCGGCGCGGGCTACGCGCTCACGCTCTCGACCACCGAGGGCTACACCGGCGCGCCGATGGAGATCGCCATGGCCGTTGACGGCGAGGGCAAAATAAGCGGTATCGCGGTGAGCTCCTATCCCGACAGCAAGGACTTCGGCAGGGACTACCCCGCGACCTATCTCGGCACGGACTCCGCGCTCGGCGGAGTGAGCCTTGTGGCGGGCGTGACCTATTCCTCCAGAGCCTTCATGGGCGCGGTGGGCGACGGCTTTGCGGCGCTCGTCGGCAACGGTCTTATCGGCGCGGGCGTCAAGAGCGACTCTCAGCTCCTCGCCGAGCTCCTTGTGAGCGTGTACCCCGGCATCGCCAACAGCGAGGGCGTCGCGCAGTATGAGGAGACCGCCGTGGAGGGCGCGGCCTATATCCGCACCGCCATGGTCGCCGCGAACGGCGGCGGCGTCGCCTATATCGCCGCGGACGGCGAAACGAGCTGCCTTGCCATTTGCAATCTCGGCGGGAGCTGCCTTGTTTACGACGTGAACGGCGCGGACATCACCGACTCCGTCCCCGCCGCGCTCATCGACGAGGCGAAGGCGGACGCCGCGCTCAGGCTGACCTCCCTCGAAGCCGAGGACGTCAAGCTGCTCGGCGATCTCGCGGGCGAGGGCGCGGAGCTTACGGCGCTGCCCACGGACGGCGTGTTCGGCAGCGTCACGGGCGCATATCTCATCACCGACGGCGAGGCGCGGTACTACGGCTTCGTCTCAAGACCCTACGGTTACAGCAATCTGCCGCTCACCGTCGCCTATGTGCTCGACGGCAGCGGCGCGATATACGCGATGAAGGCCGACGAGCTGATACTCATGGGCGAATACTTCACGGCCTACGAGCTCGACAAGAACGCCTATGAGCAGGGCTTCGCGGGGCTCACGCAGGACAGTCTGAGCGGCGAAGAAGCGCTCATATCCGGCGCGACCGTCACGAGCGAGGCCGTCGCCGTCGCCGTGAGGGACGTGTTCGACGCCTTTGCCGCCGTCTCGCAGAACGGAGGGGAGAGCTGATGGAAAACAATAAGGTCAGAGCCTTTATAGCGGAAAACCCGGTGCTGGTGCTGTTTCTCGGCGCCTGTCCGGCGATGGGCGCCTCGGCGGCCGTGATCCCGGCGCTCGGCATGGCGCTCGCCGTGCTCGCCACGATGCTCGTCTCCACGCTGCTCATCGGCGCCTTGAGAAAGCTCATTCCCGCGCAGGTGAAGCTTCCGGCGTGCATACTCATTACGGCCGGCGTGGTATCCCTCGTGCAGCTCCTGATGAACGCGCTGCTGCCCGGCGTATTCCTGATGCTCGGCGTGTATCTCGCCGTAGTCGCGGTGGATCTGCTCATATTCTCCGGCGCGGAGAGCGCGCTCGAGCGCCCCTTCGGCGCGGCGCTCGGCGAAAGTCTGCTCGCCGCTCTCGGCTTTGCCGCCGCTATCCTCGTTATGGCGGCCGTGCGCGAGGTGCTCGGCGCGGGCAGCTTTGCCGGCATTGACCTGCCGTTCTTCTCGACCTATAATATCCCGGTGCTCACACAGACCTCGGGCGGCTTCATGGTGTTCGCGTTCCTGCTGGCCGCCGTCGCCGCTCTGCGCCGCACACCGGCAAAGGCCGGCGAGGGCGTCGCCTGCGCCGCGGCGGGACTGTGCGTGCTTGAAAACACCGCAAAGGAGGGGACTGAGGCATGAAGGAACTGCTGCTCATCATGCTCGGAGGCATCCTTGTGAACAACTGCGTGTTCGAGAGCTTTCTCGGCGCGGCTCCCCTGCTCGGCTTTGCCGGCAGAAAGGGCAAAACGCTCGGCATGGGCGTCAGTGTCGCCGTGGTGCTCGTTGTGAGCTGCGTGCTCTGCTTCCTCGCGCAGACGCTCGTGCTTGACGCTCTCGGCGCGGGCTTTATGCAGACGCTCGTGTTCGTCGCGATCATCCTCGCGACGGTCTATGTCGTCGGCGCGATCGCCAAAAAGCTCTTCAAGGCGCCGCTCGGCATATATTTCCCGCTCATCGCGCTCAACGGCGCCGTGCTCGGCACGGCCGTGAACAGCGTTACGGAGGGCTACGGCTTCGCCGCCGTACTGCTCTCCTCCGTCGGCGTGGGGCTCGGCTTCCTCGGCGGGCTCGTCGTGTTCTCCGCGCTTGTCAGGCGCATCGACGTCAAGGCCGTGCCCGCTCCCTTCCGGGGTCTGCCGATCAGCCTGCTCGCCGCCTCCATCGTCTCGATGGCTCTGCTCGCCTTCGCATGAAAAAGTTCTTCACGGAGCACAAGCGGGCGGCCGACGTCTGCCTGATAGCCTTTCTGCTGCTGCTCGCCCTCGCGCTCTATCTCGCGCTCGCCGCGGGCGAGGAGCAGGGGGCCTGGGCGGTCGTGCGCGTAAACGGCGAGGAGGTAGCGCGCTACTCCCTCGGCGAGGACGGCTCGTATGAGCTCAACGGCGGCACGAACATTCTCGTCATCGAGGACGGCGAGGCGTATCTGAGCGACGCCGACTGCCCGGACAGGCTCTGTGTCAAGCAGGGGCACATCCACTTCTCCGGCCAGTGCATAACCTGTCTGCCCAACAAGCTCACCGTCACGATCGAGGGCGGCGAGAACAACGGCATAGACCTCGTAAGTTAGGGAGCGCGGAAATGAAGACCAAAAAGCTGACCGTTATGGCGCTCTCCGTCGCGCTCGCCATGATACTCTCGTTTGTCGAGAGCCAGATCCCCGCCTTCGTGGCGATCCCCGGCGTCAAGGTGGGGCTCGCCAACATCGCGGTCGTGTTTGTGCTCTACAAGCTCGGCTGGAAGGAGGCCGTCGCCATCTCGCTCGTGCGGGTGTTTATGGTCTCCCTGCTCTTCGGCTCGGGCGTGAGCCTTATGTACAGCGCCGCCGGCGCGGCGCTGAGTCTGGGCGGGATGATACTGCTCATGCGCTTCAAGGTGTTCTCCACCGTCGCGGTGAGCGTAGCGGGCGGCGTGCTCCATAATGTCGGCCAGATCGCCATGGCCTGCCTCCTGCTCCAGACGGACGTCATCAAATACTACCTGCCCTTCCTCGTGCTGAGCGGTACGATAGCGGGCGTGGTCATCGGCCTCGTCTCTGCGCTCATGGTGAAGCGCGTCGATCTCAAGCTTTAAGCCAACAACGAAAAAAGCCGCGCCGCAATTCGTTTTGCGGCGCGGCCTTATTAGTCTTATACCTTAAAATCCCTCGTTGTCTATCTTGCTGAACAGCCACGCGGCGATCTCCTTCATGACCTCGTCGCGGTTTATCTCGTTGAGCATCTCGTGCCGGCCCTCGGGATAGAACCTGTAGGTCACGTCCTTCACGCCGGAGCGCAGGAGCATCGCATAAACCTTTGCAACGCCCTCGCCGTTCGCGCCCACGGGGTCCTTGTCGCCGCTCATCAGATAGATCGGCATATCGGGGTTCATCTTGCGGAGATTCGGGCGCTCGGATATGTACTTGAGCCCGAACATCATGTCGCGGTAGAGCCCGACGGAGCAGGGGAAGCCGCAGAGCGGATCGGCGACGTATTTATCCACCTCCGCGCAGTCGCGGCTGAGCCAGTCGAAGGCCGTGCGCGACGGCTCAAAGCCCTTGTTGTATGCGCCGAAGGCGGTCTTGTCCACAAGCTCGGAATACGCCCTCGGGCCGATGCGGACTATCTCCGCGTCGCAGAGCATCGCGCCGGCGAAGATGACGGGGTACGGGTTCTGACCCGTGCCGGAGAGGATAACGCCGTTCACCGGGCAGTAGGAATAGCGGCAGAGCCATGTGCGGGCAACGAAGCTGCCCATCGAGTGGCCGAAGAGGAAATACGGCAGACCGGGATACTTGCGCGCGGTCATCACGCGCAGCTGCTCCACGTCGTCCACAATCTTCATCCAGCCGTCGGTGTCCGCAAAATATCCCAGACAGTCGGGCGAGGCGATGCTCTTGCCGTGGCCGAGATGGTCGTTGCCGACTACGGCGAAGCCCTTGGCGGCGAGGAAGCGGGCAAAGCGCTCGTATCTGTCGATATGCTCGGCGACGCCGTGGGTTATCTGCACCACGCCGTTGAGATCGCAGTCCGGCACCCACTCGCGCACATGTATGGGAGTATGCCCGTCGCTCGAGGTAAACGTGTATTCATGTTCGTCGATTATTGGCATTTCATTTTCCCCCTTGTTGTGGTATCATTGCACATATCAATTGTACCTTTGTTTTTACAAAACGTCAAGGAGGTTCACAAAGATGAAAGGCTATGTCATAGCCCTCGATCAGGGCACGACAAGCTCCCGCGCCATAGTTTTCGACTCGCGCGGAGGAGTTGTCGCCTCGGCACAGCACCCCTTCCCGCAGATATACCCCCGTCCCGGCTGGGTGGAGCACGACCCCATGGAGATCCTCGGCAGCGAGCTGCAGGCGCTCTCCGAGGCGTTTGTGAAGTCCGGCGTCAAGGCCTCCGAGATTGCCGGCATAGGCATAACCAACCAGCGCGAGACAACGATAGTCTGGGACAGAAAAACGGGCCGGCCCATATATAACGCCATCGTCTGGCAGTGCCGCCGCACGGCGGAGCTTTGCGACGCGCTCAAGGCCGAGGGCATAGGCAGCTATGTCCGCGACAAGACCGGTCTTTTGATCGACGCCTATTTTTCCGGCACCAAGATCCGCTGGATACTCGACGCCGTCCCCGGGTCGAGAGAGCGGGCGGAGCGCGGCGAGCTGTGCTTCGGCAACGTCGATTCCTGGCTCATCTGGAACCTCACTCGCGGAGCGGCGCACGTTTCGGACTACTCCAACTGCTCGCGCACGATGCTCTTTGACATAGACGCCCTGCGCTGGGACGAGGAGCTGTGCAAGGCCGTCGGCGTGCCGATGCAGCTCCTGCCGCAGCCCGTCCCCTCCTCCGAGGTCTACGGGCGCGTGGCCGCCGGAATAAAGGGCATAGAGGAGCTCGCGGGCGTGCCCATCTGCGGCAGCGCGGGGGATCAGGCCGCCGCCCTGCTCGGTCAGGGCTGCATAATGCCCGGTCAGGCGAAGAACACCTACGGCACAGGCTGCTTCGCGCTGATGAACACCGGCGGCAAGAGCGTCAGGAGCGTTTCCGGTCTGCTCACGAGCGTGGCGTGGTCGCTCGGCGGCCGCACGACCTATGCGCTCGAGGGCAGCGTGTTCAACGCCGGCTCGGCCATCCAGTGGCTGCGCGACGAGGTGGGGCTCATAGGCTCGAGCGCCGAGAGCGGCGAGCTCGCCGCCACGGTGCCGGACAACGGCGGCGTCTATGTCGTGAGCGCCTTCACGGGGCTCGGCGCGCCGTACTGGGATATGTACGCCCGGGGCGCTATCGTGGGCATCACCCGCGGCACCACCCGCGCGCATATAGTCCGCGCAACGATGGAGGGCATCTGCTATCAGGTGAAGGATCTGCTCGACGCGATGGAGAAGGACGCCGGACAGGCGCTGTCCGTGCTGCGCGTGGACGGCGGCGCGTCGGTGAGCGACTTCCTCATGCAGTTCGAGGCCGACATACTCCGCCGCCCGATAGACCGTCCGCAGATGGTGGAGACCACCGCCTTCGGCGCGGCGTTCCTCGCCGGACTCGCCTCCGGCGTCTGGAGCGACATTGACGAGGTCGCGCGCATCCGCCGCTCCGAGCGGGTGTTCGAGCCGAGTATGCCGGAGGAGCTGTCCGAGCAATACTACGCAAAGTGGCTGCGCGCGGTGGAGCGCGCGGAGAAATGGGAGGAGCCCGAGAATGTCTGAGAGCGTCCTTGTAATAAAACGCGAATACATAGAGCGCTTCATCGCCGGGCGCAACGGGCTCATAGCCCCCGCCGACCCGGAGCTGCTCGAGATCATCAACGCGAAGCACGAGTTTCTCCCACGACCCGAGGCGGAGGAGGATCCGTCCTATAAGCAGATCATACCCTATGTCGCTCTCACGCGCGACGGGGATATATTCATGCTGCGCCGTCTGAAGAAGGGCGGCGAGGCGCGGCTGCACGGTCTGCTCTCCTTCGGCGTGGGCGGGCACATCAACCCCGCCGACGACACCCGCGAGGACGCGCTGATGAACGGTCTGCGCCGCGAGGTGAGCGAGGAGGTCGACATCGCGCGCGAGACAGGTCTCACCCCCGTCGGCGTCATTAACGACGACTCCAACGCCGTCGGCAGCGTCCATCTCGGCTACTTCTTCACGATGGAGGTCGCCGGCGAGGTGACCGTGCGCGAGACCGAAAAGCTCGAGGGCGGGTGGGTCGCGATCTCCGCCCTGCCCGGGCTGAGAGACCGGATGGAGACCTGGTCCCAGCTCGCGTCGGAGGCGCTTTGAGCATGGTTTTCACTCCGGCGGACATACTTCTCCCCCGCGAGGGGACGGATCTCGCCAGATGGGCGTGCATCGCCTGCGATCAGTTCACCTCCGAGCCGGAATACTGGCGCGAGGCGGAGGCGCTTGCCGGGAGCGCTCCGAGCACTCTGCACATGATCGTGCCGGAGGCATATCTCGGCGGCGCGGATACCCGCGCGCTTGAGGAGCGCGCCGAGGCCGCCATGCGCGAATATCTCGGCGCGGGCGTGTTCAGGACGACACCGGACAGCCTTGTATATGTCGAGCGCGCCCTGCCAACGGGTGTAAGACGCGGGCTCGTCGGCGCTCTTGATCTCGAGGCCTATGACTGGGCGCCGGGGTCAAGTACCCCCGTGCGGGCAACCGAGGGCACCGTTGAGGAGCGCCTGCCGCCGCGCGTGCGGGTGAGATCCGCCGCGCCGGTGGAACTGCCGCACA
>CAYNMN010000039.1:14626-15571 GCA_964398305.1 uncultured Oscillospiraceae bacterium
GGTGTTCATAAACGACCCGACAAATACCGTAATACCCTCCGCAGCCGGGGGAGCGGAGCTATACGATTTCGAGCTGATGCTCGGCGGCGGACACATTCGGGGCTCGCGCGTGAGCGGCGAGGCGGCGGAGAGGGTCGCGGCTGCCATCGACGGGCTCGGCGGTGACATCCGCTTCGCCGTGGGCGACGGCAACCACAGTCTCGCGGCGGCAAAGCGCTGCTGGGAGGCCGTAAAGCCGGCGCTGTCCGAGCGCGAGCGAGAGACGCATCCGGCGCGGTTCGCCCTGTGCGAGCTCGTGAATCTCCACGACGACGCCGTGAGGCTCGAGCCCATCCACCGCCTGCTGCTCGGCGCGGACGGCGACCTTCTCAAGGCGGCGGGAAAGACCTTTGCGGACGCCCCTGGCGGGCGGCCGGTCACGTTTATCGCCGGCGGCGGGGAGCTGACGCTGCGCGTCGATATGCCCATCGGCGCTCTTATCGGCGCCGTGGAGGATTTCTGCCGGAGCCGCGCGCGGGAGCTCGATTATATCCACGGCGAGGCGGACGCGCGAAAGCTCGCGGAGGTCGCCGGCAGCGCCGCCGTGCTGCTGCCGCGCATGGCGAAGTCGGAGCTTTTCGACTATGTGGCGCACTGCGGCCCCTTCCCGCGCAAAAGCTTTTCGATAGGCGAGGCTCGCGCCAAGCGCTATTATCTCGAGTGCCGCGCCCTCGGCGTCGCTTCGCCAAAGCTGTTTACCATCTGATAATCCCTTGCCACAAAAAAATATTTATGCAGGGAACGGTCTTGACCGTTCCCTGCATATATGGGTTTTGTATTACATGTATTTTCGATGGTATATTTATTTGACGTAGGGGAGACCCTATGTGGTCGCCCGCCGAACGGTTCGTCTTTCTCTTCGCCGCCGAAGAGAAAGACGGAAAGAGAAGCCGCCAAAAGGGGGAT
>CAYNMN010000040.1:0-15551 GCA_964398305.1 uncultured Oscillospiraceae bacterium
CCGATGATCTGGGGATAGTCGGTCTTGTTGACGTCCCATTTCTCCAGCTCGTACTTGGTCTCCCGGTTGAAGCGCTTCATGGCGGCAAAGTAGGCGTCCCAGCTCCACTTGGCGCCGGTGGTGTCCTCGATGAACTTTATGCAGGCCTTGATATCGTCCGCGCCGCACTGCAGTACCGACTCGTCCGTGTAGCGGACGGGGAAGCAGAGATGGAACACGGGCATATCGGGGAAGCGGCGTCCATAGTAGGAGGAAGCCATTGTCGAGCCGTCGCAGGGCATGGAGCTGGAGATGAAGCAGCTGCCGACATGTGGCAGAGCGTCGATGACCAGAGCGCCGCACTCGGACGACGGGACGGGGCAGGTATCCGCCGGGAGACCGAAGGACTCGACGGCGTCGATATACGGGACGCAGGTGAGCTGGTCGAGCTCGGAGACCAGGAACACCGGAAGCAGCTGATGGGGGATGCCGTAAAGATCGGGGAAACCGGCCATTATCTGGCCCATCGTCATTTCGTCGAAGGTGACGAGGATCTTGTTGAGCTCCTCGCAGTTGCCGTTCTTTCTGTCGCACTTCGCGAGGACGACAAGGTTCTCGGCGACGTAGCGGTAGATCGGGTAGATGAGCTCGTGGCTCATGCGCAGAGCAAGCCCGCGCTGTCCCATGACGTTCTTATCCATGAAGGAATGGCAGCAGAAATAGCTGATCATCCAGCGGTAATAAAGGGCGGCGTTGAGGGACGGAATGAGGTCCTTGCTGAAGGTCATCAGCAGCATGCCCCACATCTTTGCCCATTCCTTGAAGTCGTAGGCGGTATCGACGGGGCCGCGCCACTCGCGGCGGACGGTCGCCATGGAGCCGGCCTTGTAGAGGCGGCCGAGGTGCTTTTCGCCGTTGAGGATGATGTCCTTCTGCTCCTCGGGAGAGTAGCTCATGAAGGTCTTGTATTCATCGACCACGCGGTTGCCGAAGTCCTTCCAGCCCTGCGCAAGGTGCTGACCGAAGGCCGGCCAGTCGGTCTCCTTGGCCATGTCCACGCAGATGTCCATGACTTCCTTGAGGTTTTTCCCCTGGGCCTTCCAGTCCATGTGGTCCTTGAACTTCCAAATCTTCGGATTCGGGAATGTAGGAGTGTTAGCCATTACTTCTTACCCCCCATTTTATGGATCTTCTTGATCTCCAACGACTCAACGAAGGCCTGGCAGCGGGTGCGGAGCTGGCCGGAATTGCCGTTGTTGTAAAGTCTGTCTATCGAGAGCACGGGCCAGCCGTACTCCTCGGCGAGGACGTGCGACGCCAGAGCACGCTCAAAGCCCCAGTAATCGCAGTATTTCATCTGCTCGTAGATGATTCCGTCGGCATTGAACTCGCGGGCGAGACGATCGGACGTCTGGCGGCGCTGCAGAACCTTTTCGTCGGATATGTAGCGGGCGCACTCGGAGGTCTCCATATAATGGCGGCAGACCTGAGTAAGGGCGTCCTCTTCATCGTTGAGCTCGAACACCTCGCGGCCCGGAGTGGAGCCGTAGCAGTAGCGGTCGGAAACGACCAGCGCGCCGCAGCCCTCTATGAGCTTGGTGAGGTTGGGATCGTCTATCTCGGAGCCGATGACGGCGACCTTCGCGCGCCATTCGGGCTTAGCGTCGGGCTTACGCTTTTTGAGCTCCGCGACGGTCTCGCGCAGTTTGTCGATAACAAGATATTTCGGGCAGACATAGGTGACAAGATCGATGACATGGAACTCGTAGCCCGTGATGACCGGATTGTCGGCCTTGCGCATCTCGGAGATCTCCTGGATGAGCTTGCAGATCTCGTTGTGGTCGGCGACAGCCTTGCGGATGGCCTTGTCGGACGTATCCACGCCGTATACCTCTGTGAGCTTATCGAGCACGCGCAGACGCATCTGGGTGACATAGGCGTTGAGAGTGTAGTCAGTGATCTTGTAGGGCATATCTGTGTGCGTAACGAAGAAGTTGGGCTTGTCGTTAACTTTGAGCAGCTGGAAATGCTCCATCGCGCGGTTCATCATGGAGCAAGCGTCCACGCCTATCATCGCGTCGAGGAAGTTGTAGCCGCCCTCGAGAGCTCTCTCGACCAGGGCACGCGCATACTCGCAGGTGTAGTTCGACATATAGTAGGTGGCGATGTCGATCGAGCCCGTGTTGGGTGCGCGCAGTCTGACGGAGAAGCAGTTGTCTACATTGAGGAGCACCTCGGGAATGTGGTAGCAGGTATAGCCGACGGCGAGCTTGCCGTCCTTCTGCGCCTGCTGGACCAATTCGTTGTTGGCGTTCTCAAGCAGATTCTCGAAGTAGATCAAATGCTTAAGGTCTTTCAAATGTTACACCTCTCTTATAATACTTCTATATTTCGGAGCGCTTCCCTCACTCCGACGAGAACTGGAGAATTCTCCGGCAGCTCAAACGCGCTCTTGCCCTGAATGTCGTTCTCGGCCTGCTCGCTGTCCGCGGGGATAAAGGCCAGTATCTCGACTCCGGGGACCTCAATGAACTTGTTGAGCTCCGGATTTGTGACGCGGTTGATTATCGCGCCCACTCTGTCATACATCACGAGCTCGTCCGCGACGGTCTTGATGCTCGCCGTGACGTTCGTGCCCTTTCGGCTCTGGTCGGATATCAGCAGCAGGTGCGTCACTTTTTCCATAACGCGGCGCTGGATCTGCTCAATGCCCGCCTCGCCGTCTATAACCACATAGTCGAAGTCGTTGGCGAGCATGCTCACCACTTCCTTGAGATATGCGTTGACGCTGCAATAGCAGCCCTCATTCTCCGGTCTGCCGATGGCGAGGAAGGAGAAGCCCTTCGTCTCCACCATTGTATCGAAGATGCGAAAACGCGACTCATTGAGCATCTCGATGGCCTCTCTGGGTCTGCCATCCTCAGCGCTCTTGATGACCGCGCGCCTGATATCGTCCAGCGACGTTGTGCATTTGATGCCCAGAGCCGTTGAAAGGCCAACAGCCGGATCGGCGTCTATCGCCATCACCTTTGACCCCGGACGATCTTCCGTAAGTACTCTCACGATGGCCGCCGCAAGTGAAGTCTTCCCTACTCCGCCCTTGCCGGCCAGCGCAATGATCTTTGCTTTGTGCTGCATCATAACCCCCTTACACCGATAATCGCGGAGGCGCAAAACGATTCGCCCCACCGCGGAACGCTTGATAATAAGTTATCATATTATAGTGAATTTTACAAGACAAATCGCTTGCCAAAAAATAATTCTTTGTTGAATGTTGACCATTGTTATGTTATTATCGTATCGAGCGGAATGTTATCCGTAATAATGACAAGCTGCCGTCCCCCCAAAGGGACGGCAGAAATAAAAGGAGCGAATAAAATGTCCGGACGTATTCTTCTGCATGAGGGCGGGCACGGCCACGAGGGCTGCTGCTGCGACTCCCATGAGCACCACCACGACCACGAGCATGAGCACGCCGCCTCCGAGCTCTCGCCGGAGCAGGTCCTCGCGCTGATGGACTATATGCTTGACCATAACTCCAGCCACACCGACGAGCTGCATAACGTCGGCCACGCTCTCGAGGCCCAGAGCAAGCTCGAGGCCGCCGACCTGCTCTTTGACGCCGTGCACTACTACACCCACGGCAACGAGAAGCTCGCCGAGGCGCTCAAGCTCCTGAAGGAGGAATAATACCGTGTGCCTTTCCGATGCCTATGAAATAAGCGGCGACAAGCGCACCCCGATACTCAGCTATGTGAGCGACATCTCCGTGGACGGCGACGTCATCACGCTCACGGATATGCTCGGCGCGAAAAAGATCGTCAGCGGCAAGCTCCGCAGCGTCGATCTCACCAAAAACGTAATCCTGATCGAAGCTTCATAACAGTCAAAGGGCGCGTTAAAAAAACGCGCCCTCACTTATGACTTGATATCAGTAATGATTATTGTTTTGCGCAGCTTACCGGGTTCGCAGCGGATACGCCGCGCTACGACTTGCGCCCGGAGCGGAAGATCAGCGCGACGGTCACACCGAAGAACATGGCGGCGCAGATACCCGCCGCGCCGGCCGTAAAGCCGCCTGTGAAGGCTCCGATGACGCCGCGCTCGGCGACGGCCTCCTTCACCCCGTCGGCGAGGAGACGGCCAAAGCCGATGATCGGCACGCTCGCGCCCGCGCCCGCCCACTCGGCGAAGGGCTGGTATACTCCGACCGCGGCGAGAACGACGCCCGCGACGACATACAGCGTGAGTATGCGCGCGGGAGTAAGTCGCGTTTTGTCGATAAGCAGCTCGCCCACGGCGCAGAGCGCGCCGCCCACGGCAAAGGCCTTGAGGTAGGTGAAAAAAACCTCCATCAGCCCACGCTCTTTTCTATGGCCACGGCGTGACACACGCCTGGGATGCTCTCGCCCTGCATTGAGCTTGTGGGCGACATCAGCGCGCCGGTCGCCGCGAAAAGGATGCGCTCCCACTCCCCCGTCGCCATGCCCCGCAGCAGTCTGCCGCACAGCACGCTCGCCGAGCAGCCGCAGCCCGAGCCGCCGCAGTGGACGTCCTGCGCCTCGGCGTCATAGATGAGCATACCGCAGTCGGTGAAGCTCGCGGGCATAGCGATCCCCTCCAGCTCCAGCAGCTCGCGGCAGAGCTCATGCCCCAGCCGGCCGAGATCGCCGGTGACGATGAGGTCGTAATAATCCGGCCCGCGTCCCGTGTCCGCAAAGTGCGCGGCGAGCGTGGAGGCCGCCGCCGGCGCCATCGCCGCGCCCATATTATTCGCGTCGGTTATTCCGGCGTCGGTTATCATTCCCGTCGTGACTCGCGTGACATACGGCCCCGCGCCGCCCGCGGAGAGTATCAGCGCGCCCGCGCCCGTGACCGTCCACTGCGCGGTGGGCGTGCGCACGCAGCCGTATTCCAGCGGGAAACGGAACTGCCGCTCCGCGGAGCAGAAGTGCGAGCTCGTGAGCGCCGCCGCAGTCCGGGCGAAGCCGGCGTCCACCGCCATCGCCGCGAGCGAAAGGCTCTCCGCCATCGTGGAGCACGCGCCGTAGAGCCCGAAATAGGGCGCGGCAACGTCACGCAGCGCAAAGGCCGAGCCGCAGCACTGGTTGAGCAGGTCGCCGGCAAAAATATAGTCGAGCGCGCCGCCGGATACTCCGGCCTTGCCGCAGGCGAGCTCAAAGCACTGCCGGAGCATGGCGCTCTCGGCCTTCTCCCAGCTCTTTTCCCCGAACCTGTCGTCGTCGCTGACGAAATCGAAGCTGCCGGAGAGCGGGCCCTTGCCCTCCTTCTTCCCGGCCACGGCCGCGAAGCCGAGTATGCTCGGCGCACGGGAGAGCCTCACGCTCTGCCTGCCGATGCGATCGTTCTCCATAAATCCACCTCGCGCGTATTGTGCGCGAAAGCGGAAAAAATATTTACAATGAGCCTAAAACGCCCGTCTGACCCGCCCCGGACGGTCAAGAGTGTATCCGCCGAGCGCGGCGAGCCGCGCGGCGAAGGCGGGGCTTTGCAGCGTCTCGATGAGCCGCCGCACAGGAGCGCCGTCCCACGCCCCGTCGGGTATGAGCAGATCATACTGCTCGGTGCATATGGGCAGAAAATCGAGCCCGTACATCCTTGCCGCCGAGTATATGCCCATCCCGGCGTCGGCCGTGCCGCCCGCTATCTGCGCCGCCACGGAGGTGTGGGTGAATTCCTCGCGCTCGTAGCCGTCTATCCGCGAGGGCTCTATGCCCTCTTTTTTCAACAGGTAATCGAACAGCACGCGGGTGCCGGAGCCCTTTTGCCGGTTAACATAACCACATTTATTCGCAATCAGACTGCCTATCCCCGTGATGCCCTTCGGGTTGCCGGCGGAGATCATAAGCCCCTGTGTTCTGCCGACGCATTCGACGAGCCGCACACCGCCGCCCGGGAAATATTTTTCGATATACGCCTCGTTATACACGCCGTCGTCCGCGTTGAGCAGGTGAACGCCCGCGGCGTGGGCCTCGCCCCGACGCACGGCCATTATGCCGCCCATCGAGCCGACGTGCGTGGAGCTCACGCGCGCTTCGGGGTCCGCGATACGCATCAGATCGGCGAGCTCGTCGATGAGCGGGTCGTGACTGCCCGTTATAACGAGCGTGTCGCCGAGCTCCGAGAGCGGGCGCAGCAGCCGCACGCGCACGGTCTCGCCGGCCTCTATCCCCTCTGTGCTCTGCGGGATATCGAGTATGCCGTCGGCGCGCATGAAGGAGGTGACGACGCCCGCGCCGCGACTGAGCGGCGAGGCCGTGAGCCTGCCGCCCACGCAGCCCAGCCGCACGCGCACGAACTCCCGGTATTTGAGCCCGGAGACCACGCGCGAGGCGAGCACAGCCCGGGCATATTCCCTTGTCTCCGCCGGGCAGCCGAAGCAGCGCGTGAGCACCGGCCGCAGCAGCTCGGTCATTACTATTATGCCCGAAACGGGATAGCCGGGGACGCCGATGACCGGCTTTGCGCCGAGCATTCCGAGGATTGCGGGCTTGCCGGGCTTGATGGCGACGCCGTGTATGAGCAGCTCGCCCACCTCGGCGATCGCCTGCGCGCTGTAATCCTCGCGCCCCGCCGAGGAGCCGGCGTTGATGATAACGACGTCGCACTCCGCCGCCGCGTCCGCGAGGGCTTTTTTTATCCTGTCGAAATCGTCCGGGACTATCGGGTACACACGCGCGCTCGCGCCCCACTCCGCAAGCATCGCGGAAAAGATCGACGAGTTGAATTCCACTATATCCCCGGGGCGCGGGTCGGCGGTGGGCGGCACGATCTCGTCGCCCGTCGGGATTATCCCCACCACCGGGCGGCGCGTGACCTCAACGCTCAGCACGCCGGACGCGAGCAGGGCGCCGACGGCGGAGGGAGATATGGCCGCGCCCGTGGGCAGGAGCATATCGCCGGCGCAGACGTCCTCGCCTATCTGGCGGATATGCTGCCAGGGCGCGGCGGGGGCATATAATCTGACGCTCCCGTCGCCGTTTTTCACGACGTCCTCCACCATCACCACCGCGTCGCAGCCGGGCGGTATGGGATCTCCCGTATCCACAACGGTGAACTCGTCCGCACGGAGCGTTACCGGCGCTGTCTCGCCCGCGCCGAAGGTGAGCCTTGCCGGCAGCGCGATGCCGTCCATGGCGGAGGCGTTATAGTGCGGCGAGCATATATTGGCATAGACCGCCCGCGCCGTCACTCTCCCTGCCGCGTCCCGCGAGGCGACGGTCTCGCTCGTCGGCGCTGCCCCGTTTTCCGTGAGCGCCGCGATATATTTTTCCCGCGCTTCGTCAAGCGGCGTGTTGGTCAGGTATTTGAAGGCCATACTCAGTCCTCCCTTTCGGTTGAATAGAGCGTCACGCTCACCGTCTCGCCCGCCGCCGCGCCCTCGCTGTCGCAGGGGATGCAGAAGCAGCCGTCCGCGAGCGCGAGCGACGAGATGAGCCCCGATTTCGTGCGTATCGGCACGGCCTCAAGGCCGTCGGCGCCCTCGCGCAGGTGGACGCCGGTATACTGCGCCCGGCCGTGGTTTGCGCTCACGGCCTCGGTCAGTCTCGCGCTCACCTGTCTGTCGCGGCCGGAGCGGCCCGCAAGGCGGTCGAGTATGCCCCGCACGAGCAGGCGCTCGGCAAAGAACGCCGCCACCGGGTGCCCCGGAAGTCCGACCACAGGCTTGCCGCCGCAGCTGCCGAGGATCGTGGGCTTGCCGGGCTTCATGGCGACGCCGTGAAACACGACGGCGCCGAGGCTCTCAATAACGCGGCAGGTGGAGTCCATCACGCCCACCGAGCTGCCGCCGGAGACGAGCACCATGTCGCACTCGCGCAGCGCAAGGGACAGGACGCTCTCAAGCCGCTCTCCCCCGTCGCGCACTATGCCGTAGCTCCTCGCGATCGCGCCCTGCTCGGCGAGCAGCGCCGCGAGCATGGAGCTGTTGACGTCCCTGACCTGCCCCGGGCCGGGGCGCTCACCCACCTCCACAAGCTCGTCGCCCGTGGAAATGACGCCCACCGCCGCTCTGCGCCGCACGGAAACCTCCGCCGCGCCGAGAGCCGCAAGCACGCCGACATCCTCAGCGCCCAGCCTTTTTCCGGCCGGAAGGACAAGCGCGCCGGGGCTCACATCCTCGCCCCTGTGCGCCATATTCTCGCCCGGAGCGGCCGGACGGAGTATGCCCACCGTACCATCGCGAAAGTCCTCTGCGTACTCAAGCATCTGCACCGCGTCGGCTCCCGCCGGCACCGCGCCGCCCGTCGGCACATAGACGCACTCGCCCGCCGAGAGCGCCCCCGCCCCCTCGCCCATCCTCACCTCGCCGGTGAGCGCGAGCAGGCTCGGCATGGCCTCCGAGCAGCCGAAGCTGTCGGCCGCGCGCAGGGCGTAGCCGTCCACCGTGGAGCGCTCGAAGTCCGGGACGTACTCCTCCGCCCTTATATCGCGCGCGAGCACCCGCCCGAGCGCTTCGGCGGGAGACACCGTCTCCTCCGGCAGCGCGGGGGGGAAGGCCCGCTCAATGATGCTGGTAATATCTTCCGGTTTTACAACGGAAAGCATCCTGACACCTCTATTTCAATTTGTAACAAATTTACGAAAAAAACGTTAAAAAAAGATCAGCTCACCCCCGTCTGCAGCCTTGACGGAGCCTGCTCCGAGGGCTAAAATCAAATCAATTCAAGGGGAGGGGGCGCAGACTGTGGACGAGAGATATTCCCGAAGCCTCGGCGCGGTGACGCCTGAAGAGCTCGCCGCTCTCAAAGCCGGGCGCGTGCTCATAGCCGGCTGCGGCGGTCTGGGCGGATGGCTCTCGGAACTGCTCTGCCGCTCCGGCGTCGGCGATCTCGTCTGCGCGGACGGCGACGTTTTTGAGCTTTCCAATCTCAACCGCCAGCATCTGTGCGAGGAAGCTCTCCTCGGAGTATCGAAAGCCAGGGCCGCGGCGGACAGAGTCGCCGCGATAGACCCCTCCTGCACGGCGGAGGCCGTCTGCGAGTTCATCACGGACGAAAACCGCGCGAGACTCGTCTCCGGCTGCGCGGTGGCGCTCGACGCGCTCGACACCGCCGGCGACAGGCTCGCCCTCGCCGACGAGTGCTCAAGACAGGGCGTCCCGCTCGTCCACGGCGCTATCGACGGCTGGTCGGCGCAGATCTGCGTGGTCACACCCGGCTCCGGCATACTCAGACGTCTGTATTCGGACGCGGAGCCCGCTTCGTCGCCCAGTCTCGCCTATGCCGCCGCGCTCTGCGCCTCTATCCAGGCGGCCGAGACCGTGAAGCTCCTGTGCGGCAGGCGCAGCGCCCTTGAAAACAGGCTCCTGTGCGTTGATCTGCGGACGATGAGCTTCGATATCATCACTCCGTAGCTCCGCTGAGATCGGCAATGAGCGGGTCGCTCATTATCATCTTCGTGAGCGTGTTTGCCACGTCCTCAAGAGTGCCGCCCAGCTCGCCGCGGAACCACATCACATACAGATTGGCGATGCCGCCGGCATAGAAATAAGCCCTGTTGAGATAGTCCTGCGTCTGTCTGAGCTCCGCCGGGAGATACGGCAGCGTGCGCATATAGTCTGCGAACTCTCTCTGCAGCCTTGTCACGAACGAGGCCGACGTGCTCGCGTTGAGCATGATGCGATACATATACTGATCCTTTTTCAGATAATCCGTTATCTGCGTGAAAAGCGAGATCGGATCCGTCCAGAACTCAATGCTGTTGATCTCGCGGATGAAGCCGATGATCTGCTCCGAGGCGCGCTCCTCTATCTCGTCCATCACCGCGCGCACGTCGCTGTAATGCGCATAGAAGGTGCGGCGGTTGAGATCGGCTCTCTCCGCAATCTCCGTAACGGTTATCCTGTCGAATTCCTTTTCCCCCAGCAGCTCAAGAAAGGCCGAGATTATAAGCCTCTTAGATCTGAGCGAGCTGCGGTATTCCGTCTTTCTTGTCGGTTTTTCTGTCGCCATCAGATTTTCCCCCTTTTGTTAAGCTTTGATTAGACCGCGACCTTTTCCCCATTCGGTGCGCGAGTTTGCTCATTCCTCAAAATACTGATCATTGATACCTCTTACATCTTGGATTATAATAAACTCGTGAGTAAAAGTCAACAAGTGAGCACTTAACGTGCGCTTTTTTCAGGTCGATATACAGCCCCGTCCGCGGGAGCTGGTGAGAGTATAAAAGGGAGCATATAAAGAGTACTAAATTTGGGAGGAAACAAAAATGAGGATTTTCCAGATCATCGTCAGCGCGCTGCTCGCGGCCGTCTGCCTGTTCGTGCTCGTCGCCTGCGGGTTCGGAGTTCAGGACGCTTTGAGCATCGCCGACTACAAGACCCAGGAGCGCAAGGACGGTCTCGCCGCCATTGACATGCTTGCCGACGGCGTAGGACAGCTCACGGACAACGAGGAGACCTACCTTGCAGGCGTAGAGACCTATGAGGAAGGGCTTGCGACCTATCAGGCCGGCCAGGCCAACTACTCCTCCGGCCTTGCCACTTACTATGCCGGCAAGCAGCAGATCGACGACAACACTCAGGCCTATAACGACGGCAAGCAGCAGCTCGAGGACTATGAGACCATCTACAACATCTCCAAGACCCTGACCGATTCCTATAACGAGAGCGGACTCGACCTGCCTATAACCGGCAAAATCATGGGTCTCCTCGAGGACAAGGTCATCACCACCTATGAGGACGGCCAGGCTCAGATAAAGACCTACGAGGACGGACTCGTCCAGCTTCAGGAGGGTCAGGTAGCCCTTGCGTCCGGCGCCGCTCAGCTCGCCCAGGGCGAGCAGGATCTTGCCGACGGCAAGGCGCAGCTCGCGGTGTTTGAGGACGGCGAGCAGCAGGTCGCCGAGGGCGTCGATACCCTTATCGGACTCACCCAGACCATATACAGACACAACGGCAAGGATGTGGCCGTGCTCGGCGTGGCCGAGAGGCTCGGCGACGACTACACCTGCTACACGCTCGACGAGACCGGCGCCACCGCTCAGAAGAACGGCGTGGACTACCTCGACTTCGACGCCTGCATGCTCGTGGCGGAGACCGGACGTCAGTACATCGAGGATCAGACCGTCGACGTCACGAACGAGGTGCTCGGACGCATCATTGTAACGGCGCTCGCCGGCATCGCCGCCCTGCTCGGTCTTATCGCCGCCGTGCTCGGCATATTCGGCAAGACCAAGGCCCCCATGGTGCTCGGAATTATCGCCGCCTGCATGGCCATCGGAGCGAACGTCGTCGGAATGTTCACGAGATACGCCGGCTACACCTACCCGCTCAAGGACGGCGCCTACGCCGGCAAGCTCCAACTCGCGGCGT
The DNA here is from genome assembly GCA_964398305.1 of uncultured Oscillospiraceae bacterium. Lineage (GTDB taxonomy): Bacteria > Bacillota > Clostridia > Oscillospirales > Oscillospiraceae > Scatomorpha. Next base: position 11,315 of record CAYNMN010000040.1, read on the forward strand.
TCATCCTCCTCGCCCTCGCCGCGGTGACCTTCATGATAGTCGCCATCATAGTCAAGGCCCGCGCCGACAAGCGCCGCGCGACCGCAGCAGCCGCCGCGGCAGCCGACATGGCCCCCAGCGCGCAGAGCGTGACCCTCGCCGAGCGTCTTGACGCCCTCGAGGCCGAGAACGCCCGCCTCCGCATACAGCTCGACGCGATGACCGCCACCCACGTCTGATTGTCAATATTTGCCAGTTATTTGAAGTAAAAGTCAGCCCCGGTTTCAACTTCGCCCCCGGCCTCGGCCGGGGGCTTTTTTGCGTAACTTTCATCTGCAAAATGCACAGAAAACGCCCTGATTTTACATCACCTCATAAGTCGCGATTATGAGCAATTTTGCTCATTAACACGCCTTTTGATGATTGTAACAATTTTGCAACTCCTTTATACTTTATGTGTGTGAAATGGGTATATTTTTCAAGGCGCGGCACGAGGGAAGGACCGCGCATACGGGAGCTGAGAGAGTAATAAAATAAACCGGGGGAGGAAAAAACAAAGTGAGAGTTTTCCAGATCATCATCAGCGCATGCCTTGTGGTAGTCTGCCTGTTCGTCTTAGCAGCCGCGGGCATAGGGGTCAACGACGCCCTGAACGTCGCCGAATACAAAACTCATGAGCGTGAAGAGGGCCTTGCCGCCATCGATATGCTCGAGGGCGGTATCGGTCAGCTCATGGACAACGAGCAGACTTATCTCGACGGCATCGGCACCTATGAGGAGGGCCTCGTCGCCTACCAGAACGGTCAGGCGCAGTATGCCGCGGGCCTCGCGCAGTATTACTCGGGCGTCGAGGAATACAACGCCGGTCTTGCGGAGTATAACGCCGGCAAGCAGCAGATCGAGGACAATACTCAGGCCTATAACGACGGCAAGCAGCAGCTTGAGCAGGCCGAGACCATCTACAATTTCTCCAAGCAGTTTACGGAGTCGTATAACGAGAGCGGCTACGATCTGCCGATAACCGGCGCCATCGTCGACCTGCTCAACGAGAAGGTCATCACCACCTACGAGGACGGCCAGGCCCAGATCCAGACCTATGAGGACGGCCTTGTTCAGCTTGAGGAGGCCGAGGTGGCGCTCTCCGACGGCCGCGCACAGCTCGCCACCGGACAGTCGCAGCTCGCCGCAGCCCAGGGACAGCTCGCGGACGGCGCGTCCCAGCTTGAGGACGGTCTCGCCCAGCTCGCGGTATTCGAGGACGGCGAGAAGCAGGTCGCCGAGGGCGTTGAGACCCTGTTCGCCCTGTGCCCGACCCTTTACAGATCCGGCAGCGATGAGATCGCCGTGCTCGGCGTCAAGGAGAGAGTCGGCGACGATTTCTCCAGCTATCAGCTCGATGAGACCGGCGCTGTCATGACAAAAAACAACGTTGAGTATCTGGACTTCAAGTCATGTCTGCTCGTGGCCGACGCCGGCAGAGCATACATAGAGGATCAGACGGTCGATGTGACCGCCGAGGTGCTCGCCCGCGTCGTGACGGGCGCCATCGCCGCCGTCGCCGCGCTGCTCGGTCTGATCGCCGGCATACTCGGACTAGCCGGCAAGACCCGCGCTCCGATAGTACTCGGCGCCATTGCCGCCGTACTCGCCGTGGGCGCAAACGTCTATGGCACAATGACAAGATACACCGGCTATACCTACCCGCTTGAGGACGGCACGTTCACGGGCGGTATGCAGCTTGCGGCCTTCCTCCTGCTCGCCGCCGCTGCCGTGGTATTCCTGATCGCCGCCATCGTCATCGGCTCGCGTATGCGCAAAAAGGCGTCCGTCGCCGCAGCGCCGACAGCGGCCGACGTATCCCTCGCCGAGCGGCTCGACGCGCTTGAGGCCGAGAACGCCACCCTGCGCGCAAGGCTCGAGAGTCTGACCTCGACCGCTCCCGCCGGAGTATAAGCGAAAAACAATCAGATCGAAAGAGCTCGCCGCAAATGCGGCGAGCTCTTTAATCGTCGACAAAGTCTGCGGCTTTGTCGACGAGAGGGATTGCGCTTCGCTTTCGCACTCGCTGCGCTCGCACAACGCTTCGCGAGATGTGTTTTCGTTCACGTACACGCCGCTCCGAAAACGGATTTTATCCTGTTCCGCGCTTCCGAGCGCGGAACTCTGCGAGGCTGTGGCTAAAGTCTGAGAGCTCGCCGCAAATGCGGCGAGCTCTTTGTTATATGTATTATGTCAACTGTTCTTTGCGTCGATATATCGACAGGCGGCGACCGCTGCGGCTGCGCCGTCGCCGACCGCGGTGGTCAGCTGACGCACGGTCTTGGCGCGGCAATCCCCTGCGGCGAACACCCCCGGAGTGCGGGTAGCGCAGCTCTCGCCCGTAGCAAACCAGCCCGAGGCGTCAAGCTCGGCGACCGGCGCAAAAGCGGCGTTTTCAGACTCAAAGCCCACAGCCACGAACAGCGCGTCCACCGGCAGCACCTTCTTTTCACCGCCGGTCTCTATCTCCACGCCCTTGAGCTCCTCGTCGCCCACGAGCCCGACGATCCCGGCGTTCATGACCATGCGAATATTGGATCGGCCCTTTGTCGCGCTCACGTTTGCGGCCTCCGCGCGGAACTCTCCGCGCCTGTGGATTATGTAAACCGTTGAGCAGGTGTTGGAGAGCAGCAGAGCGTCTTGAAGCGCGGCGTCTCCCCCGCCGGCCACGGCCACGGGGCGGCCCTTATAGAACGCGCCGTCGCATACGGCGCAATAGCTCACGCCCTCGCCGATGAGGTCGTTCTCGCGCTCGAGCCCGAGCTGGCGGTGCTTTGCACCGGTGGCGAGGATCACGGCGCGCGCCTCGCGGTCGCCGTCAGCTGTGTGGACGAGCTTCATGCCGTCCCTGTCCTCCACGCCGGTGACCTCGGTCAGGTCGAGCTCGCCGCCCTTTTCAAGCACCTGAGTGACCATGGCGTCGGCGAGCTTCGCACCGCTCACGGCCGGCTGGCCGGGGTAATTATCCACCAGCGGCGACATCGCGATCTGTCCGCCGAAGCCGTTCTTTTCAAGGACGAGGACGGTTTTTTCCGCCCTGCGCGCATATATCGCCGCCGCGAGGCCGGCGGGGCCTCCGCCGACAATGATCACATCGTATATCATGGTTCATCCTCCTGCTTATGCCGCGGGGCGACCCTCTGCGCCTCCCCCTCGGGTGCGATGATAAAAAATGGGCGGCCGCGCAGGGCCGCCCCTACAATTTTTAAATACCGTGCTCCTTCATATCGACCCTGCCGTCGGCAAGGAAGCGCACGCCCTCCGTCTCAAGCAGGCGGCGCTGTGCCTCCGGCCCGCCGAAGGCGAAGCCGCCTGTGAGCGAGCCGTCCTTGAACACCACGCGGTGGCAGGGAATCTCGCCCGGGAGCGGGTTGCGGTGGAGTGTGAACCCCACCGCCCGCGCGCCGCGATAGTTCCCCGCGAGCGCCGCCACGCGCCCGTAGCTCATGACGCAGCCCCTCGGAATGGAGCGCGTGACCTCGTAGATCCTGCGGCTGAAATCGGTCATTGACTGATGAACTGCTTGATGCTGCCGGCGCCGGAGATCTTCTCGAAGGCGTCGCCGTTTGTTACGATGAGAGTAGGCGCCTGCTTAACGCCGTATTTCAGCGCGAGCTCCGCATTCTCCTCCGCGTTGAGCTTCTTATACTCAAAGCCCTTTTTGTCGAGCATAGATACGGCGAGCTTGCAGTTCGGGCAGGTGGGCGTTGTGAACAGGAGCGCCGTGCCCACCTGATCTATATGCGCCGTCGGAGCGCTCTCCTCCGGCTTCGCCTCGGCCTTCTCGGGGTGCTTGACGGGGTCGAGATGGGAGTGTCCGAGATCGTACTCGCGGCGCTCCTTGTATTCCTGCGTCTTGCCGGCGTTCCAGTTCTGCACCGGGCGATAGTAGCCGGTGATGCGGGAGTAGACCTCGGTCTTTTCGCCGCACTCCGGGCAGACGAACTGCTCGCCCGTGAGATAGCCGTGGTTCTTGCAGACGGAGTAGGTCGGAGAGAGCGTATAGTACGGGAGCTTGTAGTTCTCGGCTATCTTCTTCACGAGCGCCGCGGCGGCCTGCCAGTCGGGCAGCTTCTCGCCGAGGAAGGCGTGGAACACCGTGCCGGAGGTGTAGCGGGTCTGGAGCGCGTCCTGAATGTCCAAAGCCTCGAAAATATCCTGGGTGTAGCTGACGGGCAGGTGAGAGCTGTTGGTGTAGTACGGGTCGCCGCCCGGCTCC
>CAYNMN010000041.1:0-15513 GCA_964398305.1 uncultured Oscillospiraceae bacterium
ACCATGCCAAGGCCGCCGGCATCCCGATAGTCGTGGCGATAAACAAGATGGACGTTCCCGGCGCAAACCCGGAGCGCATCAAGCAGCAGCTCACGGAATACGACCTCGTCGGCGAGGAGTGGGGCGGCGACACGATCATCTGCCCGATCTCCGCAAAGACGGGCGAGGGCGTGGACGCTCTGCTTGAAAACCTCGTCGTCCTCGCCGAGGTGCAGGAGCTCAGAGCCAACCCCAACCGCGCCGCGAAGGGCACTGTGGTGGAGGCGCGGCTCGACAAGGGGCGCGGCCCGATAATGACCGTGCTTGTCCAGAACGGCACCCTGTATCTGGGCGACATCATAATAGCCGGCACGGCCGTGGGCCGCGTGCGCACCATGATAAACGACAAGGGCGAGCGCGTTGAGGAAGCGGGCCCGTCCGTCCCGGTGGAGATCGCCGGCATGGGCGAGGTGCCGGGCGCGGGCGACGTGTTCAACGCCGTCGCCGATGAGCGCATGGCCAGAGAGCTCGCCGACGAGCGCCGCGAGCAGCAGCGCAGTCAGACTCTCGGCGTGCCCAAGAAGGTCACGCTCGACGACCTGTTCGCCCGCATCCAGCAGGGCGAGATAAAGGATTTCAACATCATCGTGAAGGCCGACGTCCAGGGCTCGGCAGAGGCGGTCAAATCCTCGCTCGAAAAGCTCACCAACGAGGAGGTCCGCGTTAAGGTCATCCACTCCGGCGTCGGCGCCATCTCCGAGTCCGACGTCATGCTCGCCGCCACCTCCAACGCGCTGATCGTCGGCTTCAACGTCCGTCCGGACGCCGCCGCGAGAGACAACGCCGCGCGCGCCGGAGTCGAAATGCGTATGTACAGAGTCATATACGACTGCATCAACGAGGTCGAGGCCGCCATGAAGGGCATGCTCGCGCCGAAGTTCGAGGAATCCGTCATCGGCCACATCGAGATCCGCCAGCTCTACAAGGTCTCCAAGGTCGGCACGGTCTGCGGCTGCTATGTGCTCGACGGCAAGGTGGTTCGCGGCAGCAAGGTGCGCGTCGTGCGCGACGGCATCGTGGTGTTCGAGGGCGAGATGGCCTCGCTGCGCCGCTTCAAGGACGACGTCAAGGAGGCCGCCGCCGGCTATGAGTGCGGCATCCAGATCGACAAGTTCAACGACGAGCGCGAGGGCGACGTCATTGAAGCCTATGTAATGAAACAGATCGAAAGGTAACTATGTCTACAAACAGATTAGGCAGGATAAACGACGATATCCAGCGCGTGCTGTCCGACCTGCTCCGGCAGGTCAAGGACCCGCGCATAAATAAGTGGGGCATGATAAGCATCACCCGCGTGGAGACGACGGGCGACCTGCGCTATGCGAAGGTCTGGCTGTCCATCCTCGGCGAGGTGGACGAGCGCGAGTTCAGGCGCGGGCTGAAGTCCAGCTCGGGCTGGCTGCGCCATGAGCTGGGCGAGCGCCTGTCCCTGCGCTATACCCCCGAGCTCGTGTTTGAGCTCGACCATTCCATAGAATACGGCGCGCATATCAGCCGGGTCATCGAGTCGCTTGATATCCCCGCCGACACGGAGGATGAAGATGACGGTCGCTGAGTTCGCGAAAAAGCTCATGGAGCGCGACGGGTTTTTGATAGTCAGCCACATCAGACCCGACGGCGATACCCTCGGCAGCGGGGGGGCTCTGTGCTCCGCTCTCCGCCGCGCCGGAAAGACGGCTTATTGCTTCACCAATCCCCAGACAAGTAAACTCTATGCGCCCTTCGTTGCGCCCTTTGCGGCGCCGGAGGGCTTTGAGCCCTCGCATACGCTCACGGTCGACGTGGCGAGCGAGGGTCTTTTTCCCGCCGGGATACCGCTGCCCGTCTCGATGGCCGTGGATCACCACCCCACCAACACCCGCTTCGCGCCGGAGCTCCTGCTCGACGGCGGGCGCAGCGCCTGCGGCGAGATAGTCCTTGAGCTCATCAAGGCTCTCGGCGGCGGGGTGACGAAGGAGGAGGCCGATCTGCTCTACATAGCGGTCTCCACGGATACCGGCTGCTTCCAGTACATGAACACCGACGCTCACGCCCTGCGCGCGGCGGCGGAGCTCGTTGAGCTCGGCGCGGACAATGCCGGGCTCAATAACCGCATCTTCCGCAGCTTCAGCCCCTCCCGGCTCCGGCTTGAGGGCATGATGCTCGAGGGTCTGCGCTACTACCGGGGCGGGCTCGTCACGCTCGCCACGATCACCCGCGCGATGCTCGCCGAAACCGGCGCGGACGAGGACGACTGCGAGGATCTCGCGGGCATCGCCGGCAAGGCCGAGGGCAGCATGTGCAGCATCACGGCACGCGAGATCGAGGGCGGAAGGGTGAAATTTTCCGTCCGCTCCAAGCCGCCCGTGAACGTCGCGGACATCTGCGCCGAGTTCGGCGGCGGCGGCCACGCTCTTGCCGCGGGCTGCACGATGGGACGCCCCACGGAGGAGGCGATCGCCGCTCTCCTGCGCGTTGTGGAGGAAAAATGGCCGAGGCTGTAAACGGCATACTCCTCGTCGACAAGGCTCCCGGCTGGACGAGCCACGACGCCGTGGCGAAGCTGCGGGGCGTCACCGGCGTGCGGCGCATAGGCCACTCCGGCACGCTCGACCCGATGGCGACGGGGCTGCTCGTCGTGTTCGTCGGCAGGGCGACAAGGGCGGTGGAGTTCGCCGAGGCGCATGAAAAGAGCTACACGGCCTCCCTGCGGCTGGGCGTCACGACCGACACGCTCGACGTCACCGGCACGGTGCTCGCCGAAACGGAGCAGACCGTGAGCCGCGAGGAGCTCGAAACCGCGCTTGCCCGCTTTCGCGGGGAAACAGAACAGATACCGCCGATGTATTCGGCGATTAAGAGGGACGGAAAAAAGCTCTATGAGATCGCCCGCGCCGGCGGCGAGGTGGAGCGCGCGCCGCGCCGCGTCGTCATCTCCTCGCTCGAATGTCTCGGGCGCGACGGGGACGACTGGCGTCTCGCGATAAAATGCTCCAAGGGCACATATATCCGCAGTCTCTGCGCCGATATCGGCGCCGCGCTCGGCTGCGGCGGCTGTATGTCCGCCCTGCGGCGCACGGGGGCGGGCGCGTTCTCGGTCGAGAGCGCCCACAGCGTCGCGCAGCTTGAGCGCGACGGCGCGGAAAAATACCTTCTGCCGGTGGACACGCTCTTTGCCGGGAGACCCGCGATCGCGCTCGATGCCGCGGGCGAGCGACGGGTCCGCGTGGGCGCGGAGATAAGCATTGACGCGCCGGACGGCGAATACAGGGTCTATTCCGGCGGTGGCGAGTTTCTCGCGCTCTGCCGCGCGCAGAGCGGAGCGCTCAAAACGATAAAAAGCTTTTTCGAGGTCTGAACATGCCTGATATAAAGAGAAGGGTAATAGCGCTGGGGTTTTTCGACGGTGTGCATATAGGCCACGCCGCGCTCATGGAGATGACGAAGCGGCGCGCGTCCGAACTGGGCGCCACACCCGCCGTGCTCTCCTTCGACGTGCATCCGGACAATCTCGTTCGGGGTGTGGAGGTGCCGCTGCTCAACGCGCCGGAGGGGCGCGCGGACATCATCCGCCGCATCTTCGGGATAGAGAGCGTGGTGTTCATCCACTTCAACCGCACGGTTATGCAGATGCCGTGGCAGGACTTCATCGGCGCGCTCACGGAGGAGCTCGGCGCGTGCCATTTCGTCGTCGGGCACGACTTCCGCTTCGGCTGGAGGGGCGAGGGCAGCGCGGAGCGGCTGAAGGTCTACTGCGCCGAGCGCGGTCTCGGCTGCGACGTGATCCCCGCCGTCACGGTGGACGGCGAGGTGGTCAGCTCCACCGCCATCAGAGGGCTCGTTGAAAGCGGGGATATGGAGCGCGCCAACCGACTGCTCGGCCACCCGCACTCGCTTATCGATACCGTGCACTGCGGCTTCCGTCTGGGAGCGAAGATGGGCACGCCCACGATAAATATGCAGTTCCAGCCCGGAGTGCTCATACCCCGCCACGGCGTCTATGCCGCCAAGGTGTTTCTCGACGACGGCGGCGAGTATATGGCCGTCACCAACATCGGCGTTAGACCGACGGTCTCCGGCGGAGACAACGTCACGGTCGAGAGCTTTATCCTCGACTTCTCCGGCGACCTCTACGACCACAAGGTGCGCGTGGAGTTCCACAGCTTCCTGCGCGACGAAAAGAAGTTCGGCAGCGTTGAGGAGCTCAAGGCGCAGATCCTGCGCGACGCCGAGGCGACACGGAGCTATTTCGCGCAAAAAGAGAGCCGCGCCCCGCGGAGCGGCTCCTGAGTTATTAGAATACCGGCGTTGGGGAAAGCCCCGACGCCGGTTTTTGTATTTATTACGTTGTCAGGTTTTCCTCCAGGTGCAGGGCATCACCATGAGCGCGAGGGGGAAGATCTCAAGTCTGCCTATGAGCATACAGAGCGACAGGACGATCTTCGAAAAGCCGGAGAACATCGAGTAGCCGCCCATGGGCCCGACGAGCGCGAGACCGGGGCCGACGTTTGAGATGCACGCGACCACCGCCGAGAAGTTCGTAACAAGGTCGAACCCGTCGAGCGAGACGAGAATGCAGGAGACGAGCGTTATCATCATATAGAGCCCGAAGAACACCTGGGTGGAGCGGATGGTGCCGCGGTCGAGCCGCTGCCCGTCGAGCGTCACCGATAGGGTGCGGCGGGGGCTGACAAGCCGCGACATATCCTCGCCGGCGGCCTTGAAGAGTATGACGAAGCGCGAGACCTTTATGCCGCCGCCCGTGCTGCCCGAGCAGGCGCCGATGAACATCAGCAGAATGAGCAGCGAGCGGGAGTACGCCGGCCAGACGTCGAAGTTCGCCGTGGCGAAGCCCGTGGTGGTCATGATGGACGAGACCTGGAAGAACGAATAGCGCAGCGCCCTGCCGAAGCCGCCGTAAAGATAGGCTATGTCCGCGCCGATGGTCACGGTGGAGAATATCACGACGCCGAGATAAACGAGCAGCTCGCTGTTGAGCAGAGCGGTCTTGAACCGGCGCATGAGCAGCAGAAAAAAGATGCTGAAGTTCACGCCGAACAGGATCATGAATATGCCCGTGACGATGTCGATATAGGCGCTGTCATAGTAGCCGATGGAGAGCGCCTTCACGCCGTAGCCGCCGGTGGAGGCGGCGCTCATGGCGTGGACAAAGGAATCAAACACCGGCATACCGCCGCAGCAGAGCAGGATTATCAGCAGCGCCGTGAGCGCTACATAGATGAGATAGGTGATGGCCGAGCTCGTGCGCACGCGCGGCACCAGCTTGCCGAAGGTCGGCCCCGGCACCTCCGCGCGCATTATGTGCATCGAGTGCTCCTCCGAGAGCGGCAGCACCGCCATTATGAACACCAGCACGCCCATGCCGCCTATCCACTGCGCGAGCGAGCGCCAGAACAGCAGCCCGCGGCTCATGCCCTCGATATCCGTGAGTATGGTCGCGCCGGTGGTGGTGAAGCCGGAGACGGTCTCGAACACGGCGTCGATATAGTTGGGAATCTCGCCGGAGAAGAAGAAGGGTAGCGCGCCGACGAGCGACATGAGTATCCACGAGAGCGCGACGCTCACGAAGCCCTCGCGGGCGTATATGCCGTCGCGCTTTTTTCTGACGAGCGAGAGCGTCGTGCCCAGAGCGCCGGCAACGAGCATGGTGAGCAGGTAGCAGACCGTGCTCTCGCCGTAAATGAGGGCGATGACGAGCGGCGGCAGCATCAGTATGACCTCAAGGAGCATAACCCGCCCGAGTATGCGGGCGATCATCGGATAGTTCATGCGCGCTGCTCCTCAAAGAGGTCGCTGAAGCTCTGCACACCGCGCTTGGAGGTCACGGCGATCACATAATCGCCGGGCTGGACGTAATCGTCGCCGCTCGGTATGATACACACGCTCTCGCGGATTATCGCGGCGAGGATGGTGCCGGGCTTGAAGCGCAGGGTCTTGAGCGCCCTGCCGGTCACGCCGTTGTGATCCTTCACCGTGAACTCCAGCGCCTCGGCCTGCCCGCCGGCGATCTCATGCAGGGATTCTATGCCGCTCGCGTCGAGAGAATTCTCCATGGCCCTGACATTCTGGACGATAAAGTCGGCCGCAATGTGCTTGGGCATAACGCAGCTCTCGAGCGCGTTGGTCTCCACCATGTCGCGGTAGTAGTCCTCGTTGACCTTGGTTATCACCTTTTTCGCGCCGTAGCGGGAGGCGAACATGGAGGTGACGATGTTGTTCTGGTCGGAGCCCGTGAGCGCAACGAAGGCGTCCACGCTGCTGATGCCCTCCTCCTCGAGTATGTCGGGGTTCGTGCCGTCGCCGCAGATGACGTCGGCCTTGGGCACGAGCCGCTTTATCTCGTCGCAGTGCTCGATGTTGCGCTCGATTATCTTCACTCTCACGCCCATCTGCAGGAGCTGGTTGGCGAGATAGAGCGCAATGCGTCCGCCGCCGAGAATGATAACGCTGCGCACGCCCTTTTTATACATGCCGGCGTCCTTGAAGAAGGCCGTGACCTCCGCCGGAGCCCCGACGAGGAAGAGCGTGTCGTCCGCCTCGATTACAAAGTCGCCGCGGGGGATAACGACCTCGCCGCCGCGCTGCACCGCGCACACCAGAGTGCCCGCGCCGTACTTGCTGCGGAAGCGGTTGAGCTGCAGCCCGCAGAGCGAGCAGGCGGAGTTCACCGTGAACTCGACCATCTCCGCGCGGCCCTTGGCGAAGGCGTTGACCTTCTCTGCCGAGGGGAAGCGCAGAATGCGGCTTATCTCGGCCGCGGCCGCGTGCTCGGGGTTGAATACGAGCCATATGCCGAGCTCGTCCTTCAAAAAGACCGTCTGGCGGTAGTATTCCATCGTCCTCACGCGGGCTACGGCGTTTTTCGCGCCGAGCTTTTTCGCCGTGAGGCAGCATATCATGTTAACGGCGTCGTCGTTCGTGACGGCTATGAGCAGGTCGGCCCCGCTCACGCCCGCACGGGTCTGAACGCCGAAGTCCGCGCCGTTGCCGGCGACGGTCATAACGTCAAGATTGTTGCCCGTAAAGGCAAGTCGCTCCTCGTTGGAGTCGATAACGGTGATGTTGTGCCCCTCAACAGAAAGGCGCTCGCACAGGGTGTGCCCTATGCGCCCCGCTCCGATGACAACGATATCCATATCCCGCCTCCGTTATTGCTGCCTGCCGCCCTTGCAGCGGCTATGGCGCTTGCCGCGGCGACGCGGCTGTGTCGCCTTGGCCTCGAAAAAGCCCTCCATGGCCTCGTCCGCCTCGTATATGAGACGGGTGACGGAGTAGCTTCCGTCCTCGGCGCGGTGGAACTTGAGTCTCACGAGCTCCGACCCGTGCTCGGGGCACTTGGCCATGGTCATATATCTCTGGTCGCCCTGATTGACCCATTTCTGAATGCTCATCTCCGCGCCGCACAGCGGGCACTCCGGCACCGTTATCGCGCGGTCGGCAAAGGCCTCGCCCTTGGAGGCGTATTCGGTGAGCGCGATGTGCTCAAGCGGCTCCGGGCCGTCCTGTCCGGTTTTTTTCTCGCGCGGCAGGCGGGTGGAAAGGATGCGCACGGCGTCGTCATAGCGCGCGAGCCCGTCGTCCATGTCGAGGTGGGAGCACACGAGCGCGGTGTTATAGGCGTCGCCCAGCGCGTCGTGCGCCACGCGGGTCTGCTCGATCTCAAAGTGCTCCATCGCCGTGGAGAGCGCCTTCTGGTTTTTGTCGCCGTCGGTCTGGAGATTATATATGAGCTGGAGATTGACCCAGCCCGCGATCCAGTCCCAGTCGAGGTCGTGGATGATGATGTTCTGCTCCATTATTCCCTGGTCGTCAAAGCCCCAGGTGAGGAAGGTGACGTCGTCCCCGCACCACTCGCGGAATTTCTCCATGGCGTCGGCAAAGGTCTCGCCGAGCGCGAGGCGGTCCTTGTCGAAGCCCGTCAGCTTTTTGACCTTGTAATGCATACGCTTGAAGTATATGGGGCGCACGTCGATATGGAACTCCTCTGTCGGGCGCATGCTCTCATCGAGCTTTACGGCGCCGATCTGGATTATCTCTCCGCGCAGATGTATGGGCAGCTTGTTGAAAACGGAGGATTTGGAGCTCATTGCCTGATTCCACTCCAGATCCACCACGACTAAATTCATTAAAGCGACATCCCTTTCCGTTGTGACCTGTTAAACCAAGATATTGTAACATATTATTCATAGTATGGCAATCAAATATCTTTTGAAAACATACATATGCTGTGCTATACTGTTTCGGTCAGCGACCTATGGAGGTGTGCATTATGGATATAGTCGTACTCTGCGGCGGGCTGAGTCCGGAGCGAAACGTTTCGCTCTCCTCAGCTTCCAAGATAGCGGCGGCGCTCAGAGAGCGCGGCCACAGAGCCGTCGTTGTGGATATGTTTCTCGGTCTTGAGGACTGGGACGGCAGAACGGAGGATATCTTCGCCTGCCCGCCGCCGCTCGGCGGAACGCGGATAGACGAGCGCGAGCCCGATCTCGACGCCGTGCGCGCAAGCCGCAGGCTCAAAAGCCCCGGCCAGTTCGGCGACAGGGTGCTCGAGGTCTGCCGCATGGCGGACATCGTGTTCATGGGCTTCCACGGCCAGTGCGGAGAGGACGGACGCGTGCAGGCCGCCTTCGATCTTCTGGGCATCAAATATACCGGCGCGGGCCATCTTTCAAGCGCCATTGCGATGGATAAGGACATGACCAAGCGCGTGGTCGCGCCGCTCGGCGTTATGACGCCGGGGTGGACCACTCACGACTGCGCGGATATGGATATCGACGCCGTCTGCGCCCAAACGGCGCTGCCCGTGGTCGTCAAGCCCGTGGATTCGGGGTCGAGCATCGGCGTGTCGATCGCGCATACTGTCTCCGAGCTGCGCTCCGCGCTCGAGAGCGCCGGATGCGAGAGCAGCCGCGTCGTGCTTGAGCAGTACGTCTCTGGTCGGGAGATACAGATCGGCATCCTCGGCGACAGGGCGCTGCCCAGCATAGAGATACGCCCGCGCGAGGGCTTCTATGACTACAAAAACAAATACCAGCCCGGAGCCGCGGAGGAGATCACTCCCTCGCCCATCCCCGCCGAGGCCGAGGAGCGCATAGCCGCCTCCGCCATGACGGTGTTCAACGCGCTCGGGCTTGAGGTCTACTCCCGCGCGGACTACATCTACGACGCGGACGGGAATTTCTGGTTCCTCGAGATAAACACCCTGCCCGGAATGACGCCCACGAGCCTTGTGCCGCAGGAGGCCGCGGTGGTGGGCTACAGCTACGCGGACCTCTGCGAGGAGATCATCCGTCTGTCGCTGGAGAAGTATAAATGAGGGGCTATACGGTCTCGGACATTGCCGGCATCGTCGGCGGCGAGCTGCACGGCGACGGGGGCGCGGAGGTCACGCAGGCCGTCATAGACAGCCGCGACGCCGCTCCCGGCTGCCTTTTCGCCGCCTTTAAGGGCGAGAAGGCGGACGGCCACGACTATATCTCCCGCGCCTTTGAGCTCGGCGCCGCCTGCTCCCTCGCGCAGCGCGTGCCGCAGGGCGAGACTCGCCCTGTGATCGTCGTGCCGGACAGCGCCGAAGCTCTGCGCGTCCTCGCCCGCGAATACAGAAGGACGCTTACCATACCGGTGATCGGCGTGACGGGCTCGGTCGGCAAGACGACGGTCAAGGAGATGATCGCCTCTGTGCTCTCTCGCCGCTTCAACACGCTCAAAACGGAAAAGAATCTCAACAACGAGCTCGGCGTGCCGCTCACGCTGCTGCGTATAGACCCCTGCCACGGCGCGGCGGTGGTGGAGATGGGCATCAACCACTTCGGTGAGATGCGCGTCCTCGCGGATATGGTCATGCCGGACGTCGCGGTCTACACCGTGATAGGACGCGCCCATCTCGAATTCCTCGGCGACCGAGCGGGAGTGATGCGCGCCAAGGGCGAGATGCTCGGGGTGATGCGCTCGGACGCTCTGGCTGTGGTGAATGGCGACGACGAATATCTCCGCGCACTCGAGTGCCGTCAGCGCAAGCTCTGCTACGGTCTCGCGCCGGAAAACGACGTGCGCGCCGAGAGGATCGACGGCAGCCGTTTTGACATCGTCGCCGGCGAACGGCGCATCAGCGTATGCGTAAACGCCTTCGGGCGGCATATGATAAGCGCGGCGCTCGCCGCCGCCGCGGTCGGGATGGAGCTGGGGCTCTCCGACGAGGAGATCGCCGCCGGCGTCGCCGCCTATGAGAGCGTGGGTCGCCGCGCGCGGGTGATCGAAACGCCGAGTCTCACGATAATCGACGACTGCTATAATTCAAACCCCGATTCCGCCGCCATGTCGATAGCCTCCGCCGCCGACCTCGGCGGGCGGCTCGTGTGCATCCTCGGCGATATGCTTGAGCTCGGGCCGGAGAGCGAGGAGCTCCACGCCGAGACCGGCGCACTCGCCCGCTCGCGCGCTGCGCTGCTGCTCACAGTGGGCGAGCTGTCGAAAAGCATGGGCGGGGAAAATTTTGCCACGCGCCGGGAACTTATCGACGCCCTGCCGCGTCTTTTGAAGCGGGGCGATTGCGTGCTCGTGAAGGCGTCGCACTCGATGGCCTTTGAGGAGATCACGGAGGCGCTCAGGGGGCTGGCGCTGTAATCAAAAACAAGGGAGAATATGCTTTGAAGAAATTGCTGACTCTGCTGCTGACCGCGGCGCTCTGCCTCGGCTGCCTAACAGGCTGCGTCTCGAACGCTCTGCCCGACGGCTATGACGAGATAACGGTCACCGCGATAGCGGAGCTTACGGTGGAATATATCAACGACGGCGACTATGAGGGTCTTGCCGGACTGTGCGCGGAGGCTTCGGGGCTCACGGCCGAGAGCATCGGCGCAGCCGCGGATAAGGCGACAGGCGACAAGGGCGGCTTTGCGGGGTTCGGCTCCGTGAAGCTCGGCGCCGACAGCGGAAACGCGAGGGCGGTCGTCAGGGCGGAGTATGAAAACGGAACGCTCGAATATATACTCGTCCTCAACAGCGGCTATGAGATAACCTCGCTGAAGATCAAATAAACGAATCGACGCGAGCCGGATTTCCGGCTCGCGTCGATAATTACCTTTCGCTCGGCCCCCCGTCCTGGGCGCCGAAGATGAGATCGTCGATGTCCCCTTCCATAAGCCGTTCCTCCCATACATACATACTATGACCGGGAGGGGCGGAGTATGACGGCTTATTCGCTGATGTCGCGGATATATATGGGCTTGACGTGCGGGTCGGAGGTGGGGCGCACCTCCACCTCGAAGCGCGGCAGGCTTTTTATCATGGTGGAGAGCTTGCCGAAGCCGTAGGTGCGCGGGTCAAAGTCCGGCTGCTTCTTGATGATGAGGTTGCCGAGATTAGACAGGTCGATGAAGCCCTCGTCGTCCGCGAGGTCGGAGATGGAGTCGGCTATGAGCTCCACGACGTCCTGCGGCACGTTGGATTTTTTCTCCTCGGCCTTCTTGGTCGGGGCGGTCTTTGCGGGCGCCGCCTTGCCGGACTTGGGCGCCGCCGCAGTCTTTTTCGCCGCGGGGCGATCGGGACTTGCCTCGGAGGCGGGCTTTTTATACTTGTCCCGGATTACCTCGATGCGAATGAACTTGTCGCAGGCCTGCACGAAGGCCTTGGGCGTCTTGAGCTCGCCTATGCCGATGACATACATGCCCGACTCGCGCAGACGTATGGCGAGCGGAGTGAAGTCCGAGTCCGAGGAGACGAGCACGAAGCCGTCCGTCCGCCCCTGATAGAGTATGTCCATGGCGTCGATTATCATGGCGGAGTCCGTGGCGTTTTTGCCGGTTGTGTATGCGAACTGCTGCTTGGGCGTCACGGCGTTTTCGAGCAGCTCGGTCTTCCAGCCGACGATGTTCTGCGACGCCCAGTCGCCGTATATGCGCTTTATCATCGGCGTGCCGTATATCGCGATCTCCTCCATGATGGCCTTGAGACTGTCGCGCGGCGCGTTGTCGCCGTCAATGAGCACGGCGAGGCGCAGGTTTTCTATTATCATTTCATCACTGCTTTCATTCGGATGGCTTATTATACCACAAAGGATTCTGCCAGACAACAGCGCGTTTATCAACAAATAAACATGGTTATCAACGGCGGGAGAGCGTTTTTTTGCGAAAAATGTCGACTGAGCCGACTTGCGCAGGTATAATCCGGCAGTGTTGAATTTATTGACCTGTGAAACGGCAGGTGTTATAATTAATGTTCAAATATCAGGAGCATGAGGAGAACCGATATGTGGGTCGCATCGGACTGGCGAGATTTTGAACTGATTGACTGCTCGGACGGCGAGAAGCTCGAGCGTTGGGGGGACTATACCCTCGTGCGCCCCGACCCGCAGGCCATATGGAACACGCCCAGGCGCGACAAGCGCTGGAACAGCTGCGACGCGCGCTATGCCCGCTCGGAGTCCGGCGGTGGGGAGTGGACACGCAAAAAGCTCCCCGCAAGCTGGCAGGTGGGCTATAAGGATCTCACCTTCAACGTCAAGCCCATGAACTTCAAGCACACAGGGCTCTTCCCGGAGCAGGCCGCGAATTGGGACTGGATGCGCCGCGTGATAACTGCGGCGGACCGCCCCGTGTCCGTGCTCAACCTCTTTGCCTATACCGGCGGAGCCACGGTCGCGGCGCTTGCCGCGGGCGCGAGCGTCTGCCATGTGGACGCCGCGAAGGGCATGGTCGCCTGGGCGAAGGAGAACGCCGTCGCCTCCGGCGTGGCGGACGGGAGCGTGCGCTGGATAGTCGACGACTGCGCGAAGTTCGTGGAGCGCGAGATAAGACGCGGCCGGCGCTACGACGCGATCGTCATGGACCCGCCGAGCTACGGGCGCGGCCCCGGCGGCGAGGTCTGGAAGCTCGAGACGGGGCTGTGGGACTTTGTCAGTCTCTGCTCGCGCGTGCTCTCGGACGATCCCGTGTTCGTGCTGATAAATTCCTACACCACGGGTCTGGCGCCCTCGGCGCTGACCTATATCTCCCAGAGCGTATTCACCAAAAAATTCGGCGGCACTACCGAGAGTGGGGAGCTGGGGCTTCCCGTCACGAACAGCGGTCTTGTGCTGCCCTGCGGAGCGAGCAGCAGATGGAGCCGATAATCAAAACGGAAAAACTCCGTTACACATACAGGGGCGACGAGATAGAGACGCTGCGCGGCATCGACCTGGAGATTGCCGAGGGCAGCTTTGTGGCGATCCTCGGGCACAACGGCTCGGGCAAATCCACTCTCGCCAAGCTCTTCAACGCCATCCTCCTGCCCACAGAGGGGCGGGTGCTGGTGGACGGCGTGGACACTGCCGACGAGGAGCGCACGCTCGACGTGCGCCGCACGGTGGGCATGGTGTTCCAGAACCCCGACAACCAGATCGTCGCGAACGTCGTTGAGGACGACGTCGCCTTCGCGCCGGAAAATCTCGGCGTGGAGCCGGCTGAGATCCGCCGCCGCGTGGACGAGGCGCTCAGGACCGTGGGCATGTATGAATACCGTATGCACGCGCCGCACCTCCTCTCCGGCGGACAAAAGCAGCGCGTTGCCATTGCCGGCGTGCTCGCCATGGAGCCGCGCTGCGTGGTGCTCGACGAGCCGACGGCGATGCTCGACCCCATAGGCCGCCGCGAGGTCATCGACACCGTCACGCGCCTCTGCCGCGACAAGGGCATCACGGTCGTGCTCATCACGCACCATATGTCCGAATGCATCGGAGCGGACAGGCTGGTGGTGCTCTCCGAGGGGAGTGTCGTCGCGGACGGGACGCCCGCCGCCGTGTTCTCGCAGGTGGAGCTTTTGCGGGGCGAGGGTCTCGCCGTGCCGGCGACCACAGAGCTCCTGTACGGGCTCGACAGGGACGGCTTCGACCTGCCCATGGACGCGCTGACCGTGGAGGCCTGCGCCGACGCCGTTATGAGGAAAGCCATTGGAAGTTAAAATAAAGGTCGAGGGTCTGCGCCACGTTTACAGCGAGAGCACGCCCTTTGAAAAAGTCGCCATCGACGGAATAGACGCGGAGATACGCGCAGGCGAGCTCGTGGCGCTCATAGGCCACACGGGCTCGGGCAAGTCCACCTTCGTGCAGCATCTCAACGGGCTCTTGAAGCCGAGCGCCGGGCGCGTGCTGTATGAGGGCGCGGATATATTCGCCTCCAAGGAGGCGACGCGGGACGTGCGCTTCAAAGTGGGGCTTGTGTTCCAATACCCCGAATATCAGCTCTTTGAGGAGACCGTCCGCCGCGACATCGCCTTCGGGCCTAAGAACATGGGTCTGAGCGAAGCGGAGACGGATGAGCGGGTGCGCGAGGCCGCCGCCTTCGTCGGCGTTTCGGAGGAGCTCTTCGAGCGCTCGCCGCTTGAGCTCTCCGGCGGGCAGAAGCGCCGCGTCGCGATCGCGGGCGTCATCGCCATGCGTCCGGGCGTGCTCATACTCGACGAGCCCACAGCCGGGCTCGACCCCGCGGGCTGCGAGGGGATACTCAAAAACATACTCGACTATAAAGCCCAGACGGGCTCAACGGTCATACTCGTGACTCACGACATGGACGACGCGGCGCGGGTCGCCGATCGGCTCATGGTGTTCTCCGACGGGCGTATCGCCATGGACGGCGCGCCGGACGAGGTCTTTTCCCGCGCCGACGAGCTCATAGAAATGGGGCTCGACGTCCCCGCGCCCACGGCTATCGCCCGCGCTCTGCGCGAGCGCGGCATGGCGCTGCCCGGCGGTATCTATACCTCCGATGAGCTGCTGCGCGCCGTTGAGAGCGCGCTTGGGGGAGGTGCGGGCGTATGCTGAAGGACGTCACACTCGGCCAGTACTTCCCCGGCGACACGATAATCCACCGTCTCGACCCGCGCACAAAGCTCGTCGTGGTCGTGCTCTTTATCGTTGCGCTTTTCAACGCCGTGGACTTCATCTCCTACGGCGTGATGCTCGTCGTCACAATGACCTGCGTGGCGATCTCGCGCATCAGGCTCAAGACCATACTGCGCGGGCTCAAGCCCATCATCTTCATACTCATACTCACGGCGATCCTCAACCTGTTCTATACCGAGGGCGACGCGCTCGTCTCCTTCTGGGTGCTCACGATAACGAAGCAGGGCGTCAAGCGCGCGGTCTTCATGGTGCTGAGAATAATGCTGCTGATAATCGGCACGTTCCTGCTGACCTATACGACCAGCCCCATAGCGCTAACGGACGGGCTGGAGGTGCTGCTCGGGCCGCTGAAGAAGCTGCGCTTCCCGATCCACGAGATGAGCATGATGATGAGCATGGCGCTGCGCTTTATCCCCACGCTCATAGAGGAGACCGACAAGATAATGTCGGCGCAGAAGGCGCGCGGCGCGGACTTCGAGACCGGCAGCCTTGTGCGTCGGGCGAAGGCGCTGCTGCCGCTGCTCGTGCCGCTGTTCGTCTCCGCCTTCCGGCGCGCGGACGAGCTCGCCGTCGCGATGGAGAGCCGCTGCTACCACGGC
>CAYNMN010000042.1:0-15451 GCA_964398305.1 uncultured Oscillospiraceae bacterium
AACTCGCTTCGCTTCGAAGCGGCATTAAGTATCCTGCTGAGCTACGGAAGCATATCGTGGTCTATACTTTTTATCGGCGGACGCTCAGCCGCTTCGCGGCACTAACTGCCGCTAACTCGCTTCGCTTCGAAGCGGCATTAAGTATCCTGCTGAGCTACGGAAGCATATTGCGGTCTATCCTTTTTATCGGCGGACGCTCTGTCCACAGCCCCGCTATTCTAACTTATCGGCGCGGAGATGTCAACAGTTCGTTGGCGATCCCGCGCCGAAGTGAAATGCGCTCCGGGGCCGGCCCTTACGGCGGCCCAATGCGTTATTTTATAAGGCGCTCGCCGATCTTATATACGTCGCCGGCGCCGACGGTGATTATGATGTCTCCGGGACGGGCGGCGGCGCGGAGCGTATTTTCGATCTCCTCAAAGCTGTCGAAAAACACGGCGCCCTCCACCCTGTCGGCAAGATCGGCCGAGGATATGCCGCGCTCGTTCTTCTCCCGGGCAGCATATATCTCCGCAAGATACACGACGTCCGGCCTTTTGAGCTGCTCAACGAAATCGTCGAACAGCGCCCAGGTGCGGGAATAGGTGTGCGGCTGGAAGACCACTATCGTGCGCTTGTAGCCCAGCGGCTCCACGGCGTCGAGCAGAGCCCGCAGCTCGCCCGGGTGGTGGGCGTAATCGTCATAGATATCCGCGCCGTTATACTTGCCCTTGAACTCGAACCGGCGCCAGGCGCCCGAGAAGCCCGCGAGACCGTACTTAACGGCGTTGGGACGGACGCCCAGACAGATGCAGGCGGCCGTTGCGGCAAGGGCATTTTTGATGTTATGCAGCCCCGGGACATGCAGGGTGACGTCCGTGAACTTGCGGTCGTGCAGCCAGATCTCAAACTCGCTGTTCACACCCCGGCGGTGGATGTTGCGCGCATATACGTCGGCGTCGTCCGTGAGACCGAAGGTGAAGATGTTGCGTCCGAGCGGAGCGAGCGCCTCCATAGTGTTGAGATCGTCCTCGTTGGCGACGATGAAGCCGTTTTCGGGGACATGGCTCGCGAATTCGCGGAATGAATTTTTTATCTGGTCGAGGTCCTTGAAATAGTCGAGATGATCCTCCTCAATATCGAGGATCACGGCTACGGTCGGCCAGAAATACAGGAAGGAGTCATGGTACTCGCAGGACTCCATCACGATCGTGTCCCCGCCGCCGACTCTGTGGCTCGCGTGCAGCAGCGGCAGCGTGCCGCCGATCATAACGGTCGGGTCGCGCTCGGACGCCATGAGGATATGCGTGCACATGCTCGTGGTGGTGGTCTTGCCGTGAGTGCCGGAGATGCAGACGGACTGGTCATAGTCGCGCATAATCGCGCCCCAGGCCTGAGCCCGCTCAAACACCGGGATGCCCCGGGCGCGCGCCTCGGCTATTTCGGGGTTATCGTCCCCCACCGCCGCCGTGCGTACTACGAAATCAATATCCGGCGCCACGTTCTTGGCGGAATGCCCGATACGCACCTCGACGCCCAGCGACCGCAGGTGCTCGGTCTTTTCGCTCTCGCTTTTATCCGAGCCGTCGATCACAAGTCCCATGCCCGCGAGCACCTCCGCCAGCGGCGACATGGATACTCCGCCCACGCCCACAAGGTGGCCGCGCGCGCCCGGTTTGAGATATTGTTCAAAATCCAACATATATGCTCCTATGACAAAAGATTGTGCTTGTGTTTTTGGTCAGCGTGTTATTATAATACATTATTGCTATATTTACAATAAGTAAAACTGTGTCGGAGATTTTCATATGCCTGTTATTCCTGACTTTGCGATATATATTCTGGACGTTCTCGGCTCCGCGGGGTACGAGGCGTATCTTGTGGGCGGCTGTGTGCGCGACGCTCTGCTCGGCAGGACGCCCAACGACTGGGACATCGCCTCCTCCGCGTCCCCGGAGACCGTCTGCGCGCTCTTTGAGCGCACAGTCCCCATCGGCATGAAGCACGGCACGGTGACGGTGCTCACGCCCGGCGGCAGCGCCGAGGTCACGGCCTTCCGCGCCGAGAGCGGCTATTCCGACCACCGCCGCCCGGACTCCGTGAGCTTCACGGACGACCTTATGGGCGATCTCGCGCGGCGCGACTTCACGATGAACGCCATGGCCATGGACTCGCGCGCCGCTCTGCGCGACCCCTTCGGCGGACGCGGGGACATCGATAAAAAGCTCATCCGCTGTGTCGGCGACCCCGCGCGGCGCTTCGGCGAGGACGCGCTGAGGATGCTCCGCGCCTTCCGCTTTTCGGCGCAGCTCGGCTTTGAAATAGAGGAAGCGACCCGCCGGGCGGCGCTTGAAAACGCGGCGCTCTGCCGCTCGCTCTCCGCCGAGCGGGTGCGCGACGAGCTGCTCAAAACGCTCGCCTCCCCGCGCCCGGAGATCATCGCCGATATGATAAACGCCGGTATGCTCGACGGGCGGCTTGAGCGCGGCAGCGTCGAGCTTGCGGGGCTTGCCGCCGTGCCGCCGTATGCCCGGCTGTGCCGGCTCTGCGCGGCGCTTGAGGACGCGCGCTGCATCCGCTCCGCCTCCGGCTTTCTGCTTGGGCTGCGGCTCGACTCGAAAACCGTCAGAACGACCTCGGACGCCGTCGCCGTGCTCCGCTCCGGCTCGCGGGACTTCAAGCGCATTCTCCGCGACTGCGGCGAGGACACCGCGAGAGCCGCATACCCGGACGACCCGGAACTTGAGCGCGTTCTCGACTCGGACGAGTGCCGCTCGCTCGACACCCTCGCCGTCGGCGGGGACGGGCTCGCCGCTCTCGGTCTCAAGGGGCGGGAGATAGGCCGCGCACTGGAGCTGGCTTTGGAGCATGTGATAGATCATCCGCAGGATAACGATGCGGAAACATTATGTAAACTTATCAGGGAGGCAAGAGAAGATGGAAGGCTGGGATAAGCTAAAGCGCGAGTGCATGATCTGCCAGAGGTGCGGCCTGTGGGAAACCCGCAAAAACGTGGTTTTCGGCGTCGGGAGCCCGGAGGCCGAGGTGCTGTTAATCGGCGAGGGCCCGGGCGAGCAGGAGGATATACAGGGCGAGCCCTTCGTGGGCAGGGCCGGCAAGCTGCTCGACACGATGCTTGAGCTAATAGATCTCGACAGGAGCAAAATATATATCGCCAACATGGTCAAGTGCCGCCCGCCGAAGAACCGCGACCCGCTCGAGACCGAGCAGGCCGCCTGCGCCGGGTGGCTGCGCGACCAGATCGAGCTTATCGACCCCAAGCTCATAGTATGTCTCGGGCGCATTTCGGCGATGAAGTTTATCCGCGCGGACTTCAAGATCTCGAAGGAGCACGGGCAGTGGTTCGAGGTGGACGGGCGGAAGGTCATGGCGCTCTATCACCCCGCCGCGCTGCTGCGCGACCCCAACCGCAAGCCCGAGACCTTCGTCGATCTCAAGACGCTGCAGGCGGAGATCCGCGCGGTCTGCACGCACACCTATTGACGGGGCGGGGAGCTGATATGTCCGACTATAACGTGCGGCTCTCCCGCGCCGGGGACGAGCCGGAGCTCAAGGCGCTCTGGCGCGAGGTGTTCGGCGACGGGGACGAGCTGATAGACGCCTTCTTCAGTCTGCTCTACTCCCCCGGCACGGCGGCTGTCGCCGTTAAGGACGGGGCGATCATATCCGGCGGCTATGCGCTCTCGGGCGCGCGCTGCCGGGGCGAGAGCTGCGCCTATATCTACGCGATGGCCACCTTTCCCGCCCACCGCGGTCTCGGCGCGGCAACAGCCGTTGCCCGCGCGCTCAGGGACGCGGCCTTTTCCGGCGGCGCGGAAATACTCGCGACGCTGCCGGCGACACAGCCGCTCTGCGAGTGGTATGCGGACATTCTCGGAATGCGTCCCGCCTTCGCCAAGGGCGGCGCGGGCGCGGAATTTCCGGAAAGCTGGCGGCGCTTCGCCGAAGCATGCGGCGAGCACGACCCGCAGACGCCCGCGCGCCTGTACGCCGCGAGAGCCGACGGCGGCGGCGTGAGCGGTCTTTTGAGCATTGGCTGGGAATGCACGCTGGATTGACAATGCTTTTCACGGATAGTAATATGTGCTCAAGCAACAAGCCGGAGGATGTAAAATGACAATTATCAGTATTATCGCCTTCCTGATCACCATGGCGGCGCAGTGGCGGTATTTCCAGAAGATGGGCCGCGAGGGCTGGGAGGGCATCGTCCCCCTATACAATACCTATGTGCTTTTCGAGATGCTCTACGGCAACGGCTGGCAGATGCTCTATCTCCTGATCCCGTTCTACAACATCTACATAGCCGTCAAGCTCAACATCGATCTCGCCCACGCCTTCAACAAGAGCACGGGCTTCGGCGTAGGGCTCGTGTTTCTGCCGTTCATCTTCGCCTGCATCCTCGCCTTCGGCGACGCCGTGTATGGCGACGGCACGCACGAGCGGGTAGGCGACGACGCCATCAGCCGCTCGCTGGACAGGATGTCCGACAGCTTCAACGGCGCGGCCGCTCCGGAGCGCGACCCCGACGCGCTCAACAAGATCGCGGAGCTTGCGAAGCTCCATGACGCCGGAGTCATCACCGACGAGGAGTTCGCAGCCAAAAAGAAAGAGCTCCTTGATCGGACTTAAAGGAGAGATCACATGAACGAATACACCACCGGCTCCGCGCCGGCACAGCCGACAAAAAATACCGAGCCCGCAGGGCTCTTTGCCGGAATACTCTTTTCCGTTTGCGGCGCGAGACTGCTTGTCAACCTGGCTCGCTCCCTGATATCAGGATACGGCGTCTCCATGGGCTGGCTTGCCGTGCTGCTGCTCGCCGCCTACGCCACTGCCGCCGTAGGCTTTTTCATGGACCGCAACTATACCGTCCAGACCGTCGGCGTCGGCCTGCTGACGCTGTACGGTCTGATCTCGGTCGTCAGACTGCTCGTAAACGGCGCCTTCTCCGTGTACCTTCTGGCACAGCTTCTGGAGCTCGGCGCGGCCGCTCTGCTGCTGCTCATGGTGCTGCCGCGCATCGTCGGGAGCCTGGAGCAGATAGGCAGCGCTCTGGAAAAGCTCTGGTTTCTGCCCGCAGCCGTCTCCCTGCTCGCCTCGCTCATCTGGGTGGTGACGACCGGTCTAAGCCTCCATATGATCACATCCGTCCTGTTCAAGTTGCTGTTTGCCGCCGCGCTGCTGTTTGCGGGGATGCAGCTCTGCTGCCCGGAGCTGATGTCCGGGTTCTCCGCCGCCGCGAGCGCCGCGCCGCAGCAGGGCGCTGGCCGTCCCGCCGCGCAGCGCGCTGCCGCTCCGGAGCGCGACCCCGACGCGCTCAACAAGCTCTCCAAGCTCAAGGAGCTCTACGACGCGGGCGTGCTGACCGATGAGGAATTCAACCAAAAGCGTGAGGAGCTTCTCAAGCGCATATAAGAATATGGCCGGGGCTTATTCGACAAGCTGCAGCACGTCCCCGCGGTCTGTGACCGCGGGGACGTGTTATTATTCGCTTTCAACCGGGAGACGCTTTACAGCTCCTCAAAGCGTTTTGCGCCGCCGCGCTCAAGCCAGCGGTCGAGCAGAAGGCTGACGCCGAGCAGCAGCACGGAGAACAGCAGCACATATACCTCCGCGCTCAAAAACGAGTCGAACAGGAAATAGAGCCCGACGCCCGCTCCGACGACGGCCCAGCTGCCGAACATGCTCAGGAACGTGGACATGCTCTGCTTGACCGCCGCGACCTCGTTGATAAAATCAAGGCGCGGGAAGAGCAGGTTGAACGTCACGCCGATATATGCGCAGAAGAGCACCATGAGCTGCGGCGCGAGCAGTATGCCGAGCACCGCGAGAGCGCCGGGGCGCAGTATCACCGCGAGCACCACGGAGGCAATGAGCACCGGCGGGGCCGTGACGGCGATGTGCGTGTTCACCTTTGCTCTGAGCACCTTATTGGTCGCCACCGGCATCGAGCGGATTATCCAGAGGTTTTTCCCCTCCAGCGACACCGACGGCGCGGAGACGAAGTTGGTGGAGCCGACAAGGCACAGCGCTCCGGCGGCGGCCGCCGAGCCGAAGCCGGCAAACTCCGGCGACAGGAACATCTCCCGCAGCGTGGGCGCATAGATCACGGCGGCCACGGCCGCGGCGAGAGCGAATACGCTGCCGAGCCCCGCGTTCATCATATACATCGCGCTCGAGGCGAAGCGGCGCAGCTCGCGCCCCATCAGCGCCCGCGGCACGCTCCTGACCCTCGCGGCCTTCTCCTTATACTCTATCTTTGCCGCGCCGCGCTTTGCGGTCGTGACCTTAATAAAGTTCTTGGATAGGATTATGTAAACCATTCCGAAGGGCGCCGCGCAGCAGGCGAGCCAGCCGAGCAGGCCCGAAACGCTCCCGTCCGCTATGGCCGAGCCGAAGGCCCATGCGGGGTAGGCGCCGCCCTTGAGAGACGAGGCTATGCCCGCGCTGTCAGCGACGAGCCTTGTGAGGTAGCTGTTCATGTTGGAGAAAGCATAGAAATACGCGGCGAGGAAGGCGAGCGAGCAGACCATGCCGACGAGCGACTTGTTGCGCACGCGCGAGGTGATAACGTGCAGCAGCCAGCCGAAGGCGCTCGAGAAGGTCATCACGAGCAGCGGCAGGAAAAGCGCGCAGACTATGAACACTATTATCCCGCGCGCCGTCGGGGTGAAGAGCAGGCAGTACACGACGCCCGCAGGCACGATGGCCAGCAGCTCGAACGCCACCGTGAGCGCGAGGAGCATGAGCATACGCGAGCCGAGTATCATAGTGGGCGGAATGGGCATGGCGAGGAGCAGGTCGTTGTCCTGCGCGTCGAAGAGCTGCTTCTGCGCGGTGAACACGCTGCCGATGAAGCAGAGCGCGAAGGTCATTATCCCGGCGAGCGCGAAATACAGCCAGCCGAGGCCGGCGGAGACGAGCGGCGCGCAGAGCGCGTAGAACATATTCCCGAACATGAAGATAAAGCAGCCGACGACATATACGGCCAGCACCGCGAAGCCGAGCTTTGCCAGTGGAGAGCGGCTGCGCTTGCCGACAGCTGAGCGCTTGAACCACATGGAGCCCATTGCGAGCAGGCGCGTTCTGAGAAGAGCACCGAACATTATTTCTCCTCCTCCAGCTCAAGGAAGACCTGCTCGAGCGAGCTGTCGCCCTTAACTTCCTCCATGCTGCCCGTGCGCACCAGACGCCCCTGCTTGATTATTGCTACCCTGTCGCAGAGCTTCTCCGCCACCTCAAGGACGTGGGTGGAGAAGAATATCGCTCCGCCGCGAGCGCATATCTCCGCCATTACCTCCTTGAGCTTGTGCGTGGCGATGGGGTCGAGACCCACGAAGGGCTCGTCCATAATTATGAGCCTGGGGTCGTGGATGAGCGCGGAGATGACCGCGAGCTTCTGCTTCATGCCGTGGGAATAGGCGGATATGGGCTGGGCGAGATCGCTCGTGATCTCAAACATATCGGCGTAGCGCTTTATGCGCTGCTGCCTGTCCTCGGCACTCACGCCGTAGACGTCCGCGACAAAGTTGAGATATTTTATGCCGCTCATGAACTCATAGAGATCGGGGTTGTCCGGGATGTAGGCGAGGATGCGCTTGCACTCGATGGGGTCGGTCTTTATCGACCTGCCGTCGATGAATATATCGCCGCCGTCGAAGTCCAGGATGCCGCAGCAGGCCTTGATGGTGGTGGTCTTGCCCGCGCCGTTGTGCCCGATGAAGCCGTATATCTCCCCGCGCTCTATGTGCAGCGAGAGATCGTCCACGGCCCTCTTGTCCCCGTAAGTCTTTGTGAGATGTTCGATCCTAAGCATTAGCTTCACTCCCAAGATATATGTATAGATTTTCCGTTGCCTCCGGTGTATCGAGGCTGAAGATATATGTTCCGCCGCCCGCATGGGCGACGATGTAAGGGCCCGCCGTGGGGTCGAGACAGACCCGGCACAGTCCGTAGCCCTCAACATCAAATTTACCGAGGCACAGGGTGTCAAGCCCCGTGCCGTTCACCCGCGCCGTCTCCGGCAGCTCGCTTATGAGCTCGAGCGCCGTGACGTCGTCATACGCGATGGCGAACTGCCTTGTGAGGTGAATGATCTCCACGCTCTCCGCGCCCGCCTCCGCGCGGGTCGGCGAGAACTCCACGCCCATCACCCAGACGCCGACAAGCGGCATCAGGACTATGATGAGCGCCGTAATCCCCATGAGTATCTTCCCAAGCGGCTTGGCGAGATTTATGGTCATGTTCATGCCCACGCGGTCGTTCACCGTGAGATGGGCGTCGTTTTCGTTGTAGTAGAACATTCCGAGCGGCCAGTGCTCGTCCTCGTCGATATAGTCGTCCGTGCCCGCGGCGGTGAGCTTCTCCTGACTCCTGCGCAGACCGAGCTCCGTGACCAGGCACAGCGCCATGAGCGCGAGGATATAGGCGATTATCACCGCGAGCTGGCCGAGCTCGCTGCTTTTGAGCAGCCACGCGGCGGGACTGACGAGCGCCGTGGTCCACGCGATATATATCCACGCTCTTGCCCACGCGGCGCGGCGCACGTTCGTGAGAGCGGCATTTACGTCCGCGTCGCCGCCCGCCACATCCGTGCGCAGGCGGAAGATGATCGGATAGAGCACCGCGCCGAGCAGCACGGTGAAGGCGAAGGAGAGGCTCAGGATCAGCCACCCCGTCCGCTCCGCGCCGCTGCCCCCTATAAGCTCGAAGAAGGCGGGCACAAGACTCACCGCGAGCGGCGGCAGGAACAGCCACGCCGAGAGCCTGCGCTGCGGCGCGGCGGCTACGGACATATCCACCACCGTCTCGCGCGAGGCGTCGCGGCGGGGGTACCAGCGCCGTTCGGTCTTGAGCGCCTTGAGCCTGAGATGCGCGCGGATATAGAGCACATAGGGCACCGAGATGACGATGAGCATCCAGACAAGAAAGACCGTGAGCTGCACGGAAAACCACGGCAGCAGCAGCATCGGCACGCCGAGCAGCGCCATAATGAGCGTGGCTATGCGAAGGCGGCGCACAAAGCGGCCGCAGAGCTCCTCCACGGCGGGGTCAGACTGCGCGCTGAACGGCACGGTCACGCCGAGGATGATGTTTTTCTTGGGCTTCGTCTCGTTCGTGAGCATCACGCACATGACGATCAGCACGGGGAGCATCACAAGATACATAATCAGGCCGAAGGTGAGATCGCTCATTTCGCGCCCCTCCCTTCTGTATATAGCCGCTGGCACAGGCCGAGGAAATCGGCCCTGTCCATGCCGGAGAGCCGCGCCTCAGAGATTATGACGCGCAGCGCCTCCTCCGACGAGGGCGAGAGCGCCCCGCGCTCCGGCGCGGGAGCGACGGTGGTGCCGCCGCGCCGGTCGGTCGTGATGTAGCCCTCCTGCTTGAGGAGCGCATAGGCCTTGTTCACGGTCATCATGTTCACGCCCGCCTCGTCGGCAAGGGCGCGTATCGTGGGCAGCCGCTCGCCGCGCCGCAGCTCGCCGGAGGCTATGCCCATAACTATCTGGTCGCGTATCTGCTGATATATCGGTGTCTCCGCCGAGAAGTCCAGTCTGAGCAGCAACGCCGTTCACCACCTTTGCATTAGTTATTGTAATGCAATTAAGGCAAGATGTCAATACCGCCGACGGCATTGTTCCCGCGTCCGCCGCGCGCCCACAGCGCGATAACACGGCTGACGCGGAGCATCCGGGCAGCGCGGCGGTACACCTGTGCAGAAAACGCACAAGTATATCGAAAATAACTCTTGCTTTATTTCGCTAATGTGGTAATATGGCAACGTAAAAAACAAAACCCCACACGAAAGAGGAATGTAAAATGAAAAAGATTCTTGCTCTTATGCTCGCTCTGTCCATGCTGTTCGTTCTCTGCGCCTGCGGCAGCGCCCCCCAGAAGGCCGCCGACGACAGCGACCTCGCCTATGTAAAGGACAAGGGCGTTCTGGTCGTCGGGATCACCGATTTCGCGCCGATGGACTATCAGGACGCGGACGGCAACTGGATAGGCTTTGACGCCGACATGGCCGCCGCCTTCGCCGAGAGTCTCGGCGTTGAGGTGCAGTTCGTGGAGATCGAGTGGAGCAACAAGATCCTCGAGCTCGACGGCAAGACCATCGACTGCGTATGGAACGGCATGACGCTCATCGACGAGGTGCTGTCCGCCATGAGCTGCTCCAAGGCATACTGCAACAATGCCCAGATCGTCATCGTCCCCGCTGACGTCGCCGATCAGTACCAGACCGTCGAGAGCCTCTCCGGTCTGAACATAGCCGTTGAGGACGGCTCCGCCGGCGAGATCGTGGTCTCCGAGCTCGGCCTTACCTACACCGAGGTCCTTGCCCAGTCCGACGCCATTATGGAGGTCGCCGCCGGCACCTGCGACGCCGCCGTTATCGACTCTCTGATGGCCGCCGCCATGGTCGGCGCGGGCACGGGCTACGAGGCTCTTACCTACACTGTCGGGCTCAACAGCGAGGAGTACGGCGTCGGCTTCCGCACCGGCAGCGATCTCACCGCCGCGCTCAACGACTTCTTCGCCGCCTCCTATGCCGACGGCTCCATGATGGCCGTCGCGGAGACCTACGGCGTCCAGGCCGCGATAATCGCCCAGTAAAACAGCGCTTCTGCCAATAATTACGGGGGCTGAGAGACCAGCCCCCGTTTTACCCTGTCAGTGAGTAAAATGAAATCGCAAGGCGGTGCTCTATGTTCGCAACCGTTATCAACGCCCTTAACGTCGGTTTCCTTCAAACGCTCAAGCTCTTCGCCGTGACGCTTGTCGGCGCGATCCCGCTGGGGCTGATTATATCCTTCGGCTCGATGTCGCGCTTCAGCCCGCTGCGGGTGTTTACGCGCTTTGTCGTCTGGGTCGTGCGCGGCACGCCGCTGATGCTGCAGCTGCTCATCATCTTTTATTTCCCCGGGCTGGTGCTCGGCAAGCCCATTTGGGGCAGCAGTGAGAACGGGCGCTTTCTCGCCTCTGCCATAGCGTTCGTATTCAACTACGCCTGCTATTTCTCCGAAATCTTCCGCGGCGGCATCCAGGGCGTGCCGGTCGGTCAGCAGGAGGCTGGGCTCGTGCTGGGCATGACCCGCTCGCAGATCTTTTACAAGGTCACGCTGCTGCAGATGATAAAGCGCATCCTGCCGCCCATCTCCAACGAGATAATCACCCTCGTCAAGGACACCTCGCTCGCCCGCGTTATAGCGCTGCAGGAGCTCATCTGGGCCGGACAGGCGTTTTTGAAGGGCAGTCAGGGCATATCCGGCGAGATATGGCCGCTGTTCTTCACGGGCATATACTATCTCGTATTCAGCGGACTGCTCACGCTTCTGCTCGGCTACCTCGAGCGCAGGCTCGAGTATTTCAGATGAGGGGGCGAATGAGATGAACGCATTGGAAGTAAAGGGTCTCGGCAAGAGCTTCGGCGAAACCGAGGTGCTGCGCGACATCAGCTTTGAACTTGAGCAGGGGCGCGCTCTGTCGATAATCGGCTCCTCCGGCAGCGGCAAGACCACGCTGCTGCGCTGTCTCAACTTTCTCGAGACGCCCGACGCGGGCGTGATCTCCGTGGACGGCAGAGTTATATTCGACGCCGCCGACCTCTCCACACAGAAGGAGAGCGAGGTGCGCAAAAAGCGCCTGCACTTCGGCATGGTGTTCCAGAGCTTCAACCTTTTCCCGCAGTACACGGCGCTTGAGAACGTCACGCTCGCCGAAAGCCTGCTCGCGCAGGAAAAGCCGGGCTTCAAGGAGAATAAAAAGGCCATTCTCGCCGAGATCGGGGAAAACGGCCGTACCCTGCTCGCGCGCATGGGGCTGTCCGATCGGGCGGGGCACTACCCGCATCAGCTCTCCGGCGGCCAGCAGCAGCGCGTGGCGATAGCCCGGGCGCTGGCGCTGCGTCCCGACATCCTCTGCTTTGACGAGCCGACGAGCGCGCTCGACCCCGAGCTGACGGGCGAGGTGCTCAAGGTAATAAAGCAGCTTGCCGACGAGAGCATGACCATGGTGATCGTCACGCACGAGATGGCCTTTGCCCGGGACGTCTCCGACCATATCATCTTCATGGACGACGGCGTGATCGTTGAGCAGGGCGGGCCGGAGATCATAACCTCGCCCACTCAGGAGCGCACCCGGCTGTTCCTCTCGCGTTTCGGCCAATAGCTCGCGAATTTTAACAATTTCCCCTTGAACTGCGGGGAAGATTACTATATTATGTATTGCGCGTGCCGGGAAGGGCGCGCGCAAACTTTTTGCATCGGCGGGGTGAGAGAGATTAAAAAAATACGCCGAGCGGCGGCGCTCATACTCGCCGTCTGCCTGCTCCTGTCCGCGAGCGCCTGCGGCTCGAATACCGACGGGAATTACAGAATCCTCAAGACCTTCTCGGAGCTGGAGTTCCGGATCGGCTTCCGCAACGACGATTTCATACGCTATTATATCGACGGCTGCGTGCAGACGCTCGCGGCGGAGGGCGTGATATCCAATCTCGCTCTGCAGTGGTTCGGCAAGGACGACACCACCTTCACGAAGGACGCGGGCGCGCTCGACGCACTCGGCGCTCTGCCCTATCGCTCGATAATCGTCGGCGTGGACGCGGATGTGTTCCCCATGAGCTACATAAACAGCGCCGGCAGCTATGACGGCTTCGACGTCGCCGTGGTCCGCGCCGTCTGCGAGCGTCTGGGCTGGGACGTCAGATTCCAGAGCATAGAGACCAAAAACGCCTATGCCGAGCTCTCCTCCGGGAACATCGACGTCGCCTGGGGCGGGCTTGCGCTCGAGGCCGACACCAGCAAATATACGGTCTCCGAGCCCTATATGACAAGCTCCATCGTGCTTGTCACCCGCTCCGGCTCCGGCATCGGGAGCGTGGCGAGACTCAGACACGCGACGCTCGTTATCGACGCCGACGCGATGTTTATGGAGCTACTCGAGAGCGATCCGAAGCTCATGAACAAGCTCGACCAGATAACCCGCGTAACAGGCGGGATGCCGGCCTGCTTCAACGCCATGAACGACGGCAGCGCGGACGCCACCATAGCCTACGGCGTGGCCGTGAGATATTACGCAAAGAATTATTGACCTTATCGCGGGAGGAGCTTCCTCCCGCGATATTTTTCCCCTTTTTTCCGGTTTTTGGCGCGGTATCCGGGGCCGTTTTCGGACATGCTATCAAAAAACGACCCGGTCGGGGAAAGAGGCTTTTTTATGCGCCGGCTGATAATCTGTATTGCCGCCGTCCTTACGGCGCTTACCGCGCTCACATTCGCTCTTGCCACAGGCTCCGCCGAGGACGGCGTTGACCTGCCCATACTCATGTACCACCATATTTGCGCCGACAAGGACTATCTCGGCGACTATGTCGTGTCGCCGGAGACCTTTGAGGGCGACCTGCGGTGGCTCTCGGAGCACGGCTACGAATCCGTGACCGGTGCGCAGCTCTCGGCCTGGTGCGCCGGAGAGACCGCGCTGCCAGACAAGCCCGTGATGATAACCTTTGATGACGGGCAGGAGAGCTTCCTCAGTTACGCTCTGCCGCTTCTGGAAAAATATGACATGTGCGCGGTGCTTGCGGTCGTCGGGAGCTACGCCGACGCCTATACCGCGCGCGAGGATCACCATCTGCAATACTCCTATCTCTCCTGGCCGGCGGTCGCCGAGTGCGCGGCCTCGGGGCGTGTGGAGATAGCCGGTCACTCGCAGGCGCTGCATTCCCTGACCGGCGGGCGTCGGGGCTGCCGCATCAACGCCGCGGAGCCGGCGGACGAATACAGGCGCATGCTGACCGCCGACACCGAGACGCTTGAGGCGGGCCTCGCCCTGTACGGCATCGCCCGCCCCGTCACCTACGCCTACCCCTTCGGTCTCGGCTGTCCCGAGGCGCAGGAGGTGCTCACACAGCGCGGCTACACGGTGCTGCTCACCTGCGAGCAGCGCGTCAACCGTCTGAGCGGCGACAGCTCGGAGCTGCTGTATCTCGGGCGATACAACCGCGCCAACAGCTTTGAGCGCGAGTATATCTTCGGCGTGATGGGCATGGCCTGACGGCGCGGCGTGATTGTCCACTTTCCTGTTTGACTATGGAATAACGCTGTGTTAAACTATGAACAGAATTGTGTGCCAGATCGGACAATTATTTTCGCCGTCCGTTTTATATTTTATATTATTTCGCGACAAAAGAAAGGAAGCAGACCGACATGCTCAAGACCATCGAAATAAAAGAAAGCGTATTCGCCAACAACGACCGCGAGGCCGCCAAGCTCCGCGAGCAGCTCAAGCGCGACAAGACCTTCCTGCTCAACCTGATGAGCTCCCCCGGCAGCGGCAAGACCACCACCCTTGTGGCCACCATAAAGGCGCTGCAGGAGGAGCTGCGCATAGGCATAATCGAGGCCGACATCGACTCGGATGTGGACGCCTATACGGTGCAGGGCGCGGGCGCGAAGGCCGTGCAGCTCCACACGGGCGGCATGTGCCATCTCACGGCCGAGATGACCCGTCAGGGTCTCGCCGCGCTGGATGATTCCGACGTCGACCTCGCCGTGCTCGAGAACGTCGGCAACCTCGTCTGCCCCGCCGAGTTCGACACCGGCGCCTCCAAGAGCGCGATGATCCTCTCCGTCCCGGAGGGCGACGACAAGCCCCTGAAGTACCCGCTCATGTTCACCGTGGTGGACTGCCTCATCATCAACAAAATAGACGTGCTGCCCTACTTCGACTTCAATATCGAGGCCGTGAGCGAGCGGGCGCGCAGGCTCAACCCCAACATAGAGATCATTCCCATCTCCGCCCGCACGGGCGAGGGCGTCGACAAGTGGGCCGACTGGCTGCGCCGCGAGGTAAGGGAGTGGAACGCATAAGAGCATTCGGGCGTTTTCTTCGCAGAGAGATCCGGCTTAGATAGTTTGAGAAGCAAATTAAATTAAATACAGGGGGAATGTGTTAATGAGACCAGCAATTCTCAAGCTCGCGACCTATGTCAGTCTCCAGTGCGGGACCTATACCGGCGTGACGCCGAACGACCCCGAGTACAAGATCCTTGACTGCTGCTTAACAGACGAGATGGCGAAGGTCGCCATGGGCCTGAGAGTGCGCAAGGACGTGACCGCCGCCGAGGTGTCCCGCAGAGTACATATGGACATCGACGTCGTCACGAGGTGCCTCGACAGGCTCGGCGAGCTCGGCTTCTGCCGCTACGCCAAGAAGGACGGAGTGGAGAACTACTATCTCCCGATCTGGGTCCCCGGCATCATGGAGATGATGGTCGGCAACTCCGAAAACGTTGAGAAATACCCCGTCATCGCCGAATGCTTTGAGGAATACACCCGCCGCCGCATAGCGCCGCTCGCGCCCTATGTGCCGGTCGGCCAGGGCATGATGCGCGTCATCCCCGTCGAGTCCGCCATCCAGAGCGAGTCCCGCCGCGTCTCCAACGACGAGA